>MEPT01000066.1:3945-22070 GCA_001769925.1 Bdellovibrionales bacterium RBG_16_40_8
AAGAATTTGGTTCTGGGGTGGTGAAAATTACTCCGGCTCATGATTTTAATGACTATGAAATGGGCACCCGGCACAAATTGCCTATGATTAATATTCTTAATCGTGACGGTACGCTTAACGAAAATGGCCTAGCCTATAAGGACCTAAAAGCGCAAGAGGCGCGAAAATGTGTACTTGAAGATCTAAAGGCCCAAAACTTTTTAATTAAAGAAGAAGCTTACGTTCACTCTGTTGGTCACTGTTCGCGCAGTGGTGCAGTGGCTGAACCGCTACTTTCAGAGCAATGGTTTGCGCGTATGGAGACTTTGGCTAAACCAGCAAGGTCAGTTGTTGAAAGTGGCACGGTAGTATTTGAACCAGAATCATGGACGAAAACCTATTTGCACTGGATGAATAATATTAAAGATTGGTGTATTTCGCGCCAGCTATGGTGGGGTCACCGCATACCAGCTTGGTATTGTGACGATTGTAAACACATTACCGTTGCAGAAATTGACCCTGCAAAATGTGAAAAATGCGACAGTAAAAAAATTAGGCAAGATGAAGACGTTCTTGATACCTGGTTTAGCTCAGCGCTCTGGCCGTTTAGCACCATGGGGTGGCCTGAAGAAACAGAGGCTTTAAAAACATTTTATCCTACTGATGTGCTTGTCACTGGCCACGACATTATTTTCTTTTGGGTGGCAAGAATGATTATGATGGGTTTAGAGTTTCGCAAAGACGTGCCCTTTCGCAAGGTTATAATCACCGGACTTGTGCGCGATACTGAGGGGCACAAGATGTCAAAATCTCTGGGCAATGCTCTTGACCCAGTAGAACTTATTAATGAGTACGGCGCAGATAGTGTAAGGTTCACGTTGTTAGCACAGGTAGCTGCCGGAAAAGATTTAAAATTTTCTGTAGCAAGACTTGAAGGTTATCGAAATTTCATGAACAAAATATGGAACGCTGCCCGCTTTTCTCTAGCGGTGCTTAATGATTTTACTGCACCTAGCGAAGGCGAAAAAGCCACTCCACAACGCGAAGTTCTTTCTGATGCAGATTTTTGGATAATATATAAGTTAAGCGAGTGCGAGCGTATTGTTGACGAGCAGCTTAAAGAATTTCGTTTTTCTGAGGCAGCTAACACACTTTATGAATTTGTTTGGCATCAATTCTGCGATTGGTATTTAGAACTTATAAAACCTGTTGTCTATGGTGATAAGGCTGAAGAAAAAGCGGCAACAAAGTTGGTTTTAGCACAAACACTCAACCGTATCGTACGTTTGCTACATCCGTTTATACCGTTTATAACCGAAGAAATTTACCAGAAGTTACCCATTCGCGGGGCGGCATGTATCGTTGATCAATATCCGTCACCAAAGACTGATAAATACTGGACTCAACTTGGCAGCAAAGAACGCTCTGAAGAACTAGATCTTGTTATTGAGGTGATTTCAGCTATACGCAACGTGCGTGGTGAAAATCGCATAAAGCCAAGCGAAGATTTGCGCGTTCGTTTGAACCCTAAAGAGTCACCTGCGCAAAAAATTCTTCTTGTTAACAAATCATATATAATGAAACTTGCAAAGCTTTCTGAGTGCGATATTAAAGAAGAAGGCTCACTTAGTAAATGTGCGTTGACCCCACTTTATATACACGGGCATTCGGTTGATGTAATCGTATACCTTGAGGGTTTAGTAGATTTAAGTGAAGAGCGTAAACGTATAGAAAAATCTATTGAAAAATTTCGAAAAGAAATTTTAGGGTTAACCACAAGACTTAATAACGAAAATTTCGTGAAAAATGCACCCCAAGAGGTTGTCGATCAGGGCCGAGTTGCACTAGCTGAACTAAATTTAAAAATAAAAGCTTTAGAGCAAAGTTTAGTTCGCCTAAATTAAGGGCTCGCGCATTTCAGGAGTCATATCATCCATTATTTTTTGAATATCTAGAATGATTTTATAGAATTCACGATCTTCGTAATTATTATTTGGCGGAAACAAATATACGTAAGGCTCAATCTTATTTGCTAGATAAAATTTAATTTCAAAAAAAGACGACGTGGCAAGTTCATTTTCGGGTATAAGACGAAAAATAATACCTGGGCCGATTTTGTTGAATAGACTGTTGTTTAAAAGATGCTCCATCTGAGTATGGCGCTCAAGTAGTGGAACTTCGGTGTCAAGAGCAAGGGCCAGGCGTTTAACGATATCTTCAATTTTTTTACAATTATCGATTACACGTTTGCTGTAAGATTTATAGCCGTGGCATCTGGGTCGGTGTGGTTGCTTTTGATGTGTTGTGTGAGCAATTGCTGCGTTTGGTGTATTGTCAATTAAACCAATCGTAATTTTTCTAATATAGTTTTCGGCACCATCTCTTCTTAATTCTTTTAATATAGACTCAATAGAACGTAGTCCGCGCACATTAATATAGTAGCGCGAGTAAACACGAGCGTTTTTAAGCGTGCCGTTTAAAGTAAAAAGATCTTGTGATATAAGATAATCAATTAATTTCTGATAAAGCGCAGGTGTTAAAATTCGCTGAAAATGTTCGAGATTCTTTTTATGTTCACGATTTTTATAATTTTTATCTGAATAGTCGAAATAAAAACCAATTGATTTAAAATCAATAGGCACGAAGTCGTCGTTAGTTATATATATCATGTCAGTACTGCGTAGAGTATTGTCTCTAAAAAGCCCAAATAGCCCGCGCTGATCTAAGCCTTTTATCCAAGAAGGATAAAAGTAGTTGTCACGCGTTTCGCTACCATCAGGCTGCGTAGTAAAAAGTGTAAGTCGATTATCACGGCGAATTGTTAAGGTGTTCAGGCGATACAACCCATTAATGCCAAAACGAAAATTGCGTTGTTTAACATTTTCAGCATTGTTAGATCCCATAATATTTCGATCGACGCGCCTTTTTGAATGGTCTCTTTCAAAAAGATCTTCATGAAAAAGATCATTTAATTTTGATAAATTAGAAATTAAGGTGTCAGTAATTTCACCATGTGATTTGAAAGGATTTATTAAATTAATTACGGCATTTTTTGCTGGATTAAAATTTTTAAGTCTTAAGTTTGTAGCAAAAAGTTCGTTATAGGCCTCACGTACTTCAGGCGAGTCGAGATTTAAAGTGTAATCTACAATATAAATATTTTGGTCATTTTCGAAGCCATCATACGCTAAAATTTCATCTAAATGCGTGATCTTAATAATTTTATTGTCGACGATGTTCACCGCAAAAATCTTAAAGCTACTTTGTACGCCCATGGCTACAGAGCCATTTACCCCTTTATCGCGACGGCCGATGATGCGAAGACGAATTTTATTTTCGTCAGATCGAAAAATAAAAGTATCAAATTCACCCTGCAGAATATAAGCAATGTTACCGCTCACTTCTAATCCCAATGGTATATTCCAAGATTTACGAACTCCTATATTGATGTTCGTATTGGTTCGTAGGTGTACAAGATCACCAGGTTTTAGATTGTTTATTGCGCGCTCTGCAGTTAACGGGAAATGCGCCAGCGAATAGCCGTTAAGGGGATTTCGAGCTTCTGTTGCTGTTTTAAAATATTGCCAAAAGTTTATTTCAGCACCGGGATTAAGCGAGATGAAGGGGACACCATCAGGTAAAATCCAATCTCCCACATTGATTGGAATGCGTACCTTATAGGTATCTATATGAGTAAAGTAGCCGCCCGTATATGAAGGCTCAACATGGTACTTGTAACCGAGGTTTATACTCATGCCCCTAAAAAGCTTTAAATTTTCTTGAATTGGCAGTGACAGTGGGAGTTGATCAAGCCGCTCCCAAAAGTTTTTGAAGTAAGCACCTTGGTGAGAAATAGCATCTTCAATTCTGCCAGCATTTCTATTTAGGTTTATTTGAATTTTTTCTAGATAACTGTCTGATTTAACTACGTTTTCTGATTCAACTGTGTTTTCAACGACTATCGGGCTTTCTTCGCAATGTCCTGTATGCGAAATAAAAAGCAAAAATAAAAAAGTTATCAGTTTGTAGGCAAATTTACTCAATTTAAAGGCTCCGGGGCAAAGCTAGCGATTATAACAGAGAATACATAATATACAACGCATAGAGTCACATTGTGATCATATTTGGAGTCATATTAAAGTATTATTGAAGCTGCCCGCTTTAGACGGTTCGTAATTGCTATATCAAGGCCTGAAATGTGTTCATCTAAATTATAATTAAATAGAATACAGTTGGCCCCGGGCTTTTGTGCGGATTTACGTAAATTGGCATAAAGTAGACGAGCGGCTATGGTGGGCTCTTCAGGTAGTTTCATCCAGCTAGGGTAGAGTTCTGCAACTTTTAAATCACGGGTTAGCTGATAATATATTTCATTCGTAAGATAAGGTGTCGTTGATAAAATTACTAAAGGTAGCGTCGGTCTGTAGTGGTGATCCAATTGACCAGGAGAGGCTGGGCTTGACGAAGTATTCACCGGCGCAAAATCGCTGAGCATTTCGTAGGTGATAGCCCCGGGCCTATAAATGTAAATTTCATTGAATTCAGTATTAAACCCTACAACAGTTGATTCAACACCAACTTCACATGGGCCGCCGTCTAAAACAAAAATATTGTCATCAAACTCGGCGTGAACATGTTCGGCAGTTGTCGGGCTGGTGCGGCCAAACTTATTTGCACTTGGCGCAACTAAAGGGCGTTTTAAGAGACGAATTAATTCGCGAGTTAGTTCATGTTTCGGTACGCGAACGCCAACGGTGTCAAGCCCTGCTGTTATTTTTGGGTTCAAATCACTACGCTTAGGTAAGACCATTGTTAGTGGTCCTGGCCAAAATTTTTTGGCGAGTTTTTCAGCTAGTGTAGGAAAGTACGCGACAACATCGTCTGCCTGCATACGATCATATATATGAACAATAAGCGGGTCAAAAAAAGGACGCTCTTTTATCGTAAATATTTTATCTACTGCCACTGAATTTGTGATATCTGCAGCTAATCCGTACACTGTTTCTGTAGGAATCGACACCACATCATCAGCCAACAAACGCCGAATAGCCTCAGTTAGTTCGGCGCTTATAAGCTTCTGCTCGTACATATGGTCTAGGGTAGAACTTGTGTGGGGCGACCGTCTCCATATACTACAAAGCTTGCAGTTCTTTGCAAATGGTTGAGCCCGCGCACTGTCCACAGTACAGAAAATTGCATTGCAGCCACAGGATTTTCTTTCGTGCCCACGTTTGTAACAGGTGGTACTTCTACCGAAGCATTGATGCTAAATCCCCAGAATACATCAAGCTTACTATACTGAATTGTTGCGTTAGATAAATAATGACCAACGCCGTTTACCTGCCCGCCATAAGAATATACAAGGCGAAATTCAAGTCTTACGACTTCAAAGCCAAAACCATTTACGTAGATTGCGCGATAGACTTCACCCCTTGGGGCATGCCAATTTTCTAGGTCGCTCCAGCAGGTAATACCGCGAGGTATAGCGCTCGCGATTTGTGTGCCGGCATTTACAACAGGTCGGTTATTTATAATAAATTGCCATGCTTTTTTACCAATATTAATGATGTCATCTAGGCTAATATCGTCAAGCGAATCCGTCGTACGCATGAATCCCGTAGAATTGTCATTAATCGCAGATTTTGAACAATCGCTTAGGTAATTGCCAGACTCATTCATCGGTAGCGTTAGTTCCATTTCTTGAAGTCGCTCGATATGAATTTCTTTAATACTAAAAAACCCGGCATTTTTATTAACTGTCTCGGTGTAGACTATATTACTTGGGCTAGCTTGCGTACTTTGTGACAAGCCTAGCGTGAAAAGTAATATATATGCTAAATATTTCATTTTTTCCTCCCCGTGCGGTTAAAACCCAACCATATGAACTAGCGAAATAGGAGTGAAATAGCAAAAAGGTTAGTCATTATTAACGGACTATGTAAAAATTACCTTCTTAAGTCGTAAAGGTTTGTCGGTAAATACAAAATCTACGCCGCGATTGATTTCTCTATAAAACGAATTTCGTGAGTCTAAAAATCCTACGCCAACTAGCTTATTTTTCTCTTGAAGGTCTTTTATCTGAGTTTTGTTAAAAAATAAAAAATGCCCGGCTATTGCGCCATGATTTAATTCATTGTTTTTTTTCATAATTTTTTTAGAATCTAGCCAAATTACATCCATCATGGCGTCTTTTGGAGCAAAAAAAGTCAGCGCCTCAAGGTAATCAGGGTCTAAAGACAAAAGATGATAATCTTTTTTTGGAGTAAGCGTTGCTAAAATTTGTTGAAGAGATTTTATTCTTAAAGGCGAATGGTGCAGACTGTCTTTTATTTCGATCATAAAATGAATTTTTCTGCCAAATTCGGCAACTACTTCTTGTAAAGAAATTATTTGTGGGAGTTTTTTTCGTAGTGTTAAAAAATCTACCTGTGCAAAAACAATGTCAGGGCAACCGAAAAGCCTGCCATTGTCTGGGTCATGGCTTATGATAGGTATATTGTCCTGCGTAAAGCGAACGTCAAACTCAATAGCCCATAATTTGTTGTTAACGGCTAGTTGAAATGCTTCACGTGAATTTTCAATTGCTAAACTGTTCTCGTGCACCCCACGATGAGCAACAATTTTTGCTGAAAGAAGTTTTTCGTTTGGTGGCGTTGGTTGTGGCCATAGCGCGAAAAAGAGTCCAATACTGTTGTTTACGGCCAATTCAAAAGGATTCATGCCTTCGTCTAGTCTAGGTTTTTTGACTCTAGTTGACCAGCAGAAATAGCAAGAGAAAATATAATAAACGCAGCTAGAAGGGATTTGTATGAAGCATTTAAGATATTTAATAGCACTCATCGCACTGCTAGCTGTATCAAATGCGTGGGCGGTTGGTGGCGGTTCAGGCAGTTGGTCTATCGGCGGCAATATTGGCTTTATTAATTCTGACCAAGAAGACATGAATAAAGTAATAGATGCAGTGGCGTCGGGGGCCAGCAAATTTGGCAATGCGTGGGAGGGTAATGCTCAAATCACGCGCCGTTTATCTGGCAGCTCGATCGCAATAGGTCTTCGACCGTCATATTATTACTACAAAGAAGAATCTGGCACTGATGCGAAATATAATCTTGGTGGGTTTACGATTTTTCCTATGCTTAAGTGGTACATGCTTGAGGATAAATCAATTAAATTTTACTCGCAATTTGGGATAGGCTACGGGCACATGAGTGGTGAGATTGAAGAGACTGGCGGAAATGTAAAATTTAGCGGAAGTAATATTGGCTATATGCTCGGTTTAGGGGCTGAATTTTGTATTGTTCCTGGTCACTGTATAAATGTAGAAGGTGGCGCTCGATTTCTTTCTTTTAATAGATTTATTGTTGACAGTACGAGTGGTTTTTTTACTGGTGATTCAATAATAACGCAGGCGGATAAGGGTAAAGAATTTGAAATTGAAGATGATGGAGAAAGAGATTTCGCGGCCTCAATGAGCGGCATTTTAGCCATGCTCGGATACACGTTTTATTTTTAATGACAATAGATATAAAAACCCACAAAACAGCTGACGATGTTATCATTGAGTTATCGAATGATTTGAGTGAGACTATGTCGCTACCTAATATAAAGCCTCTTTTATCTCAGCGGGTCATTTTCGAGTGTGAAAATATAAAATATATCAACTCAGAAGCCGTTCAGCTTTGGGCGCACTGGTTAAGTAAGCTTGATGAGAGAATACAAATCGTTTTCAGAAAGACTCCGCCGCGTGTTGTAGACTATTTTAATATTATAGATGGTTTTTTACCGACATCGGCAACAGTTGAGTCATTTTTTGTGCCATACGAATGTGAAAAATGCGAACATGTAGAGCTTTATCTTGCCCAACGCGGTAAAGACTATATAGACTCTTCGGCGGGTGAAGCAGTTCAAATAAATTTACCGAAAATTATCAATTGTCCTGGGTGCCAAGGTGCAATGGAATTAGGAATTTGGAAAGAAAAGTATTTAAAATTTTTAATAGTAAAATCTGGCTCTGGCGTTACCACTTAAACTTATAATGAAAAAACCGCACATACCGCTTAATAAAAAAATTGATGGTTCAGTAAAGCGTCATCCTGACGGGTACGGCTTTTTTATACCAGACGATAGTGATATACCTGACGTTTATATTGCCAAACACTCTATGCATGGTGTGATGTCAAACGATCGTGTGCAAATACTAATTAAACGTGATGCCGGGCGCCCCCGTGGTGAGATTGTTAGTATTATTGAGCGAGACACAAAACAAGTTACTGGGCATTTAAAAAAAATAAATGCCACACAGGGTATATTGCATGACGATAGTTTCGCTTGGGGAGAAGATCTAAAGGTTGGCTGGTCTCTAAATTTAAAAGTTGAAGACAAAAACTGGGTCGTCGTGAAGATTACAAGTTATCCCGATTCTCTGCGTGGATTTCAAGGCCAGATAGAAAGTGTTATCGGAGATATTTCTGATCCGTTAACTGATAACGAGCGAGTGCTTTCGGTACAACACATACCGTTTAAATTTTCAGAAAAAGCAAGGGCCGAGGCTGAGCGGCTGCCACAAGACGTATCAGAAAGTGATTTTGTTGGGCGAAAAGATTTGCGCAGAAAAAATTTTATTACCATCGACGGCAAAACGGCAAAAGATTTTGACGACGCAATATTTGTAGAAAAGATCCATCATGGATTTCGATTGTCGGTAGCTATCGCCGACGTTAGCCATTATGTAAGGCCAGGTACCGCAATAGATAAAGAAGCTTATGAGCGGGGCACAAGCACTTATTTTCCCAATTTTGTATCCCCGATGTTGCCAGAGGCTTTAAGTAACGAGCTGTGTTCGTTAAAACCTAAAGTCCCGCGACTGTCTTTGGTGGCAGAAATGGATTTTGATTTTAACGGTGAAATGAAGAGTTCAAAATTTTACGAAGGGATAATACAAAGCCAAGCGCGTGTTACGTACGGCGAAGCACAAGAAATAGTTGATGGTGAAATACCAAGCCAACTTACGCATGTAAAAGACGAAGTTCGTTGTGCCAGTGAGCTCGCGCATATATTAATGCAGCGTAGATTTAAAGAAGGCTCCCTTGATCTTGATATGCCAGAATCTACAGTTGAACTTAATGAGGCCGGCTTACCTGTTGACATTATTAAATCAGAACGCTTATTTGCACACCGGCTAATTGAAGAATTAATGCTTGCGGCGAATGTCGCAGTAGCCAAGCATTTTAACGCTAAAAATATTTCTGCAATTTTTCGTATACACGATTCTCCAAAAGAAGAAGCGCTCGTTACTCTTGAGAGATTTTTAAATGCTTTTGGGTATTACCGCAAGCTAAGTGACGGTCAGCTGCAAAAACGTCTTTCTCATGCGCTTAAAGAGTTTTCTGGTCTGCCGCAAGAGTCTGTCGTAAATATGCTAACACTTCGTTCGATGAAACAGGCTAAATATAGCGCCCAAAATATTGGCCATTTTGGGTTGGGATTTAAGTTTTATACGCACTTTACTTCTCCTATACGTCGTTATCCAGATCTAATTGTTCATCGGTTACTAAAGGCATCACTAGGCATTAAGGGGTATTCACGAATTCATATGTCAGAGCTTGAAGAAGCAGGTTCTATGCTAAGTGCTTGTGAGCAGCGCTCGGTTAAAGCTGAACGGCTAATTTTAGCTATTAAAAAGGCGCGATTTATGCACCAACATTTAGGCGATGAGTTTGAGGGCATGATAAGTTCAGTGACAAAATTCGGAGTATTTATTTCGTTGCGTAAATTTGATGTTGATGGGCTGCTACATATTGAGGAGCTGGGTGGTGATCACTTTAAATTTGATGAAGAAAATTTACGCTTAGTGGGTAAGCGTTCAGGACGCGCCTATTCAATTGGCGATATAATTCAAGTGCAGGTGGCGGCAGCAGATTATCAGGCTGGCCGCATTGACTTTGTGCTCGCGAAAGGCGACAAAGCATCTGATGCTATTAAAAAGAAGAGCAAACCCCCTCAAGAACGCCGCCCGCATGAAAACAATCGTCGCAGTGTTCGCGAAGCACGGGTTTCAAGACATAATAGAAAAGACCAACCTGCGTCACCTCACAATTCTCGAGCGACTTCTGCCCGTCGGCGCAAGCGATCTAACAACGGCTGAACGTCTACGAAGTGCCTTCGAAGAACTTGGGCCCACTTTTATAAAACTAGGACAACTTCTTGCAACTCGTCCAGATTTAATACCAGAAGAATATACATCAGAATTTAGTAAGTTTCACGATCGTGTTACGCCGCTATCATATTCTGATATAGAAAAAGAATTAAAGAGCCATTTTAGCTCGAAAATAGAGAGTATTTTTTCTTCATTTGATCGCGAGGCACTCGCTGCTGGCAGCATTGCGCAGGTGCATTTGGCACGCTTAAAAAATGGCGAGCGCGTTGTCGTAAAAGTGCAGCGGCCAAGGGTTGCCGATACTATTCGAGAAGACGTAGGTGTTCTTTATTTTTTAGCGGGCCTACTTGAGAAATACGTACCAGAAGCAAAGATATTTAATCCGTTAGCGGTAGTTGACGAATTTGCGCGCACACTAGATTTTGAAACTAATTTTGTGATTGAAGCAAATAATATTCGTAGGTTTCAAGAGAATTTTATTAAAGAACCAAATATTAAGATTCCAAAAGTATATGATGAGTTTTCTGGTCGAAAAGTTCTGGTACTTGAAGAACTTGAAGGAATCCCGCTTAGTCAAAAAAATGCACTTGATCAAGAGGGCATTAATCCAGAATCTGTATTACGTACGGGTTTACGCTGTTATTTAAAAATGGTATTTACTGATGGGCTTTTTCACGGTGATTTGCATGCAGGCAATATGTTTGTTTTACCGAACAATCGTATAGGTCTTATTGATTTCGGGGTAATTGGGCGACTTAATCGAAAAACCCAAGGTGCTATTGCCAATATGTTTGTGGCACTAGCTAGCGAAGACTATGACCGTTTTGCGTATGAGTACATTGACCTTGCTCCATATACAGATCAAGTAGATGTAGATCTAT
The DNA here is from genome assembly GCA_001769925.1 of Bdellovibrionales bacterium RBG_16_40_8. Taxonomy (GTDB): domain Bacteria; phylum Bdellovibrionota; class Bdellovibrionia; order Bdellovibrionales; family UBA1609; genus RBG-16-40-8. Next base: position 14,962 of record MEPT01000066.1, read on the forward strand.
TCGCCCGCGATTTGCGTGATATGATCGCCCCATACTATGGGTTAACGTTAAAGCATGTTAACGTCGGTAAACTGATGATGAATTCTGCGGCACTAGCATCACGTTATGGCTTGCGGCTACCGCCTGAGTTAATAATGTTTTGTAAATCGATAATTTCTATCGAGGGTATGGGCCGGGTTATCATGAAGGATTTTAACTTTCTTATTTATGCGCTTGAGTTTGCGGCTGAACTTGTACAATCACGCGCTGAGCCCACAAAAATTCTGCGAGATATTTCATCTGTTGGGCGCGATGTAAATTCGCTGATGGCTTCTTTGCCTAGGCAAATAAAACAAATTATGCTCAGGCTTTCATCTCCAGATTTCGTATTAAAAACGCAAATTCATGAAATTGAAAATTTACGTGTGACTACAAAAAATGCAGCTAACACAATGTTTTTAGGTGTCATAGTTGCAAGTCTTGTGCTTAGTGCCGCTATTTTGCATATTTGGGATCAAGGCCCAACGATCGCTGGCATGTCAGCCATTAGTGTAATAAACTATGTGCTTGCCATAATGCTAGCCGGCCTGGCGTTTATTAATTATTTAAAAAAGTAGCCAAAATAAAATTTGCGATAACAAATTCTTATGAGTCTTCAAAACATCTCTAGCTATAACTAGCTGAAACTATAGAGATTTTGCTTAAAATCAGTAAAAAAATTACACGATTCATTTGCTAATACATTAAATATTTTCTGCTCTGCTACCATGGCCAAACTTAATGTCTGGGAGGGTAAAGTAAATGCGCCATTTTATAATAGTTCTCGTAATCTCTTTACAAATTATAAGTTTCGCTACTTTTGCTGGCAATACGAAAACGAATGATTCGAAAGCCTGTAGCGAATTACTTTCAGAAATACAAAAACCAGAAGTTGTAATTTTATCTTTTGCCCTGGCAAACCATCAAAGTGTGCATAAATTAAGTTTAGAGCAAACACAGCAGGCTGTTGTTGAATTTATAAATATTATAGATCCAATGTCGCTTACGTTATTACAGAATGAATTTGAATTACTGTCGAATCTCTCAGCTCCAGAGCTTAGTGAAATTGATAATGAAACTTTCAGGTCAACAAAGCGCGATATATTTCAAATGATTCTTTACGACTCTATAGCGAGATACAATCATCTCATAGCTAAATTTTCTAAGAATATTGAATATAGAAAAAAAGTATTTCTACGCGCACGAGAAATCGCAAGTAAATCAAATCAAAAAAATAACATTGATCTAATAATAGAAAAGCGACCCTCAACTATTCAAGAAGCTGAAGATAAATTTATTGATATTATGGCAATAACTATGCTGCAAATAGAATCTACTAATATATCTGAGCGTCATGCGTTTGTATTAGCTATACGTGAAATGCGCTCAACTATTTGGCGTTTAGCAACAGAGCTAGATGAGCAAAATATACCGCTTACTATTGCAAAATCCTATATAAAAACTTTAGATCCGCACTCTGATTTTCATTTATTACATGAGTCGGCTGATCTTATCAGAAGAATGTCGTCTGATTATGTTGGCGTTGGGCTTTCTAGAGCCGCCGATATCAAGGGCTATCGAATTATAGATCTGGTGCCAAATGGCGCGGCTGCTGAAGCTGGGCTTAAGGTAGGTGACATTATTACTCATGTCACTAGTCCTGAAATAAAAAAACGGCTATCTGAAAATAATAAAAGTTCTTCGTGGATTTGGTTAAGAAATATTTCATCTGACTCAGCTGTTAATATATTTGCGGGTAAAGAAAATTCAGAAATTAATTTACGTGTATTACGTGATAATATTACATTCGACGTTAGCTTAAAGCGAAAAAGAATCGAACTTGCTTCTTCGCGAATTCAGGTTGAAGTTGTTGATTCTCCAGGCGGCCCACTTGCACGAGTTAGCTTTGATGCATTTTACCACGAGGTGAGTAATGATTTGCGAAAGGCACTTAGCGAAGTTTTGAGCAAAAATAATATAGTTGGGGTAGCGCTAGATTTGCGAAACAATGGCGGTGGCGTAGTTGACGAAGTACCTAAAATACTAGGGCTTTTTATTGCAGATGACGGTGCGGCAATCACAAGTGTAGACAAAGACAATAAAAAAGAAACTTTGCCAATTGATCATTCTCAACCTGTTCTATGGGGTGGGCCTTTAGTGGTTGTAACAAATTCTTTTTCGGCAAGTGCATCTGAATCTTTGGCGGGGGCATTTCAAGACTACGATCGCGCTATTATTATAGGTAATAAAACATCTTACGGCAAAGGCAGCATGCAATCGGTTATGTCTGTTGGCGAGGGTCTTTTAATGAGACTAACTACAGGATTAGTATTTACTCCATCAGGTCGTAGTGCGCAAAAAACTGGAATAGTCTCTGATATTATACTGCCATATGAAGTAAGTAGACCGATGAAGTTTGAAAGAGATTATGCGGGTGTTTTATCAGCTGCCCTTATTGAGAATTTTATGGGGGATGGAGCTATTTCGATCTCAAATAAAGGTAAAGTCATTGAGGACCTAAGTACAAAATCACAATTTAGGCGCTCTAGATTGAAAAATGCAAAGTCGTCATCAGCGGCGTTTGATAAAAATACAGAGGAAATTTTTCAAATTCTTCAGGACTTAATAGCAGCTCTTAAACCCTAATGGGGCCGCAAATTGAGTCACTACTCTGTAGATAGTTCCATTTGATTTGTCTAAAAACCAAACAGTGACCATTTTATCGTGGCACCATACTTGCGCACAATATTGTACGAATTTGTATCAGACGGCGTTGTGACAGTTTCTGTCATAACTTTTTGAAAAATATATCTGACAACTACTTTAAAGGAGCAAGCGCTATGGTTACACAAATGAGCTTTATAACTGAAATTACCAAGGCTTTCAGCGAAGGGGGTGTCTGGATGTACGCCATCCTAGGAGTACAAATCGCCTCAATCGCAATTATAGCAGAGCGCGCTTTTGCGCTTTATATGATAAATAAAAAAAATCAAAAGAAAATTATACGTAATTTTGAAGATGATATTAGACGTGGTGAGCTTGAGCTAGCTGTTAAAAATGCCAGCGGCTTGGCGAATTCAGAGCCTATTGCTGCAGTTGTTCTTGCTGGTGCCATGGCGGCTAAAAATATGGGCGGTCGTGACGAAATTCAAGCAAAAATGGATGAGGTTCTAGCTGTTGAAAATGCTAAGCTTGGGCGACGTACTGGTTTTCTCGCAATGCTTGGTAACGTAAGCACTCTTCTTGGTTTATTAGGAACTATTATTGGTCTTATTAATGCGTTTGCGTCTGTGGCTAATCTTAATGCAGCCGAAAAATCAATTTTATTAACTAAAGGCGTTGCTTTGGCCATGAACACTACTGCATATGGGCTTATTACGGCTATCCCGGCTTTAGTAATGTACGCTGTTTTGACTAATCGAACTAATCATCTTCAAGAAGATTTAAATCAAGCAGCTTTAAAAGTGTTCAATTGGCTAAGCTTTAATTATGAAGCTATCCCAGGCCGAACAGTACGACCACAAAAGAGTGTTTAAGTGGAAAAAGAAAAAAGTTTAGATTTTGAAGTTAATTTGATGCCGATGATCTCTATTTTGGCGGTTTGCATTTGCTTTTTGCTTTTAACTGGCGTGTGGGTTCATGTAGGGACACTAAATTTATCACAGGCGGTTGGCACAGAAGTACCGTTAGGTGCGAGCGAAAACCCTACGGCACTTTGGGTACGTTTTGAAAACGATAGCTCAGTACAAGTTAGTGTTAAAAATGGTAAAGATCTAAACGAAAATATAAAAGTTATTACAATTCAACATTTAGACAGGCATGTAAACGCACGCGATATTGAGCGGTTTGCAAAAAACATAAAGGTAGCTATGCCACAACTCAATGTGGCTTTGATTTTACCAGCAGCTAATTCTTCGTATGAAGATATTGTTGCCGTTATGGATCGGTTAAAAAAGCAAGATATAACCAATATAGGCATTGCCCCGCTTTAAGTATTTATATGGAGTAGCAGATGAAATTTAATGAGTCACAAATACTAAATCAAAGTCTCATTCAGTCTATGTTAAAGGGCCAAAGTTCGCTTAAACCTAAACAAAAAATAATGAAACAGTTTTTTTCATTAAGTCTTACGCTCACATCACTAGTAGATGGTTTTACAATATTGGTAATTTATCTTTTGGTAAGCACAACATCTGGTACTTTTGAGATGAAAATACCGCGCGAGATGATTTTGCCAGAAGCCACGCAAAGTGAGTTGCTAGCTGCAAAAAGTATTACCGTTAGAGTTCAAGACAACAAATATTTTATAAATGATAGGGTATTGAATATTGAACAATTGGGTATTGTTTTGCGTGGCGAACGCAAAATTAACGAGAGGATTATTGTTCAAGCAGATAAAAGGGCAAATTTTTCTTCACTGAATCCTGTTGTGCTATCTGGATTGCGAGCTGGTTTTTCAAAAATTAGCTTTGCTGTCTTGCAAGGAGAAAGAAATTAATGATTAGATTTCTCGGCGCGCTTTTATTTTGTTTATCTTTCGGTGAGTTTGCGCGCGCAGGCAAATTAGATATTCATGCTCATGACATGGTGATTGACAAGCTAGAGTCGGCATTGCCGTCACTGGTGGGGCAAGCAAATGAAGCTCATGTGATGGTAAGATTAGCTGATCTTTATTCAGATAAAGCTCGCCTAATTGCAATACAAGAAGAAGAAAGGTTATGCGCAAAATCAAAATGCCAAGAGTCAAATTCTACGCGGGTTCGTGCTATAAAATATTATCAAGATGCTTTTTCTATATTGCCTGTAAAAAGGCGTGCGCGAATACTACTACAAATTGCGCACTTGCAGATATTAAATGGGCAAATAAACGAAGCGCGCCAAGTTTTTTTAAATATTATAAAACAAAAAGAAAACTATGACTTAGACCTAATCGGAGAAGCTTACGCCGGACTTGGCGAGCTTAATTTTAGAGGTGGTGACTTTTTAAATGCAAAAAAGAATTTTGAGCAGGCATTACAATTTGACATATCTAATAAAAACTTTGTTAGTTATAGGCTTGCTTGGAGTTACCTAAATATTGGTCAAAGCAAATTGGCAAAAGAAACACTTCTTTCAATTTTGCGTAGCAAAAATAATGTCGAAGCCTCACTACGCAAAGACTTAACGTACGACCTTGCAACTTTTATGGCGCGAGAAATTGTAGATAAGAATGCAATTTCTGAACTTATCTCGTTAAGTTCAAAAGAAGACCAAAAGCCTAATCTGTTTTATTTAGGGCAAGAATGCGATCGTTTAGGAAATAAAGAGGGTGCGCTATATATATGGTCTATATATGGCCAATTTAAGGATATCAGTAACGACGAAAGGTTAGAAATTCAAATCCGCACGGCTCAGGGCCTATGGGATCAAAATAAAGTTAAAGAGTCGCTAAACGAATATAAAAAATATTATAAAAATATAATTAGCAACAGCTGTAAAAATAAAACGATTTGTGACGATTTAAAGGCCAAGTCGCGAGTATATATTCATGGGTGGATTAAAAAAGAAAAGGTTGAGCCTACATCTGAGCTTCTTGAGGCTTTGATGACTTATTATGCCGGTAATCCTGACGACATCGAGATGATAAATTGGACAGGCCACATTGCGCGCAAAACTAAAAACAACATAACTGCGTCTAAATATTATCACTTGGCCGCAGAAGAGGGCGCTCGTTTGTTAAAAAAGCGTGAAAATGGCAGAGATAAAATTCGAACGGATTTCATAAAAAGAATTTTCGAAAGTGCTTTAATGGCAGAAATTGAGTGTGCTGAAGAATCAAAGGATGTTTCGGCAATGGGGCGCGCTTATGAACACTATTTAAATTTAAATCCGCATGGTCCAAAAAGCGACGAAGCGCAGTACCAGCTTGCCTATATCAAGTATAAGAAAAAACAGTATAAAGAGGTAGCTTTAGACTTTGATCGCTTAGCTACTAATAAAAATAATTTACCTTTAAATATGAAAATACAGGCAGCAGATTTGGCTTTAGATTCGTGGGCTCAGGTTAAAGATCATCTGTCAATTGAAGAAAGCGCTCTTAATTACGCTAAATTATTTTTACAAAAAAAGAGTGAGTATAATAAATTAGCTCGTCAATCTATAGTTAATCAAGTTTCAGTCAAATATAATGCTGGCAAGGGTAGCGACGCAGACTTGCGACAGGCGATAACAAAGCTAGAAAATGCGCCGCTAGCTGATGCAAGTAGTAAAGAAAAAATAAATATATATAAAAATAAAATTTTGCTTTCTGAGCGGCTTAAAGATCTTGATGGTGTTGATCGCGCTGCTAGACAAATCATTCAAACAGCTGATGTGACAAATGCAGACCGAGAATATGCAACGAGTCAGCGTTTATGGGTGGCTGAACTTCGGTTAGATTTTAAAAACGCATTAAGTTTAGCGAAAATGGCTAAGATGAATGAGCTAACTACTGCTGAAAAACATTTAAAATTAGCTGTATTAACAGAGCTTGCAGGCAAGCCGTCAAAAAAAGCATATGAAGAGTATTTAAAAAAAGAAAACGATCAACATAAGGCCAATTTAATACGCGCTAAGATTGTACGAGAGTCTAAATATCCGTGGAATGAGCTTTCTCATTTAAAGAAAACATTTAGTAAAACGCCAGAAATATATGGGCGACTAGTGCTAGAGATTTTTGCGCATGACAAAAATTACAATATGTTAAACACATACCTTAAAGAATCTGCGGTAAGAAAAAGTTCATCTGAAGTTATTCTTAATCGTTTTATGTCTATTGAGAATTATAAAGAGCTCGACAAAGAATTGGCGTCACAAAAAATTAGTACAAATACTGAAGAAAAACTTCAATTGACATTATCTCGTCGAATGAATCTTTTGCGACGATCAGAACAAGCTGCAACTAAGGCAATTCAGAGAGGTGATTTTACTTTAGAAGTATTAAGCTTAAATCGCGTTAGTCGCGAAAACATGCGTCTTTACAGTGAGCTTATGAGGCTGCCAATACCTCGAGGTCTTAAAAAAGCTCAGAGAAAAGATTATCAAAGTCTTCTCGCTGGCAGAGCTGAGGGTTT
>MEPT01000066.1:22118-24233 GCA_001769925.1 Bdellovibrionales bacterium RBG_16_40_8
TTAAGGCTTCTAGAAGTGAATCTGGTGTAACTCGAGAGCTGGCAATAAATGAGTTGCAGATTCTATCAAAAGTAGCCCCTCGTGAACAAATAAAAGAAATACGCGGGGCTATTGCAGCGGGCATAAATAGTCGAGTATCAAATCGTGATCTGATCGAAGCTCGTCGCGAGTTGCGAGAAAATCCTTTCGATGCAGAGAAAGTAATAAAGCTTAAGAAATTTGAATTGGGTAGCAACGATCTTACTATGTCAGCCTATCTTGAGGCTCGTGCCCAAGAGCTTGGGAGAAATAATTTATGATTCGGCAAATTCTATTTCTATTTATTGTCGTTATTTGTCTGTTGTTCATTATTACCACGCAAGTTTCTGCTAGTGAGAAAAGTAATGTTAAAAATCGCTCCAATAAAATAGTAAATAAATTAACAGATAAAAAGTCGCAGCTTGGGGCAGAGCTAAAAACAGATTTTCAGTTTGACGACATGTCGGTGCATGGTCGTTACAACAATGGCTTCGAGGGCGTGGCCACAATTGAAAATGAAAAAAAATTGCATGATCTTTTAGGGTTTCGCACTAATTACCGTGATCGAATAATTAAAAGCCGTGAGCAATTTTAAAAGGGTGTATTTATGAGTAACGAAAAATTTATATTTGAAAATAATGGTGGCGAGGTGCTTCGTATTTTAAATTGGCAATCAGACAAGCTCTGTGTTGTTCATAATATTAACATGAGGCGCCTAGAATTTATTGAAGATATATCTTGCATTGAATTTGATACTGAAAATTATGTTAAAATTTCTGAATTAGCAAAAGATCAGCTGAAATCAGGCCCTATAAAAATATCTTCACTTGGGTTTTTGCGGCAAGCAAGTGATTCTTCAGCATTGCGGCTTGTTTCTGAGGTTGAGCCTAATCCTGAAGATGAAAAAAGTCTGCTGCCATTTATTAAGTATTCTGCAATTGGGCACCTTACGTTACTAACTTTATTTTTTATTTCGTCTTGGATACTTCACCGTTATTTTGAAAAAGCTGCAGATATGGTGACGGTTCAGGTTTTTGAGCAAAGCCAAATTCCAGAATTAAAAGAGCGACAAGTAGAGGTGAGTAAAACAAAAATATTAAACGTAGCGAATAAATCAAATATAAAAAAGCGCGATGTGGGTAGAAATCGTAAGGTGTCGCGCCTAAAAATAGGTATACAAAATCGTGGGGCGTTAGGTGTATTAGGTGGTTATGGCCGGGGCTTTAGTGGGTCGGGTGGACTTAATATTAAGGCAAAATCTAATAATCCCGGAATAGGTTATGGTGGTACAGCTATGCGTGGTGGTTTTGAGCGTGGTCTTCTGGGGCGCGGCTTAGTTGCCACAGGTGTAGGTAATGGTGGATCTATGTATGGATATGGTGGATACGCCACTAAAGGTAAGGCCGGCGGTCGCCCAGGTCATGGATATGGAGCACAGCGTATGGCCGGATCATCGCGCGCATACTTTCAGCCTCTTAGCGAAGAACCGCTTGTTGAGGGCGGGTTAGATCAAGATCAAATCAATGCTGTTATACAATCCCATATTGGACAAGTTGTGAATTGCTATGAGCGAGGTCTGCAGTCAAAGCCATCGCTTTCTGGCCGAGTTGCCGTCAAGTTTGTAATTGGCCCTGCTGGCGGAGTTAATTCTGCACATGTGTCACACACGTCACTTGATTCACGCAATGTTGAAAGTTGTATTGTTAACAAATTGCGCGGGTGGCGCTTTCCGCGTCCGTTCGGTAACGTCAGTGTTCGAGTTACTTACCCGTTTGTTTTAAAACGATTGTCACAAGGATAATGAGGAGATCATGAAGAATAAAATATATTTATTGTTTATATTTTTGGCGTTTGCGGTTGGCGGATGCGATGGCGCAACTAAAGATCCATTTAAGCCATATCAGTCGCTAAATACTGCAGTAAAGCCGTATCCTATAGATAATAATTTAAATAAAACTAGTCTGGACTCAAAATTTTCATTTCGTGTAAAAGAAAATAAAAGCCTTATATTTATTCAAGGAGAAGAAAAATCAGTCACCTTTCAAACTGTTTTATTTTTTGAAAGACCAGATCTTGTAAAATATGATGTTGTTATGG
>MEPT01000066.1:24271-24385 GCA_001769925.1 Bdellovibrionales bacterium RBG_16_40_8
ACAGGTACAGATGAATGGACTTTGCGCTGGAAGCCATCAAGAGACATCATGCGGGCAGACGAGGGCGGGGCAAGAGCTATTTCTTTGGTGCTGCAATTCGTACTTAAGCCTAAT
>MEPT01000067.1:0-288 GCA_001769925.1 Bdellovibrionales bacterium RBG_16_40_8
TACCCCCAGTTTAATTGAATCTCACGGCTTGGTTTTGATTAGCGATGTTAACCGATTGGCGGAGTGTGTATGAGCCACCGAGCAAGGGGACGACATCGCGCATGATCACCTGGATCTATTATAGCAGCGGCAAACCATATCAGACCTTTAGCAAAAGCTAGGTCAAAGCTCTTATGCTGATGCTTAAATATTGCATAATCCCGCAATACATATGCGGAATTATTGACTGCTAGTACTGGATGAGTCACAATTAAAGGCATGAAATCTAAGGACTATATACCACGCATA
>MEPT01000067.1:323-4773 GCA_001769925.1 Bdellovibrionales bacterium RBG_16_40_8
CTGCTTGGGCCGCGCCGCGTAGGTAAAAGTCAGCTGATATCGCACGAATTAAACCCAGATTTTATTTATGACCTGCTTGAAGCCGACACTTTTAGAGAAATATCGGCTCGCCCACAGCTCATTCGCGAAAGATTGAAATCAGAAACAAAACTGGTCGTTATAGACGAAATTCAAAAGCTGCCGTTATTAATGGATGAAGTTCATTCTATGATTGAAAAAACAGATACTAGGTTTCTACTTACCGGCAGTAGCGCGCGTAAACTTAAAAAAAGCTATACAAGTCTTCTTGCCGGGAGAGCGTCACAACGATTTTTAACTCCATTTGTTTCAATCGAACTAAAAGAAAAATTCGAATTGAATCGCATATTGCAATACGGTGCCTTGCCGCCAGTGTATCTTTCGAAACAGCCCAAAGAAGAACTTCGTGACTATGTAGGTCTTTATTTAAAAGAAGAAATTGTTAGTGAGGCTTTAGTTCGAAGGATTGATAATTTTTCTCGATTTATAGAATTTGCTGCCCTGACCAACGGACAGATTCTCAATTTTGAAAGCTTAGGTTCTGATTCACAGGTATCTCCGCGGACGGTTCGCGAGTACTACTCAATTTTGAAAGACACTCTCGTCGGATATATGCTTGAGCCTATTCGAACAACAAATAAGCGAAAAAGCTCTGCTACATCTAAATTTTTCTTTTTTGATATCGGAGTTACCAACATGCTTACCGGTCGCAAACTCATACCTCCAAGAACAAAAGAGTACGAAGAGGCATTAGAGCATTTTATTTTTTTAGAATTGATGGCATATAAGATCTATAATCACGATGATGTAGAGATTTCTTTTTGGCATATACCACGAGAGGCTGAAGTCGATTTTATAATAAACGAAGAAATAGGCATTGAGGTTAAGGCCTCAACGCTAGTGAGCGAGCGGCACCTTAGTGGGTTTAGAGCCTACTCTAAATATGATAAGCTAAAGCGCAGGATTATCGTCTGTCATGAAAAATATGAAAGAAAGATGGGAGATGTCGAAATAATACCAATAAATATTTTTCTACAACAGCTCTGGTCAAAAGGTTTCTAGTTAGTTTTGGGGATTGTTGTGAAGTTGCACATTTAATTGGATAGAATTTGCACTTGGCTTAAATTCAATGCTTTTGCTATTTTTAGAAGAGTATTTCTTCTATTTTTTCTTTTTGAGAACAGTCATCAACTAAGTCTTGAATATCGGCTATGATTTCATCTTGCTCGCCTTTATCTTTTTCGTCAGCCCACATTTTCATTAGGGCATAAACGCCTTCAAACTCAAAAGCAGTTTCAACAGCAGCAGCAATAAACGAACTTGGAAGACCTTTCTTATGCATGAAGGCACCAATTTTCATAAGCTCAACTTTTAAATCAGGTGTAATTGCTTGTGCTTTCATTATAATCTCCCACACTCAGTGAATTGATTTCTTCGTATTAACTCTAAATGCATTTTAAAAACGGCCATTTTTCTTTTTTCAAAATTCGTGTTGCCTTTGGCATAAGCCCCACAAAGAACTGCTTCAGCAAACATCCCAACAGGTAGGCGCAACTGCCGCTCATCTACCCCTCCGTCGTTTGTTTCTGTTGCATTACGCGAAATATAAATTGGGGGTAATCAGTCGGTAACTTTCTATCTTTTGCTTGTATTGGTCTTCGAACTACCACTCTTTGGGTTTATGAACTTTGCCAATGCTATCAGCAAAACTATCGGGAAATTGACACTCTTTATACGTTTCAGCTTTGATGCACTTAAAAAACGAGGCCACCTTTTTGAGTTCGCGGCTAGGATGTTCGTGGGGGCAAATGATACCCACGGGCTTATTAAGAACGCTTCGTACCATTTCGACTGGCAGCTTTAAGTCCGAGTCATTGGTGATGACGGCGGCGATATCATATTTATTCTGAAAGCCATCAACCAATAAGTGCGTCGCAATGTTTACGTCACTGCCTTTTTCTTCGGTAACGATGACCTGAACTTTTTTAATTTTCTGTGAGTCCTTGCCCGCATCTTTAGTTTGAACCATCCATTTGTCGTTGGTCAGAAAATGGCCAAAGATGATTTCGATTTTGGGGTTCGATTGAAGGGCTCGCAGGTAAGCATTCTGCCTAATATGAATATCGAGGTCACCCAAGCGCGACCTTACCCGTGCAGTAAAATATTTGATAGTCACAACTTCATTTTGGGTCAGAAGTCTGTCACATAGAACGGAAATATCGAGCCACTTTGCATTGTGTTTTTTGACTGCGTAATAGAGATTAAAGCCGTCGACGTAAACTATTGTTTTTGACATCAGAACCTACAAAAAGCAAAGGCTGCCTCGCGGCAGCCTGCGCCCAGCCGCCGAAGCAACTGGGGGTGTATGACTCTATATACGGTTCTTTTGCAGAAAAAGTAAAGAGGAAAAGTCTCAACTATTGATTAAATGGATTAGAGATCTCCAGTATCGATTTTGGCCGTGAGTTTTTAACTGTCGGGGAAGTTAAATTTTCGCCTACACGACTCACTCGGACCTAAGGGCCTCAATAACCTGTAATCGCTCAGCCTTGAGCGCGGGGAAAAACCCACTCAATATTCCGACAATGGCAATGGATGCCAAAGAAAGCACCAGAGCACCCCAATCAATCACCCATTCAAATTGAAGTTTTGAAACCAGCTTTGACGCCACAAAAATAATTGACTGATAAGATATAAAACCAATTAAAATTCCTAAAAATCCAGCAAATGCGCATATAACAAAAGACTCCACCAAAAACTGAATACGGATGCTTGTATCAGTTGCACCCAGCGCCTTTCGCAAACCTATCTCGCGAAATCGTTCTGAAACCGACACTAACATCATGTTGGTTATGCCTATACCACCCACGGCAAGAGAGATCAGAGCGATTGTTGCAAGCATAATTGTGAATAAATTCAAAAATTTTTTCATCTGTGCAATCAAAACACTGTCGGAATCTACTCTGAATCGCCCTGATTTGCCGTATTTCATCTCAAAAAATGCTCGTATACTATTCCCAGTTTTCTCGATATCAGCCAATGGATCAACCCGCACGAGAATCTCTTTAATTTGTGATTGCCACCATTGCTTGCTAGTTGCTTGAAAGTAAGTATATGGCAAAAAAATTTGAAGATTCGGCTTCATCCATTCTTTATTGCTAGTGGCGGACTTCAACACGCCGATCACACGACACCCAAATGAATTATCGTCTTGGTTGACATGCAAGACCTGTCCCAACGGAGCTGTATTTGTAAATAACCGCTCTGCTATCTCATAACCAATGATGCAAATGGCACTCTTTTTCTCTATATGATATGGACTAAAGTTTGAACCGGCCAAAAGTTCTCTATTAGTGATCGAAAAAGCATCTGAATTCACACCCATAACACGAACATCCGACTCAATGATCTTGCCACCAAAACTTACTTTGCTGTTCCAGCTGTAAAGAAGCGGTGACATTGAAGTGACTTCAGTAAATACCTTTCGCATAGATAGAAGATCTCGGTCCCAATCAAAAAATCGAAACATAACTGGAACTACATCAGTAGCCTTCATCTCCCAGTTGGGATAGCCATAAAACATAAGCGTATTCACGCCAAGTTCTGCGTAAGAATCTAAAATTTTTCTCTTTGTAAACTGGCCGAGAGTTACCATTGCTAGAACAGCTGCAATTCCAATAGTGATACCCAGCATGGTGAGTACTGTCCGTGCCTTGTTTCGACGAAGGTTCTCAAAAGCAAGCGGCAATAGCGATTTACCCATCTTGATATAATCTACAAAGGTTCGCCTAACGGACGCACTTTTAGAATTGAATTTGTTGCCACTTATTTTTTGATCTGTGTCGGATTCTTTCAACTTGCCGTGAGCCCCAAAGTTCTCAACGTCAATGATAGACCCATCTTTAATATGATAAATTCTCGAACATTGTTTTGCGACTTCATAATCGTGGGTGATAATAATGATCGTCTTACCCTTAGAGTTCAAATCCTTGAGCAGATCTAGTATTTGCGCAGATGATTTGGAATCTAAATTGCCCGTAGGCTCATCCGCCAAAATGATACTCGGTTCATTCATCAAGGCTCGCGCAATCGCCACCCGCTGTTGCTGACCACCAGACAATTGGTTTGGAAAATGCCCCAATCGGCTTTCTAGTCCAAAAAATGCAGCAAGCTGTTTTGCCTTTGCTTCGCTAGATCGAGCACCAGCCCTTAGTTCACAGGGATAAACCGCTGGTAAAAGAATATTTTGAATGACATTTGCTTTTGGCAAAAGATGAAACTGTTGAAAAATAAATCCAATTTTTTGATTGCGAAAAACCGCCAACTCGTCGCTGCACAGCGCCGAAACGTCTTGCCCCTCTACGCGCAAACTCCCCGACTGCATTTTTAAAAGGCATCCGATAAGATATAAAAGAGTTGATTTCCCTGACCC
>MEPT01000067.1:4784-9107 GCA_001769925.1 Bdellovibrionales bacterium RBG_16_40_8
CCATTCGCCGACGCTAAAATTAACGTTAGACAAGACGGGAATAACTTGCCCATCAATTTTATAAGAATAAGAAATGTCTTGGAGTTCCAACATCGCCATTTTAACTATTCATTCTGAATGAGAGTTGAAAAATTAATTTGCTGAACCTGTTCACCTTCTTTAAGGCCGTCCCTTATCTCAAAAGCCTCTTCATTTTGAATTCCAACTTCAATCGATCTCTTTTTTCCATTTTTAAGAATCACAAAATATTTTTCGTTTTCTCTATGTATAAACTCATGGCGAAGCGTCAAAACATTTTCTTTTTTATTCGTGATGATATCAATGACCACTGACATACCAGGACTTAACTCTTGATCTTGATCGAGCACTTCAACTCGTATGGGGAATTCGACTTGTGACTGTCCCCATTGTTCTTTTTCCTTCGCCGCCAGTGATAGTTCTCGAATAATGCCCTTGTAAGAACGCGTTAGAATAGCTGAAGCTTTGATTACGGCCTCTTGTCCTGCCTTAATCTTCACTCGATCAATTTCAGGCGCATTAGTAAGAACAAAAAGTTTTTCTAAATCATCTATACGAACAACAAATTCCTTTGCGTCTCCTTCTTTGATGTATTCTCCTTCATTTTTCTCGACTTGAACAACTGTACCTGGGAACGGTGCACGTAAAGGGTAGACCGGATCTGAAGATTGAAGCGACTGCACTATGCTAACGATTGGATCACCTTGTTTTACTCTGTCGCCAATTTTCACAAAAATTTTTCTGATGTAACCATTGTAGGGCGCAGTGATAATAGTTTTTCTGTTCGGGACGACGACTCCTGCAATCGTTACCCGTTGAATCAAGTCGGATTTTTTGACTGATCCGAGCCCTTCTTTTCCGTTACTCGAAAGGTTGTTCTGCTTGGCGACAATCACGAAGCCCATGGCGAACATTCCAAAAACCAGTAAAGCCACCAAAAACTTATTTTGTAGCAATCGATTCATATAACTTTCCTTCGTGATACCAATAGGTGAGAAGTGCACGCTTCAAATCATAAAAAGCGGTGAAATATTTAATTTTTGCGTCAGCTAGATCTTTCAATCCTGTAATGAGATCCAAGTATTGAACTTTTCCATTCCGATACTCTTGCTCAAGAAGCTTTAGGTTATTTTGTTCAAGGGCGAGCAACTCATCGCTGAGTTTAAAATTTTCGCTGAGCTGTTTTAAATCCAACATAAGCCGCTCCACCTCAGACCTGACAGATAATAGGTTGTTGTCCAATTCATTTCCCTGAATGGCCTTCCTTTGGGCGGCTATCTCTGAATCTCGGCGGCGAATTCCCCAGTCCAATAAATTATACTTAAGAGTAATCAGAGCGTTCCATCCAACCTGATCATTGTCCTCAACAGAAGACCCGGTATCGATATAATTGGAGCTTCCATAGTTAATCCCCGTAGTGAGTGAAACTTCGGGCCAGTATTTTTTTCGAACAAGACTTGCTTCGAGTTCATTTACTTCTTTTTTCAATATGGCAATGCGAAAATCATAATGTTGTTCAAGGCTGGGAGCATTTTTCGGAAGTTTACCTGCATCAAATTTTTCTTCATCAGGAACAAAATCCAATTCGTCTGTCGACTCAATCGGAACAGCTAGGAGTCGCTTAAGTTCACGTTTTGATTTTTCGACCACGTTTCTTGCGGTAACTAAATCAATATCTGATCGGCTTACTTGAGTTTTAAATCGTAAAAAATCTTTACGAGTTTTCATACCTTGATGATATTGACCAGATATACTTTCATATTGCTTCTTGATTAACCCGTACTGATCTTTTTGAATTTTTAGAAGTTTTGTTGTCAGCGAATATTGAAGGAACTCGAGGCCAACATCTCGGCACAAAAGATCTTTTTCTTTACGGTACGATATTTCAGTTTGCGCCTTCTTAAGTTTGGATATTTGATACTGTGTTATATTGTTACCATTGTCATATAGGGTTTCGGTCAGACCGAGAGATAATTCGCTTGCCCATGGAGTAACTCGCGTCGAAGGTGAGCTATCTTCAATGCCGTGTTTTGCCGTTAAGTCCAAGCTTGGCAGAAATCTCGACTTCGCATTTTCCTTCTCAAAATCTGCGATGAAAACCTCATGAGAAGCTGAATTCAATGTGTGAGAATGCTGAATTGCGTATTCGATTGCTTGTTTGAGTGTCAACGATGTTGGGGCAGCTCTCAACACAAGCGGATTCAACAAAGCAAACAAAGTAAATCCAACTTTCAAAGCAGTAGTTGTCACTGGAATCGTCATGCCTCACCAAATCCAATGTTTTTTTCATAAATTTCCAAGAGCTTGAGTGCCGCCCCCGCAACAGGGCGAATTCCTTGTTCCCAGTGAGCTACCGCACCAGGAGATACATAAAATTCCTGAGCGAGATCTCTCTGTGACCAATTCTTTGCTTTTCGCAAAGCAATAAGGCGTTTAGCTTCCCTGGGTCGCTGGGTGTCTTGTTTGGGCTTATGTTTTCGTGTCATTGAGTAATTACTATTACTTAAAAATGGGCTTAAACTCAATGCTTACCTTGATCTACATCGTAGTAAGCACTTAGCTTTGATGCAATAGGCTACCATTCCATTCTTGAAATAAAAGAATCAGCAAATGTGTTCCCACAATCAAGATAGTCTTCAGTAAATGTTCCGCACCGCGAGACTTGAAATCGCAACAGAGCCATCGACATACAATCTGCGCAATTGTCATGTTTGGCTTTCGGAAATTGCACGACCTCGTCGATAAATTCAGAAACCCAAGAGCAGGCAGCGGGATCTGGCAGATAAACATTTCCAGCCTCAATCTCTGGGCTAACCGCCATGATTCGCATTTCTTTTGAAGTCTGTAGGTTCACAGGAATCAGACCAGTAATTTCATTTTTAAGTGTTGCGATCAACGCAGCACCATTCGCTTTTTCCTCAACGATTTTTGCAAATGCATCGGGATGTTTTGCTGATAGCGATCTCACCGCACGAATCGTGGTTGGAAAATCCATTCTCGCTCTGACTTGATCAATAAGATACTTGTCGGCACCAATTCGTCCCCACACTTGGCCGACCACAAAGTCAGAATTTTCTCGTCGAATCTTTGTGGTAGTACATGCCAATGCCGAAACCATGATCGCAAAATAAGATTGCCTGCGTCGGGTGCTGGCCGCTGTTGATAAAGCGATGCCCATACTTTTGAGCCAACTGCCGTTTTAATATCATCGAGTGCGGCGACACTGAATCGTTCATCACATAGCGGGTCACCAATGGCTCGACCAAGTGGATCACTTTCTTCAGCGATTGCTGGTAAGCGAATCTCAGTCCATTTTTCTTCGTGGTTTGTTAGAAGATGCCCTGCCAAGTCGCCTTCGTGCCAACGAGTCATCAGGACAATGATTGTCGCCCCTGGTTCGGCTCGTGTGTAGAGAGTTGAATTGAACCACTCAACTGCTTTTCTGCGATGGGTTTCAGAATACGCTTCTTGTGAATTTTTAATTGGGTCATCGACAATTATCAAGTGACCTCCACGGCCCGTGATAGGTCCGCCAACGCCGGCGGTGACCATGCCGCCACCTTGAGGTGTGTTCCAGCGATCAGCGGCCTTGGAGTCATTTGTAAGTGAAATTATCAACAACTTAAGACGCTATGACTTCTACTGAGCTCTATCGATTTCTACTGATTTCCACCGAGCCTGGCAACATTGGCAACAAACTTTGCCTATTTTATACGCTGGTATCAGGACTCCTATTGATCGTTGACAAAGAGTACTCTTTAGAGTACTCTTCAATTACTGGAGGCATTATGCAAAATGCAAACGCCAAGAAATTCAGATCTGAGCTTAAAGAATATATGGATGCTGCCGTTAGCGAACCCGTGCGTATCAATCGGCGCGACGGTCAGGGATTCATACTCATGTCTGAGCAGCTCTATGACGGTTTTAGAAATGAAGTCCTGTCTCTCCAAAGGCGATTGTTAGGAATGAGTGAAATCGTCGACGGCCGAACAAAGCCTTTTGTAAGAGGCGAAGACAGAACGACTCGGTTCAAGAAAAAATAAATGGCAATTCACTTTCATCGAGCCACACCATTTGAAGAAAATCGTTTTCGTATCGAAGATTTTATTTATCGTTCAATTCTCGAAATTCAAAATGACGTTGAAGCGGCAATCCGAGGCGTAGATAATTTTGCGAAATCCATTGATAAATTTGTCGATACCCTGGAGCGAATGTACAATACGCCAAGCCCCAAAGATTTGCTGGGCGAAAAATCATCACCAATTGGCGATGGTCGCTACAGAATTTTCTATAAAGTTTCGGTGC
>MEPT01000067.1:9132-9210 GCA_001769925.1 Bdellovibrionales bacterium RBG_16_40_8
GATATTGATGACAATAGAGAGGCAAATCTGGATCGCTTCCCAGTGCACCGCTTGCGTACGTTTATTTTTTAATAGCCC
>MEPT01000067.1:9218-9493 GCA_001769925.1 Bdellovibrionales bacterium RBG_16_40_8
AAAGTAAAGCTCAAAAATGCACGCTTCAGATTATTCGATTTGAGTAAATCAGAGTCGTAAGTTAGCTTTGGTGTGAAGTTGCACATTTAACTGGATAGAAAACCTATACGTGAAAAGTGTTCACGCAAGATGTGGGGTCATGGATTTGTCCCCATTGCGGAATGGTTGTGGTTTTTAGACCAAGGGAGTTTTGGCCAAGATTTCGTAGTTCTATTGGGGCGATTTACAGTTGAATTCGTCAGGCGTATAGCTTGCAGCAAACAGAATACTCGTAT
>MEPT01000067.1:9507-11785 GCA_001769925.1 Bdellovibrionales bacterium RBG_16_40_8
TTTTTTAGTGACGGTTGCGCCGAAACGGTCTTTAAGACCTCAGAAAATCTGATCACTCCCCCATAAGCCATTATTAAATTTCAATATCCTTGTCAGTGAGTGGTTTTGCCGACTTTTTATCTTTTTGTTTTTCATCAGACGGAGTTTTTAAAATTTCGATGAGCTCTGGCGATGCCTTGCCGCGATTCTTTTCGTAGAACTCTCGCAGTCTTTTTACTGCACCTTTTTGTGGGGTCTTCAGCTTACTTGAATTCATGGATCACCTCATATCTTATTCATAGTTATAACACAAGATTTGATGCTTATAAGGCGTTGAAATAGCTTGGTTTTTATCTGATCCCTTATTTGAAAGCGTCCGGAAATCGGACGCAAAAAATTGAAGCCAGGATGCCCCTCGCTTAACTCTTCAATCTTATCTTTGATTGAGACTGTCGTTTTCCTTAAGCACCCTTTGTTACTGGGCTATCAAGTCAGAAAGCAAAATGCCCAAGTCCTACCGATCCAGCCAAAGAAAAGGCAGCTTCTCGCACAGAAGCAAATCCAGACCTAAGTAGAGCCACACTGGACCAGTTGGTAGATGAAATCGAAAATAGGGGTTGGACGGTTCAAATCTCCAGAAAAGGAGACGAAGAATAGATATGTCAATTTGCTATATTTTTTCTATTGCATAAAATATGTCAGTTTGCTATATTCTGATCTGTGCAACTTTTAGGTAAAAACATCGTAGATGAGTTTAAGAAAAAGCATCCCACCAGCCGTAAGGCATTAGATAGGTGGATGAAGCTTATTGAAGGCACAGAGTTTAAAAATCCTCAGGATATTAAACAGATATTTGGAGGTAATGTGGACTTTGTTGGTGGACAGACTGTTTTCGATGTTGGCGGTAATAAAGTTAGAGCAATTACGAAAATTGCATTTGGCATGAAGGTCGTTTTGGTAACCCATGTTTTGACTCACACTGAATATGATAAAGATAAATGGAAGGAATAAACTATGAGCACTGCAAAAAAACTAATTGATAATCTGAAAGAGGACGTAAAGGGTTCTCATCAGAAAGTGAATCCTACATACATGAAATTGGTTGAGGTTTTTCCCCTTCAGCCGATCACCGCCAAAGGGCAACATGAAATGGCTCTTAAAGTTCTGGAGAAACTCATCTCTTACGTTAATGAAGAAAATCAAGCTGACGAAGGGGCAGAGGTTTACCTTAATACTCTGGCAGAGTTGGTTGGAGATTATGAAAGAAACCACTACAAAGCTTCAGCTGTCAGTGGTGCAGAAATGTTGGCTTACTTGATGGACCTGCAAGGGCTTAATCAAACTGATCTTGCTAAAGAGCTTGGTGGACAGCCTATTGTTTCAAAAATTTTAAAGGGAGAACGTGAATTAAATCTTCGACAAGTTAAGGCTCTGGCAAAACGATTCAAAGTTTCACCACAAGTGTTCATTTGATAATGACAGGATAGATAGACAATTAACTCGTAAGTCTGAGTAGTTAGAAACCAGTGGATACAGGAGAATCTCAGTGATGGTGGTGCATAAGATAGTACCGCTTTTCAAGGCTTGAATTGTAACTAGTTAAAGTTAGGAGGTTATATGCCGATATGGATATCTATAAGTGACCATAAGTACATTATATGGTCATATTTAAGTTACCAAAACATTGATTTATGGAAACACGCGCTGGGAATCAGCACGAGGCAGCTCGCCGATCTCGTGGGCACAAGCCACTCAGCCGTCGTTGCTTTGGAAAAGCGAGAGGCTCAAGGGAAAGTGACTTTGGAAATGGTCACGAAGTTTGCGCAAGCGATGGGCTGCAAGTTTGTCTACGGCATCGTGCCCGAAGCACCGTCGGAGAGCCTTGATTCCATCGTGAGTGCCAAGGCGAAAGCTCTGGCCTCCGAACTTTTGAAACGCGTCGAGCATTCGATGAGTCTTGAAAAACAGGGCTCGGATGCGGCGGATTCAAAGGCTCAGGTCGAGCGGCTTGCTCTTGAACTCAAGACGAAAATGGATTCCAGAATCTGGGACAATCAGGCTTGAGAGAGAGAATATCCTAGAGGCTGTCGCCTGGGCTCATGGAAAGAAACACGCAGATCTTCTCAGTGTTTCGTTTGCTTATGATCTGCACAAACGAATGCTGGGTCGAGTCTGGAAGTGGGCCGGAAAAACCAGACAGTCTGATAAAAACATCGGCGTTCAGTGGGACCAAAGCCCATAACGAGACGTTTCTCAATTCAAGAAAATCTCATTTTTAGAATTTCGTTTTTAAATCGGA
>MEPT01000068.1 GCA_001769925.1 Bdellovibrionales bacterium RBG_16_40_8
CGAGCTGGTAACTCGACTATTATGCGCCCATTGCCTATAGTTACGGCCTCTGCAATTTTCTCACTGATATACGACAAATATGTGTAGGGCACCCATTTACCATAGGACATCTTCTGCGCTGTCGTATGTGGATAACAACGCCACATATCGTTCAACAGACCGTCATTCATTGATATTCGCACAAGCCATCTTCTCGGCGATTAGCCTGGCGGCATTTTTCATCAATGGGTCGGTCATAACTAATAAAAGTTGTTTGCGATTATCTTGAATAATGTGATTTGGGCTATTATCGCCTGAACCAATATCTGTTCGCTTGGGGTACAGATACTTCATAAGCTCTAATAATACGTCAGCTTGCTTGTCCGGCTCTAAACGGGGCAATAACTCTACCAATCGCTTAGGGACATCGCACTCGAGTATAGCTAGTGCTTCGCCAAGCATTACAGTGCGTGCATTTGGCGTACCCCTTTTTCTACCACCTGTTTTTGAAATGCCTCTTGGTCGTGCCATGCCTTAAATTGTATCTATTTATTTCTAATATAGAAATGCAATTAAGTTATATTTAATTGCTATAAAAACTCATTGTAAAGGTTGTGTCTTCAAACAACAAGCGAAGCACAAGCCATCCTCGAATCAAGCTATCATGGTTAAAACTGACTAACGTTTAGGTCTGCTTCAAAGTAAGTTTAGCTAAATAAGTTCTTTAGTCCGCAATGTTTTTGTAGCTTCTTCAATAAATTTTTGGGGTAGTAATACCTCACAAAAAACGGATAAATGCTTTTCGTTTTCAGTGACTACTTTCCCACCGATACTCAATGCTTGCGCTGCCAAAATTACGTCACCATCAAGGGCATCGTCGTGCGCAGCTTGCTGCCCCGAATTTTTTGCATCTGCCCAGTTTTGAGCTGCCTGAAGAAAAACTTCAGTGTCGATAGGCAAATAACTCAGCGTTTCTTTAAGCGCATCGAGTCTCGAGAGGCTTATTTTCCAATTGATGTCGCTTGCGCACTTTTGAAGTATTTTTCTTCTCAACTCGTAATCAGCTATTTCGGGTAAAAAAATTTCGATATTTCCTGACTCAAGAATTGGAACTAAGGACTCAATAAATGCTCTATTTTTCTTATTTGTAGGATGGCATAGTTTGCCTAGGACATTGGTATCTAGAACCACTTTCATTGTTAGCCCTCGCGCAATTTAATTGCATCGATAGCTAGCGCGGCTTCTAATTCGTCGTAGTGTTTATTATCGGAGTCCAGCCCCTCACTAAGCCACGAACGAAGATGTCCAGCGGCTTTTTTGTAACTTATTTTTCTAATTTCTGTTGGAGATGTAATAAATCGCCTAGGATTGCCAAGCACAGACAACTCCCTAACCCGCTCGCGAGCAAAGTGCAAGTCAGAGTTCAACCCACTCGTTACAACAGACGACGAAGTTGTAGTAAAACCAATAACCTTTGCGCTCAATTTAGCTCCCCTTTTCCAGGTAGGACTTGTATCTCTCAGTCAATGAGTTCCCAAATACGTCCCATGACAAATTATGAACTCTATCCAGTGCTGGGGATAATTTGTTCTTATTCATCGGCAATTCGCTTTCAATAATGCAGTCAATATCAAACAGAATAGGTTGATTCCCCTTATCATCTTGGCCTTCGGCAATACTGACAATTGCCCGAACTTCAGAGTCATGTCTGAACTCGAAACGACTTGCAAATTTATGGGTATATTTCAAAATTCCATTAGGATAATAAGCATTTTCCTTTAACCAACTCCCAACTGCGTCCTTGGGGTCACGAGGTACCTTATTGATGTAACGAAGTCCTATTCTGTTTATTTGAGAAATTTTTGCCACCTTACAAATTGCATCTATAGAGAAATAAATATCCGGCTCAAAGATTTTCCACCCCGGGTAGGCATTAAGCTCATTGATGGTGAGTATATTTTGACTTACTTGAATGAGGTGGTCTCTCGTTCGATGCTTAAACATTCTTTTTTTAGTTGGCGTTCCAACTGGCTTTACTGAAACTCCATTGGAACCAATGACAGCTTCAAACTGTTGAAGCTCCTGATCTTTGGGTGTCGGAAAGTCAGATTTCAAAACGTCCGAGAGTGCATCCAACCCTGTGGACGATAAACCACCACCATCCTCGGTTTGAAAATGAATCTCGCAAAGTGCCTCGGCGATAGTCGGGTAATTGAAATTTGGAATTTTACCAGCCACAACTGCCTCCAACTGGAGGATAAGAGACATTTATAAATAGTTCAACCGCGCATTTGCCGCACCAGCCTTTAAGTCTAAAAGAGAATAAAAGCCTTTAATTCTATCTGCTGGTTGTTTGTGAGCACCGAGAGGCTCATAAGGCTGCCGATGGCTAATTACGCGGTACATCGATTAGTCGTTCAAAATACTATCTGGCCGCTTGTTGATGGATTATACGGTAGCGAACTAAAGCACGAAACCAAGATGCGTACTGATCTCCCCATGTTTGCAAGCCAGTTATTTTATGCCAATATAATATCAATGCAGACTGAGGGGGGCAGGGTTCAACTCCCGCCGCCTCCACCATTTTCCCCCGATTGAGTAATTTCAAGAAGTTACAAGACGGGGCAAATTTATTTTTCGCACTGAATTTTTGTAAGTTTGCGAAGAGATTGGAAATGGATATCTCAAGGTAGCACTAAGGCACTTGGGCACAGTGGGAGAAGGAGCTACTCAAGCTGTTTTGTCAGTATCCCATGAAGTGGTTTACGGAAACCGATATTTCTGTTGCCGACGATCCCGAACTACTGGAGTTACTTGCGCTTTCAAACTGCGCACAAATTTTAATCGGTTTTGAATCTGCTGTGCCAGACTCTCTCACTGGAATTGACGCTCACGATTGGAAGCGGCGTCAGTTTGATAAATACCTCCAGAAAATTGAACTCATTCAATCTCATGGCATTTCAGTAAATGGCTGCTTCATTTTAGGGTTAGATAGCGATGACATATCTGTGTTTGAAACTACAAAGCAATACGTATTGGATAGCTCGCTTTCCGAAGTTCAAATCACTGTTTTGACCCCATTTCCTGGCACCGACCTTTACCGACAGCTCCAGAGGTCTGGGCGCTTGCTAAAGGATAAGTATTGGGATCAATGCACACTCTTTGACGTTACCTATAAACCCGCTAAAATGAGTGCATCAGACCTTGAATGCGGATTTCGCTCTTTGATGACAGACATTTATACCGACGCCGCTGTTAAACTGCGAAAATCCAAGTTCAAAGAGTGCCGAAGGGAAAGAAAAAAAATGATCCAGCAGAGGAGACCCATGTGACGCCAGCGACCTCATTAAAAAAAATGTTTCGATTGCTGTTTTTCCGTACAAGTCGAGATGAAATCTTAAACCTCAATAGATCAGACCTGATTATAGGAGTAGTCTTTACCTGGCTTGTGGGTGTCGGACGGTATTGGGACGATCCTGGCGCTAAAGTTTTGCAGCACCTTGGGCTTGGGTCAGTGATGTACATTTTAGTCCTCTCTGGCTTTCTGTGGTTGCTGTTCAAACCCTTTAGGATCGAGAGTTGGTCTTACCAAAACGTATTGACCTACGTTTCCCTAACAGCTTTCCCCGCAATTCTTTATGCGATACCTGTTGAGAGATTTCTTGATATTAACACTGCCGCCTCGATAAACGCCTATTTCTTATTGATCGTAGCCGCGTGGCGAGTGGCGCTACTGGTTTCGTATCTCAAAAAATTTGCTCGTCTCACGGGGTTTCAAACCGTGGTGGCGGCACTTTTGCCGTTGACGGTTATCATTGCCAGTATCACGGCATTGAATTTGGAAAGGGCTGTCTTTGAAATCATGGGCGGAATTAGAGAGCGCACGAGCAACGATAGCGCATATATGATTTTGAATTTGCTGACGATGCTTTCAGTGATATTATTTGCGCCTCTGCTGATTAGCTATGGCGTGATCGTTTATAAGAAGTGGAAGCAACCTAAACACTTAGCTTGAAATCCAGGTAGGGTTCAACTTCGGTGTTTTGGCCTCCACCATATACATTTAGAAATTTTAAAACCTACCTCTTGGTGGGTTTTAAAATTTCTTTTTTTATGTGAGACGCGTGGGAGGCGAACGCGCAGGTGCTGTACTCAGCGACGCGCGGTTCACAAAAAGCGTAGGATGCGTTTTTTGCGTGACCGAAGGGAACCGCGAACTTAATGTGAGCGGCGGCGGGCAGGAGCCCGACGCAACTCCCGCCGCCTCCACCATTTAGCTTCTAACTAATTGAAATTACTGGCATATTTTAATTCGATTCCCGCAGGGATGCTGTGGGAATCGAACCCTCTTGCCTGTGACCACAACGTAGTGTAAACTACATTGTAGTTATGATTGTTATTTGGGATCAAAATAAAGCTCAAGCTAATCTAAAGAAGCACGCGATCTCTTTTGAAGAGGCGCAGACGGTATTAGAATCTGACCGACAATTGATTCTTGAGGACAAAGTGCAAAATTTCGGCTCGCAAAGCGACAAAAAAGGAAAGGAAGTTATATGAAGAAAGAATATGATTTTACAAAAGCCAAAGTTCATAAGGGCCCAATTGTTTCGGGCAAAGGCAATAAAGTTCAGAAGACTTTTCGCCTTGATGAAGATGTCTTCGAATGGCTAGTCACAGAGGGCGAGCGCCGTGGCCTCCCTTACCAAACGCTTATGAACTCTGTGTTGAAACAAACTATGAACCAGGAAGCCAGCCTGCTTGAAAGAGTCGAAAGGCTCGAAGCTAAATTGAATGTGAAGAAATCTGGCTAATGAAAGAGGTAGGCGTGGATCAAGTTGAACAAAAGCGAATCGAGACAGCGAGACTAATTTTACGGCCATACACCTACGACGATTTAAAAGATGTCTTTGGGTATGCATCCGATCCTGAAGTCACAAAATATTTATTATGGGATGCTCATAAAACTCTCGAAGACAGTCAGAATTTTTTGAATTGGATCAAATCCATGACTTGTGCCGAACAAGGAAAAGTATTTTTTGTTTATGCTATTTGGTCTAAAGAAAATAAAAAAGTTATCGGCTCAATTGATTTCAAGAATACAAATAAGTTCGGTGGACAGATGGACTATGCCATTGGAAAGGCATACTGGGGCAAGGGCTACGTAAGCGAAGCGGCCACGGCTTTAAAAGTTTGGGCCTTTGGTAACTTTCCCGAGATCGTTAGGCTTCAAGCCTATTGCCAACCCGAAAATATCGGATCGCAACGAGTAATGAAAAAAGTGGGAATGGAATATGAGGGGCTTCGAAAGAAAAGTTTCGTTGTAAAAAATAAGCCCGTTGATTTAGTTCACTACGCATTGATCAGGGATACGGAGTTAAGTTAAAATGTCCTCCACGTCCTCTAAACTTGCTGGAGGACGCGAGTCGTGACTCGTGAACGGTTCAAATGCTAAAGTGATTTCAGCTATTTGAGTAAGCGACATCTGGAGGACATGCATTCGATATTTCGCTACCCGCCTCCACCATTACAATGGATAGGCGAACTCTTGGACACAAAAAATCCAAGGGTTTGGGAGTCTTTAAAGCCCCGCCATGTGTAGCGAGCGTGTATATCCTAACCAATTGAAAACAAA
>MEPT01000069.1:0-932 GCA_001769925.1 Bdellovibrionales bacterium RBG_16_40_8
TTCTTTTCTGAAGGCGGCGCGACATTATGAGCTTATTTTATGGCCGGTCAGAATAAGTCTTCTGGCTAGCGGTCGGCCGCATAAAAAAACCTGACTGGCACAGAGCAGGTCAGGGCTAAGAACCCCCAACTTTAATGGAAGGGGGTGCTCCAACGTGTTCTTAGTGACTGAGGAGTATGACTTGACCATACCTCGGATTCGGCGTACAGTTTCGAGGTATGGTTAAGAGAACTCAAAAACTCAGTAAAAACGATAACTTATTTCTTTTCGGCGCTAGGGGGACGGGTAAGTCAACCCTCATTCGAAGTCTCTTTGGAGATGAAAATAGGCTTTGGATTGACCTCTTAACAGAAAAGGATGAAGAAAAATTTGGTAGGAATCCGGATGCTCTGTCTCAGCATCTTAAACTCAAATCATATGATTTTGTGATTATTGACGAGATTCAAAAGTTCCCTAAATTGCTAGATATTATTCACCATGAAATAGAAAACAATCCGCAAGCCCCTTATTTTATTTTAACAGGATCTAGCGCGCGTAAATTAAAAAGAAATTCAGCGAATTTACTTGGGGGGCGTGCACTCACGTATCATCTCTTTGCGTTTACGTGTTTTGAGTTAAAAAACAATTTTAATCTGGATCAGGTTTTGAAATACGGAGCCCTGCCGCTAATTATCGCCAAGCAAAATCTTGCAAAAAAAGAAGAGTATTTGAAAGGCTATGCCAAAAGCTATTTGCAAGAAGAGATATTGATTGAGCAGATCGTAAGAAACGTTGAGCCATTCAAAGATTTTTTAGAAGTTGCCGCGCAAATGAACGGACAAATAATTAATTATTCAAAAATCGGTAAAGACGTTGGAGTTTCAGATCAAACAGTGAAGAGCTTTTTTCAAATTCTAGAGGACACGTTGATAGGGTATTCGCTTTCGCCGTTT
>MEPT01000069.1:997-1828 GCA_001769925.1 Bdellovibrionales bacterium RBG_16_40_8
AAATGCCTTTGGTGGCAAACACATCAGAATACGGCAAAGCTTTTGAGCATTTTATTATCTTAGAAATTTATAAAATGTGTGAATATTTAAAAAATGACTATCGGCTGAGTTATCTAAGAACAAAAGATGATGCTGAAATTGACTTGATCGTCGAGCGCCCCGGAGAGCCCGATTTGCTGATAGAAATTAAATCAACGCAAAATATTCAGGATCATGACGTAAGAGCTTTATCCAAATTTGTGAAAACATGGGATCAATCCGCTGAGGCGATCCTTTTGTCAAAGGATGACATGTCTAAAATCATCAATTCAGTACGGTGTTACCCCTGGCAAGAGGGCCTAAAGAAATTCTTCTCGTAAAAATGGCCCGGCGACTACAGTACAATCGTCCGGCTTATATTGACTGGAACTTCGTTCCTTTTTTAAACTTAGTGATGTTGGGCCACGATTTTTGCAAGCGCATCAAGCCCAGCAGTAATTTTCTTTATGAACGATGTATTGTGCGGAACGAATACAAAATTTGGATGCTGAGACCACAGGCTTTTGAGCTTGTGGTCCAAAGCGAGAGCCTCTTCTATGGATTCAATTCGAGCCGGATTTCCCCCTTCAATTGAAACCCCACCAACCGCTGCCGTTTCAAAGAAAATAACAGAGTCGTATCGGGATAACTCTTTTTCTAGAGTGGTACCCATGTGATCAAAAAAACTCCCTAAGTTATCAGGCCAATAAACAGCTCCGTCTACGGTGCCACGGTCGCATAAAAGAACCCGGCTGTAGTAATGAGCTGATTGCGCGTCCTCTAGATTTAACTGAACCTGATAAATCGCCCGCT
>MEPT01000069.1:1911-6248 GCA_001769925.1 Bdellovibrionales bacterium RBG_16_40_8
TAAATCAGCGGCGGTGGTCTTTCCGCCTCCAGGTCCCCCAGTTAAAACTACTCGACAACATTTCTTCATCATAAACCTCCTATGTTATTTCAAAACCAAGACTGGTTTAAGTATAATGTCTTGCAATAAACTTTCGGATTTCTTCAGCCCAAAGAACTAAGCTTGCAACAAGCCCAATTTCAAAGAATTGCCCGACATCAATTGGTACAGTATGAAAAAATCGACCAAGTGGCTGCCAATAAACCACTGCCAAATGAAGTAAATTACCCAAAGCAAGTCCGCCCAAAAGCCATGGGTTTTTAAATAAGTCCCAAGAAAAAGCCGAGTGCGTCGCCGAGCGGCAGTTAAGCACATTAAACCACTGGCAAACAACCAGAACCGTGAAAGTTTCAGTTTGCACGAGAGCAGGTGCCACACCCATTGAGGTGCGATAAATAAACCAACCGAATGTAGACACGACCGATGCCAGCACCAGCAGAGGCATGCGTGAGATAAGAGCGCGATCTAAAAGTGGTTGGTTAGTTGGTATTGGAGGTCTTGTCATTTCATCACCTTCAGGGGGGTCCATGATGAGATTAACCGTAAGGGTTCCTTCTGTGACCAAATTGATCCAAAGAATTTGTACTGCCGCAAGCGGCAGTGGGTATCCAAAAATAAGTGCCAAAAATAAAATTATCACCTCATCTACCGAGGTGACAAAAAGAAAAAGTATCAACTTTTTTATATTTTGATAGACCAGTCGGCCTTCAGAAATCGCTGTCACGATGGTTGCAAAGTTATCATCTGTAATTACAATTTTTGCAGCTTCTTTTGCGACCTCGGTCCCCGTAATCCCCATGGCGACACCGACATTGGCGCGCGCAAGTGCCGGGGCATCGTTAACGCCATCGCCGGTCATGGCGACAACTTCACCCTTTTTTTGGTAGGCCTCAATAATTCGTAGTTTCTGGGCGGGATGTACCCTAGCAAATACACTGATTCGATCAATATTTACTAAAAGCTCTTCGTCAGACCATTGATCTAACTCTCGCCCGTCGACAGCTAAATCGTTGTCTCGGCTAATGCCCAGTGCCTTTGCTATGGCAAGGCCCGTAGCTTTGTGATCGCCGGTCACCATAACAGGTCGAATGCCCGCAGTTTGGCATTCGCGAATAGAAGCTGCGACTTCAGTTCTAGGAGGATCAAGCTCACCGACAAGCCCCACAAAAGTGATTTTACGGGCAAAGGGTTCAAAACCCTTCGATCCATCTATAAAAGCATCCTCAATAAATCCTAGAGCTAAAATACGAAGTGCCGAATTGGCCATTTTTTTTGCCGCAACTTGAATTTGGTCTCGAATACTACTGTCGAGAGGTTCGGCGCGGCCATCGTGAAAAATAAGGCTGCTAAATTCAAGAATCGACTCTGGAGCGCCTTTAATAAAGGTGACGCTTTTGCCCTCTATCTCATGCTGGGTTGCCATCATTTTAATATCAGAGTCAAATGAAAGCTCAGCTTTTCTCTGAAAGTCTTTTCTTATTGAGGATGGATTCACACCGCCTTTCGCGGCAAAAGTAAGAAGCGCTCCCTCCGTTGGATCGCCAAGTATTCGCCACCGAGAATCTGAAACATCTGGGCCGAGAAGTTGCGAGTCATTACAAAGACAACATATATCAAAGAGTTTTTTTAAGGTTTTATCAACATTAGGATTAACCTTATCTCCGGCTTCTAAAAAATCTCCCTCCGGGACATAGCCGACACCCGTAATGGCAATTTCTCGGTTGCCAGCAGGCAGATAAACCGAAGAAACGGTCATTTCATTTTTCGTAAGGGTGCCTGTTTTGTCACTACAGATAACGGTGGTAGAGCCTAAGGTTTCAACTGCGGCAAGTCGTCTCACGATTGTCCCTCGCCTGGCCATCCTTTGCACGCCAACCGCAAGTGCAATGGTCATGGCGACTGGTAGCCCTTCAGGCACTAGCGAGACCATTTGACTAATGGCAATCATAAAAATCTGCGCAAACGCAATTCCTCGCAAAAGACCTATGCCGATCACAAGAGAAAAAACTATTAGTGCTGCAAAGATTAGATATCTTCCAAATTGCTGAATACGCAGTTCAAGCTGAGTTTTCGGTTGGATCGTGGTGGTTGCGAGATTTGCTATTTTTCCAATTTCGCTAGAAGCTCCAGTTGTTACAATCGCTGCCAAGCCGCGACCTGCGGTGATAAAGGTACCTGCGTAAACCATGCAAAGTCGATCAGCTAAGACTGTATCAAATTTCATAGGCACAATGGATTTAATGGTTGGAACAGACTCTCCCGTTAGCGAGGCCTCTGCTGCGGCAATAGAGGATACCTCAACAAGTCTTGCGTCTGCAGATACGGCATCGCCAGAATTAAGAATGAGTATATCCCCTGGCACAAGCTCACTTGCTTCGATAAGGAGTTCTTGTCCACTACGCAAAACGCGCGCTTTTAATTTTGACAACCGGCGAAGGCCCTCCAGCGATTGTTCAGCTCGGCCCTCTTGAATGGTGCCAATAAGGGCATTTAAAAAAACCACAACAAGAATAACAATCGCATCCTTTGCTTCACCAATAAAAAAAGCAATGCTGGCAGCAGCTAACAAAAGATATATAAGTGGGTTTAAAAACTGATGTAAAAAAATTGACAGCAAAGACCGATGCTTTGGTTCGGGCAAGGTATTGGGACCAAATCGACTGAAGCGTTTTTTTACTTCGCTGTGTGATAATCCAACAGTAATCGAAGACTCTAGTCGGTTTACAACTTCATCAACGCTTAATGCATGCCATGACGTCTGTTCATTCATTCATTAAAACCCTAATCAAGACAATTCTCGACTATCTAGCCTATCTAATTTGAGATGCTAACACAATTCTAATCTAAATTTGAGATGGTTATGAACTAGGTTGAGACATTTTTTGTGACTCACTTTGAAACATAAACACGAGATAACTTATTGATTGCTCGACCGACGTCTGGTGACGGTATCATATTGATATTTTGTGAGACACTTTTGAGACACGACCGTTAGATTTTAATTAGATTTGCAAATTTCACTCAAGTTTTTATTTTTTGCTCTTTTTAAAAACTTGGTTACACTTGAAAATGTAAAGTGACAAAAAATTAAAGAACGTAACAAAAAAGGGAGAAAATATATGTTAAAAATAATGCATAAAAATAATGCGGCGGGCTTCTCGCTCGTTGAGTTGATGGTGGTCGTCGCCATCATCGGGATTCTGTCAGCGGTAGCGATCCCGAATTATAACCGCTTTCAGCGAAAAGCCAGACAGAGTGAGGCGAAGGCCAATCTTGGTGGTATTTCGCAAGTAGAGAAGGCTTTTGCTTCTGAATGGGAGACCTTTCGTGCCGACCTGCGAGATATTGGTTATACTCCAGAAGGTGTGATGAGATATGTGGTCGGATTTGCGGCTGCGGGTGGCACGCCAACCAGTCCTAATTTTACTGCAATAACCACTGGAGGGGCGGCAGGGACGTGTTTTAACACGAAGATTGCAGCATGTAGGGTCGCAGGTGGACTCGGTACAAATTTTAATAATGCTGCCGCACCAGCCTTTGCAGCCCAAGCCGCCGCTGGAAGTTGCCCTGTCACGACGACCCCAGATGCCACGACTTTTGCGGTTTCAGCAGTCGGCGCAATTGGTGGGCCTGCAAATGACACCTGGACAATGGATCAGGCGGGCAATCTGTGTAATATCGTCAACGGCACATAATTGACCATTATATTGTTGTCTAATCTGAATTTGCTGGGGCTCAGCTAACTGAGCCCCATTCGTTTGGTGGCCAATTAAGATGGAAAATATTCATACTTTTAAGAAGTATTTCAATAATTCAAAATTTGCCAGAATAGCAATTGAAGTTCTGTTCGTGTTTTTATTGCTGGGCTTGATAAATGTAGTTCCGTTAGTAGGCCGAACTGCATCTGTAAGTTATTTTGCTCCCACGTCAGCTATTAAATATTACACGTTTGGGTATAATGATACTGTTACTGATTTACTTTGGTTGCGATTGATACAAGACTATGATTATTGTGAGTATGCGAAATCCAAAAAGTCAGATTCAATTTGGTCAGGCATGCAAGTGCGGAACTCTGGATGTAATAAGGGTTGGGTTTTTCATATGCTGGATATTATAACAGAATTATCTCCTCGATTTAGAACTCCTTATGCGACTGGTGGATTAGTGTTAGATTTCTTGGTGCACGATTCTAATGGTGCGACACTTATTTATGATAAGGCAGTTATTCGCTTCCCAAATGATTGGCCCATACTTTATCGTGCCGGGTACCATTACATGGCTGAAAATCAAAATATAGA
>MEPT01000070.1:0-1701 GCA_001769925.1 Bdellovibrionales bacterium RBG_16_40_8
TTTTGAGTGCGCTGTTTTGTTTGCGGCCTTGGCTTCAGTAGCGGCAATGATAATTATTAATGGGTTACCCAAAATTAATCCACCGGTAATTGACCCAGCACTTACATCTCACAAGTTTGCGCTTTTTGTGCCTGAAGATGATAACGGTTTTGAGGTTTCGAAGTTAGAGCAACATATGCGTTCGCTCGGGGCGGTAGACGTTCGCCGTACGGAGTTTTAAATGAGAATTTTTTATTTTAATAAAATTATTGGCGGCTTTCTTCTTTTAACTATTTTAGGCTGTCATGCTGGCAAAAATCAAACTAATGTCGAACTTGTTCAGGATATGATGGATTCAAAAAGTTTAAAATCTCAAGACTATGATTATATCCGTCAAAAACCCGGCAATATGGTTCCGCCAGAGGGCACGATTCCACAGGGTTTTACTCCTTATAAGTATGCCGGTGACGCAATGGCCGCTGAGGCTAAACTTGTAAATCCATTTAAGTCTGACTCATCATTTATTGCTCGCGGCCGTGATAGATTTGATATTTATTGTGCTTTATGCCACGGTCCGCAAGGTAAAGGTGATGGCAATATTGCTCAATACTTACTGCTTAAGCCGCCATCACTAGTCTCAGACAAAATGAAAGCATTTAAAGACGGGCGTATTTATCACATAATTACAGATGGGCAGGGAGTAATGCTCAGTTATGCCACCCAAATTCAAAGTGAATATGATCGTTGGGCTATTGTTAACTACGTGCGTGAATTACAAAAATAGTGAAAAAATTAAGAAGCAGTGAAAAGGTAAAAAGGAAGTTAATATGGCAGCAGATATAAAAGTTATAGAACCTGGTCGCTACGTTATCACTAACCGTATGCGTACTGTGTTTGCGGTATGCATGTTTCTTGGCCTATGCGGTTTAGTTGTGGGTTTAATGAATGACCCGAGTCGAGCGTGGTCGGCTTATCTTGTGGCTTTTTTTTATTTTATGACTTTAGCACTCGGGGGTTTATTTTTCACAGCTCTTCAACATGTGACTAAAGCCGGGTGGAGCGTTAACGTTCGTCGTATTTGTGAATCTTTTGTGTCATTTTTGCCTATTGGGGCGCTTGGGGCCGCTATTTTTTGGTTTTTTGGGGCCTCTAAAATCTATATTTGGTTAGATGCTGCAAAAGTTGCTGGTGATGCAATTCTTGAACATAAGGCGCCTTATCTAAACAGCAGCTTTTTTTTAATTCGTCTTGTGTTATTTTTCGTGCTCTGGCTTATTTTCAGTAAATTAATTGTTGGTCGATCTATTGAGCAAGATAAAACCGGAGACAAAAATATAACTCATAAACAAGTTGGCGTAGGTGTAGCGTTTATATTATTTTTTACGCTTTCATATTCTCTTTTCAGTGTTGATTTGATGATGAGCGCCCAACCCCATTGGTTTAGTACGATTTTCGGGGTCTACTGCTTTTCAGGACTTTTTCAAGCCACGATGGCTTTTATGATTTTAGTCATTATTTATTTAAAGAAAAAAGGCCTACTTGTTGGGTATGTTACAGACGATCATATGCATGATCTTGGTAAATTTCTTTTCGCTTTTTCAGTTTTTTGGGCATATATCGCATTTTCTCAATATATGCTTATATGGTATGCAAACCTTCCAGAAGAAACTGGGTTTATTATATCTCGTTCAGAAGGTGAGTGGTTGCCAATTTCTCTTCTAC
>MEPT01000070.1:1789-5041 GCA_001769925.1 Bdellovibrionales bacterium RBG_16_40_8
TATGTTGACCTTTATTGGTTGGTATACCCAGCCTTTTATGAAGGGGATGTTCAGTTTAATTTTTATGAAATCACTATATTTTTGGGGTTTTTAGGTATTTTTTTATACACAGTTACGAATTTTTTAAGCCGTAATAATCTTATACCGCTTAAAGACCCGCGAATTCACGAGTCAATGCACCACCATGTTACGTATTAGTTTGTTACGTATTGCTATGCGGGGGTCTGGTGTGTTAGGCCTATGAACTAATGGCTGTAACTATTTCCCTGCCAGATGGGTCTAAAAAAGAATTTCCTTCAGAGCCGAGCGTTCTCGATGTGGCGAAGTCTATTGGTCCACGGCTTGCTAAAGATACTTTAGGTGCCGTTATTGATAATGAAAAAGACATTATTGATCTTCGCAGCAAAATTAAAAATGGAACTTCAATAAAAATTGTAACAGTAAAAGATAAAGTATCACTTGAGGTTATTAGACATTCGGCAGCTCATGTTATGGCGCAAGCGGTGCAAGAGCTTTGGCCTAAGGTTAAAGTTACAATAGGGCCGGTAATTGAAAACGGTTTTTTTTACGATTTTGATTCGCCTCATGCGTTTACACCTGAAGATCTAGAAAAAATTGAAAAAAAAATGCAAGAAATTTGCAAAAAAGATTATGCGGTTACACGTGAAGAGTGGCAGGTAGATGAGGCCATACAAACTTTTGAAAAAATGGGTGAAAAATACAAAGTCGAGCTTATCGCTGAACTTAAAAATAAAGGTGAGAAAACAGTAAGCATTTACCATCAGGGGCCGTGGTTTGATCTTTGTCGCGGCCCGCACGTGCAGCATTTAGGGCAAATTCCGGTGATGAAGGTCTTAAGTCTTGCGGGGGCTTACTGGCGAGGCGATGAAAAGCGAGAACAGCTTCAACGTATTTATGCCACGGCATTTTTGAATGAGGCTGATCTAAAAAAACATCTACACGAGTTAGAAGAAGCAAAAAAACGTGATCATAGACGTTTGGGTAAGGACTTAGGGCTTTTTATATTTCACCATTTAGCTCCAGGATCGCCATTTTTTACTCCAAATGGTACAGTGATATACAATGAGCTCCAACGCTTTTTGCGCGATAAATACCAAGAGCATAATTATCAAGAGGTTATTACTCCGCAAATTTTTGATATCGATCTTTTTCATCAATCAGGTCATTACGAAAACTATCGTGAAAATATGTATTTTTCAAAAATAGAAGAGCGAGATTTTGGCTGTAAACCAATGAATTGCCCAGGTCATTGTTTGCTTTATGGCTCAGACCATCGTTCTTATAGAGATTTGCCTTGGCGAGTGGCTGATTTTGGCAGGCTTCATCGTTATGAACGAAGCGGAGTTATGCATGGGTTAACTCGAGTGCGTTCATTTTCTCAAGACGACGCACATATTTTTTGTGCTTTAGAACAGCTGCAAGCAGAAATTGAAGGTTTCATGCAGTTTTTAAACGAGGTTTATACGACACTCGGTATGACAAAGTATCATGTATATCTGTCAACTCGACCACCAAAAAGAATGGGCTCTGATGAAGTATGGGATAAAGCTGAAGCGGCTCTTGAAAAAGCTCTAAAACAGTTGAACATCGAGTACACGGTCAATATTGGCGATGGGGCTTTTTATGGGCCTAAGCTTGATATTATGTTTGTTGATGCTATTAATCGCCCATGGCAGCTAGGCACCCTCCAGTGTGATTTCAATTTACCGCAGGCTTTTTCACTTAAATATGTAGGTGATGACAATGCTGAACATGCTCCAGTTATGCTTCACCGAGCAATTTTAGGCTCTTTTGAACGTTTTATTGGGGTGTATCTTGAACACACAGCGGGGCATTTGCCATTTTGGCTATCGCCAATTCAGGTGCGAGTGCTCAACGTTACTGATCGGCAACTTGATTACTCTGCACATCTTGAAAAAGAACTAAAAGCACTTGGAATTCGCGCGTATCTTGACGGTAGAAATGAAAAGTTAGGTTACAAAATACGAGAGGCGCAGCTTTTAAAAGTTCCATATATGTTGGTGATAGGTGATAAAGAAAAAGATACCGATACGATATCGGTGCGCTTATCTTCTGGAGAAATGGTAAACAACCTTAAAAAATCAGATTTTTTTGAGATGTTAGAAAAAGAGTATCGCTTACGAAGTTTAAAGAGTTTAATAAAACCTAAACAAGGAGAAAAAGTATAAAACCTTTGAATATAAAACCTCGACCCAGCGACGGCCCAGGCCGCGGCGCTCCGGTACGTGGTGGTCCGAAACGTGATGGTGGTCTAAGAGTAAACCGCGAAATCTATGCTGCTGAAGTTCGCGTGATTGACGAAAATGGTAAGATGCTCGGGGTATATTCAGTTCCGCAGGCGATTTCTTTAGCCGAGCAAAGAGGCCTTGATCTAATAGAAATTGGTCCTACCGCTAAACCACCAAATTGCAAAATTATGGATTTCGGTAAATGGAAGTATGAAAATAAAAAGAAACAAGTTGCCGCACGAAAAAACCAAATAATTGTTGATACTAAAGAAATTCAACTGCGCCCGCGTACAGACCAGCATGATCTCGACACTAAACTTCGACATGCTAGGCGATTTTTGCTTGAAGGTGATAAGGTTAAAGTGAATTTACGCTTTTCAGGCCGCGAAGCTGCACATCAAGATATGAGCATGGCCGTTTTGCATAAATTTACTGAAGCATTAGCTGATTTGTGTATTGTTGAATCACCTCCTAAAAGAGAAGGTCGTCAGGTTTTTGTACTATTTGCACCAGACCCAATTAAAATTAAAGAATTTGAGAAAAAAACTGCACATGAAGCGAAAATAAATGAAGTGAAATTAGACGAAAAAAAAGGTGAGTCAAAGTCTGATTTATGAACTTCTTTATGCAAAGCATCATAGGAGTTAGTGCACGAAGTATAAGTAAGCGACAAGCGTTTGATTAATTAACGTGTTAGCGCTTACAATTTGTTTATGTTCAGACAAAGCGCGAGATTTTTAATAGTCGATGATTCAGATGTTATACGCGAGATTGTGCGCTCGGCCCTTAACCAATTGAAATATAAGAATATTCATGAAGCCGAAAATGGTAACGAGGCTTGGAATATGATTACGAGTTCTTTGGGAGAGCAAAGACCCTATGACCTAGTATTTTGCGATATTTTAATGCCTGAATTAGACGGGCTTGAGCTTCTTGATCGCATTCGTAATTCTGCTACGACTAAAGATCTCCCGGTTATTAT
>MEPT01000070.1:5051-6070 GCA_001769925.1 Bdellovibrionales bacterium RBG_16_40_8
GAAAGCAAACGTGATACTGTTCTTAGAGCAGTTAAGGCAGGCATTTCAGGTTATCTCGTAAAGCCATTTGTCGTCGAAGCCGTAAAAGCTAAACTAAAAGACGTATACGACCGCGTTCAAAAAGGTACGCCGTAACCTTACCCCCATTTTAATTCGATCTGAGGAAGAAGGTAGGCCTGACTAAAATAAATCATTATTTGTTTTGATCATGCATACGCAATAGAAAGGTTGAAAAACCTGTCTAGGTTGAGGCATCTGACTGGGAAGTCGTTACTGGGAAGTCGGCTTGATTTGCTAGATTACTTTCAGTAAGCGATACTAGGCCGATTAGACGTTGTGAATTACTAGCCAGAATGTAATTGCTTGGCTTCATATTTTTCGTTATACATCTAAGTCATTAAAACCATTGAGAATGGCCATAAAATATAGACAAAGTAGAGAACACAAGGGTGCTCTTTCGCCGTCTCAAGTGAGGAGAAAAAATGAAACAAAAAACCCACAGCGGGGCCAAGAAGCGCTTTCGCGTAACAGGTGGTGGTAAAATTAAACGCGGTCAAGCGGGTCTTCGGCATTTGATGCAAAGTAAATCATCGGGGCGCAAACGCCATCTTGGTGAGATGACCTACGTTCATACGGCGAGTGCGTACCAAGCAGAGAGACTCTTGGTAATTTCTCGTCCGAAAACTTAATAAAATTTTAATAATTATCTTTATATTGTGAGGTATATATGCGAGTCAAACGCGGAACAAAAGCCCGACGTCGTCGGAATAAAATCTTAAAGCGAGCAAGTGGTTTCTATTCAGCCAACTCTCGAGCCTTTACTCATGCAGTTGAAAAATCAGATCGTGCTATGGTGTACATGTATCGCGACCGCAAAGTGCGTAAACGTGATTTTCGCCAATTGTGGACACAAAGAATCAACGCAGCTGTACGTTTAAGCGGCACAACTTACTCTCGTTTTATCGGAGCGCTTAATAAGTCAGAAATTAAACTTGATCGAAAAGTACTCGCTGATATGG
>MEPT01000070.1:6111-8523 GCA_001769925.1 Bdellovibrionales bacterium RBG_16_40_8
TGCAGGCTAGTGCATAGCGATGACTGAGCCAATCAGCCAGTTTGAGGAGCGTAAGCGAGATCATATAGCGCTTGCGCTTAAAAAAGAAAATGAGGCTCTTGGGCAAACTGGCTTAGCTGAAATTTTGTTAAAACATGAAGCTCTTCCAGAACTAGATTTTAAAGATATTGAAATTAAAACGACTATTTTAGGAGAAGTTCGTCAGACTCCGTTTTTAGTAAGTTCAATGACGGCAGGACATGCGGCTTCTAAAGGAATCAATACGCGCATAGCTCGAGCCTGTGCAGTTCAAGGCTGGCTAATGGGGGTAGGTTCACAGCGACGTGAACTTTTTGATAGCGAAGCCAAAGATGAGTGGCGCTTACTTCGCGCTAGTGCGCCAACTGTTAAACTTCTCGGAAATCTTGGCCTTACTCAAGCAATCTATACATCTACTGACAAAATTAAAGAGCTCGTCGACACTCTTGAAGCTATAGCCATGATAATTCATTTAAACCCACTACAAGAAAGCTTGCAACCTGAGGGCACACCGAATTTTCGTGGTGGATTAAAAAGGTTAACAGAGCTTTCGCGTGAACTTTCAGTACCAGTGGTGGTTAAAGAAACTGGTTGTGGTTTTTCAATTGGTACACTTCGTAAATTAAAAGAAACTGGGATAGCAGCCGTAGATGTAAGTGGCTATGGTGGTACGCATTGGGGGCGCATTGAGGGGCAGAGAAGTGGCAATGAGAGTGTGCAAGCAGAAGCGTCTTTGAGTTTTTCAAATTGGGGAGTAAACACACGTGATTGTCTTATGGCCGCCGCAGAAGTTTCGTCTAATTATGAAGTTTGGGCCTCGGGTGGAATTCGCTCTGGCCTTGATGCTGCAAAGACAGTGGCACTTGGTGCTAAGGCCATTGGTTTTGCTAAGCCGATGTTGCAGGCAGCAATGGTCGGAGAAGATTTTTTACTAAAAAAAATGATGGTTATTGAGCATGAATTTAAAACAGCACTATTTTGTACCGGTTGTCAGAACCCAGTAGAATTTTTTCATAAAAAGGTATGGAAGTGGCAACATCAAACAACTTAGATAGCAGCAAAGAACTTTTTAGCGGTTTTTCAAAATTAGATCGCACGAATCGCTTGCGCCGTTTACAGCAAATGGGGGCGCTAACTCGTGAAGAAGCTGAATTTCTTTTGGAGGGCGCTCAGCTAAACCCAGAATTAGCTGAGCATTTTATTGAAAATGTTATTGGTTATTTTCAAATTCCGTTAGGGGTGACAGCCAATTTTATTATCGATGGGCGCTCGGTGGTAGTGCCTATGGCGGTTGAAGAAACCTCTATTATTGCAGCAGCCAGTAAAACTGCAAAATGGATTAATGAATATGGTGAGATTATTACTGAAATTATTGGGCAAAATATTATCGGCCAAATTCAAATTGCTAAAGTTAAAGACTTAGTCGTTTTAGAAAAATATTTGCATGAAAATAAAAAAGTTTTGATTGGTATGGCCAACACTGATGTTGCTCATGGGTTAAAATCACGTGGTGGCGGAGTTAACGATATACAGCTTCGCTTTATAGAAAGAGCAGACGGTAGTGGCATGGCGGTCTTGCACGTTTTTGTTAATGTTGTTGATGCCATGGGAGCCAATATCGTTAATCAAATTTGTCAGTATTTAAAAAATCCTATTGAAGCTGCAACAGGTGAAACTGTAACTATGTGCATATTGTCAAATCTTGTTGATTCAAAATTAACTCGCGCTAAAATTGTTCTGCGTGGGCTTGACTCTGAATTAATAGATAAAATAGCCGAAGCTTCGTATTTTGCACAACTTGACCCTTACCGAGCAGCGACTAATAACAAAGGTGTATTAAACGGTATTGACCCAATTTTAATTTCTACAGGTAACGACTGGCGAGCAGTCGAGGCAGGCATTCACGCTTACGCCGCTCGTAATGGGCGCTACGAGTCTATTACACAATGGAAGGTTAAAAATAATGAACTCGTTGGGCTTTTTGAGGCGCCTATAATTGTTGGTGTCGTTGGC
Source organism: Bdellovibrionales bacterium RBG_16_40_8 (assembly GCA_001769925.1). Taxonomy (GTDB): domain Bacteria; phylum Bdellovibrionota; class Bdellovibrionia; order Bdellovibrionales; family UBA1609; genus RBG-16-40-8. The sequence goes on from MEPT01000070.1 coordinate 8,143, forward strand.
GGTATGACGCGCCTTCATCCACAGGCAAAAATATCTTTAAAAATGATGAATGTGACAACAGCAGAAAGGCTTTCAAGAATATGTGCAGCCGTTGGGCTTACCCAAAATCTTGGGGCACTTAGGGCACTTACTACTGTTGGTATTATTGAAGGCCATATGAAGCTTCATATTCGTAATCTTACACTAGGTGCTGGAGCAACTGAAAACGAACGCCCTTATGTGCAAAAACGACTTGAAGAAATTTTAGAACTCACAAAACGCATAACTGCCAGTCAGGCAAATGAGGTTTTAAAAGAGTTTCGTCGACGTAGGGCAATGACTTCTAATGAGGGTGAAATACAATTATGAATCTTACGTTGTCATGCCCTAGTAAAACATTTT
>MEPT01000070.1:8533-9903 GCA_001769925.1 Bdellovibrionales bacterium RBG_16_40_8
TTAAATAGCGGTCTAGCCTTGACCATGAACACAAAGCCTAGGTTTGAGATGCGTATTAGCACAGAAGGTAAAGGTCTAGTAAGTGGCATAGCGCCAGACAGCCCTGCCGGACAGTGGATTCGTCAAAATAAATTGGCTTGCGCTCATGCTGATTTAGAATTTACTGATCCACATTTAGGTCGTGGTGGATTTGGGGCCTCGAGTGCTCAGTATCTATTAACTAATATTGCGGTACAAGTTTTGAAAAATCCTGACCAAAAAGAAAATTTAAAAATTGAATCTATATGGCGAGCCTATAGGCAAATGGAGACTATAAGCAGCGAAGGATTGCGGCTAAGTGGTGCTGATTTAGTAGGCCAATATACAGGCGGGTTATGCGTATTTCAGGCTGAGCCTTTCGAGGCTCACGCTTTTAACTGGCCATTTGCAGAAGAAGATGTGGTTCTTGTGAGTACTGGGCACAAACTTTCAACTCACGAACATTTGCGTGGTCTAAAGCGTGTAAATACCGAAGAATTAGAGTGGATTTATAAACGTGCTATGGAGGCTATAATTGCCCACAACGTTCAAGCTTTTTATGACAACGTTAATGATTATTATGCTGAACTTTTAGAGCTTGGCCTTGTCGCTGAAAATACGCAAGTGCTTGCTACATCTTTACTAGCCAAACCATTTGTTCATGCTGCCAAAGGGTGTGGCGCTATGGGGAGCGATGTTATTGCGATTTTTATATCTAAAAAAAGTCGCCCGCAGCTTGAAAAGACTTTAGCAGCGCTTAATTTGCGCGCGGTTACAGACACCAGTCAGATTGATCGGGGTTTTCATGAGTGATATTTTTACAGCTGAGATGCCGTCTAATATTGCTCTTATTAAATATATGGGCAAGGTTAAAGGGTCAGAGCGTAATCGCCCGACTAATTCATCACTTTCTTTGACACTTAATAATTTATTTTCACGGGTTGAGATCACACCATCAAGTGGGGCTTTTGATGAGTGGGTAACACTTAATAAAGAAGGCCTTATCCCGACACGACTTAGTGATCGCGGTCGTACAAGATATATGGCGCATTTTGAATTTTTAAAACAAAAAATGGGTGTAAAAGGGCATTACATAGTAAAATCGGCAAATAACTTTCCGTCAGATTGCGGTATAGCTAGCTCAGCCTCAAGTTTTGCAGCACTTACCATGGCGACTTTTAATTTGGCTAAGTCGCAAAATCAAAATTTAGATTTATCGCTACATAAATTAGCTGATTTAAGTCGTGTCGGCTCGGGGTCTTCGATTAGAAGTTTTCTTTCTCCGCTGGTGCTGTGGAACGATCAAGGCATTTCTGTTGTAGAAACACCTTATACCGAATTTTTATTTAGAG
>MEPT01000070.1:9941-10128 GCA_001769925.1 Bdellovibrionales bacterium RBG_16_40_8
AGTGACGCCCATGAACGAGTAACAACAAGCTTGCTATTTGAATGTCGACCCAAAAGAGCTGAAAAACGGCTTGAAGAATTGACACTTGCGTTTCGTGAGAAAAATTGGCCACTTGCTTATCAGATAGTTTGGGCTGAGTTTTGGGATATGCACGCACTTTTTGCGACATCTAGGCCGGCATTTAACT
>MEPT01000071.1:0-1720 GCA_001769925.1 Bdellovibrionales bacterium RBG_16_40_8
GATCTTGTCTGCCAGCTTTTGCATATTGTTCAATAGAGTCTTTATGCTGATTACAAATCTTCTTAACAACCGTGAGCACATCTTGATCAGTAATAACATTAGGGCGCAGCTCTATTTCACGATTTTTTATAGCCGACTGTAAAAACCGCAAAGCTGATAGCTTTACGGTCTGCTGTTTTTTCATGGCCTCTTTCATGTCAGCCAGAATTGCTTCTTTCATTCCCATATAAAAACCCCTCACTAACTGGTGAACGGATTAGAGCGTTTCTTTATTAAAGCTCGGTCTTGGACCACGAACTTTCTTTAAAGCTCGCTTGCGCGCTGAAATACTTTTTTTCTTTTTGCGCACACTCGGCTTTTCAAAATGCTCGCGTTTTTTTAGCTCTGATAAAATACCAGACTTTTCACAAGACTTCTTAAAACGACGAAACGCCTGCTCGAAAGCTTCGCTATCGCGTATTCTTATAACAGCCACGTACAATCACCTACCCTTCAAGTGTTCGAACCCCGTAGGTCTAGCAAACATGGTGAATTATTTTGACCTTTTTGTTTTAGAGTGCGCCGCGTTAGAGTTAGTCTATGCTTTATGACTGCTGAAAATTTTATGGCTCGCGCTTTAGCACTAGCAGAGAAGGCTGCCGCCGCTGGTGATGTACCAGTTGGCGCAGTTATTGCCCGCAATGGTGAAATTGTTGCCGAAGCTTTTAATGAAAAAGAGGCATTAAATATTCCATCCTGCCATGCCGAAATTTTGGTACTTGAGCGCGCAGCCTTAAAATTAAACCGATGGCGACTCATTGACTGCGATCTCTACGTGACGCTTGAGCCATGCGTGATGTGTGCCGGCGCTATAGTGCAGGCGCGACTGCGCTCAGTAACTTACGGAGCGCGCGACCCAAAAGCCGGAGCGGTTGAATCAATTTATCAAATTTTAAGCGACGGACGACTAAATCACCGACCACAAGTCGTTAGTGGAATACTCGAAAAAGAGTGCTCTGAAATTCTTAAAGATTTTTTTGCAAAGCGCCGCCCGGCAAACTCACAACAACCCTAGACGTATTTTTATTGTTTTGCTAAACGTTTCATCTGCGCTATTTACATCTCGGAGGGTTGGGAGAGTGGTTGAATCCGCTTGCCTGGAACGCAAGTAAGCTCGCAAGGGCTTCGCGAGTTCGAATCTCGCATCCTCCGCCAAAAAGGTGCCAGGCACTTTTATGTGTCGCAGGTGCGTTATTATGCTCGCGATTATGACTCTATTAGTATTTCGCTATATTTAGATTTATAGAATCTTCAAAAAGACCGAATTGGGTGAAAAATATGATGGCGAACAAATGCAGATGGCTTTCAATAGGAGGGATTTCCAAAAAACTTACTCAATCACTGCAGGCGCTCGTCTATATCTTTATCTTTTCCACCCTCTCATGCTCGACACTTCCGACGAAAGCCCCTGTCAGAGTGTCAAAACAAGAGATCGAGAAAAAGACTCCTCACGATGTTTTCGCTAAACCCCTCAATGTAAAAGAAACTTTACGGAAGCTTGAGCGATTCGAAGATGCCCTCAAATCGAGAGGAGCCAATCTAACAAAGATCGACTGGCAACTTCACGATGACCTTTTGTCCACGTATATTCAGTTTAAAAACCAAATTATCGCAGGGACAAGAATTCGCCTTCCTGCAAGAAGTCGGTTGAAAATTGACCTTCAGAGTTTCTGCTTAAATT
>MEPT01000071.1:1737-5310 GCA_001769925.1 Bdellovibrionales bacterium RBG_16_40_8
CGATACCGAATCTTTTCAGTGGGTAAAGAAAAATCCGGCCATACCCTACTACAAAGAGCTGCTGAAATTGGCTTCAGAAAATGAAATCAAACAAACCGACGCACAAACGCTTCTGTGGAATTTACAGAATAAAACGCAATGGGAAAACTATCCTGATAACCTCAAAGCAATTCTTCAGAAAATTGACCCAAAAGCATCCCTCAAGCTTCCATCAAAAATTAAAGATACCGTTAAAGATTCAGCAATTGATTATCTGAGAAGCCAAATTCCTTTGGCCGACAAAATCAACGACGCGATCTCATTTGCCGAAGGAGAATATTATAAGTATGACGACTATGCGCGCTCTATCAGGGAAATATCTTCTAAATATCCCCTTGAAAAAATGGATACACTCACTACGATTCAGAACTCTTCGCTTTATTCCGACAGCCGATCAGAGGGGTATAGCACGCAAAGTGTCGCTCTTTATAATCCTACAAATGAAACCCAGGAAATTGATCTTTCTGAATACTATCTTCAACCCGATAGGCAGGACGTTCAGCGCATAGGCATTGCTGGAAGACCACAGCAATCCGCTCAGGATCTTCTCTCGCGCTTAGAAAAGGTTCTTTACGGATCAATGGCTCGCTTAGGGGTAGGATTCACGCCGGTACCCGGGGATGTCGCCGACATTTATGAACTTCTCACCGGCAAAGATTTCCTGAACGACTCACCGCTGACATGGGGTGAACGACTGCTTTCAGGAGTTGGTATCATCGCAGGTAGCGGTGCGGGCTATAGATATGCGGCTAGAGCAGCCCATGCACCAGAAGAATTTATTCCCAAATTTGAAAGAGAGTTTGGGCGAGTCGCGAAAAAAGAGATTCGTCTTTCAAACCGTGACTTGAAGGAGGCCAGGGAATTCATCGGGCAAACGCAGGCCACTGAACATGCTATTCAGGCTTCACCTACGCTGCGTACAGCCTTTGAAGGCTCTAACTTCAAAAAAACAGATTTTTATGTCCGGCCAAATGGTGAAGTCATCCCAGCCAAAGGATATCGATATGTGCCCACAGATGCGCCCTATTTAAAGGAATTATCGGAAACTGGCGTTGTACCGCCGCGAACTGACGGGAGTTATATAAGTTTTAAAAATTTTGATTCGGCGAAAAGCGTCGCATCGGAATTACAAGTGCCACACAATGCCAGCATTAAAGTGGAATTCGACACAAAGCAGATTCTTGATGACGTCAAAATTCCAAATGGAAACTGGGGAAAAGCTGATTGGCTTGAACCCATTACCAAAGATCATCCGCAATTTGGAAGCGGCGGAGCCTATCAGGCAGTAACCAGTCAGAAAATTCAGGCGACGCGCATAATTGATCTGAAGACAGGGAGGACTCTCTATGAACCGAAATGAACTCTTAGAGATGTTGGATGCGGGCTTTAAACGTTTCTACAACGAAGGCTACTCAAAGTGGAGCAAGTACAAAGTCATTGCCGCCATCAATCCTCGCGGAGAGGATAGGGACATCGATGACCCGGAAATTCAAAGCATCTTAAAAGAACTCGAATCTGTAGGTCTGATCTGTCTCAAATATGACGATGACTGTTATTTAGAGGTGCTGCATGATTAATCGAAAAAGGTGCCAGGCGCTTTTATGTGTCGCAGGTGCGTTATTATGCTCGCGATTATGACTCTATTAGTATTTCGCTATATTTAGATTTATAGAATCTTCATGTAAGATATAGACTATAAATACTTCTTTGATTAAAAATAGCGAGTAAAAATATTAAATGACGACACAACTAAGCGAAGACCAAAAAAAAGCACTCGAAATTCTTAAATCAGACGACAATATATTTTTGACCGGGGCAGCCGGTAGCGGAAAAAGTTTTCTGCTGAGATCATATTTACGCGATAAAGACATTCCGATACTAGCTAGCACGGGATCAGCTGCAATCTTGGTGGGTGGGCGTACATTTCATAGTTTCTTCGGGCTTGGCATTATGGAGGGTGGCGTCGACGCCACAGTTGAACGCGCACTAAAAAATAAACGTCTAGTAAAGCGCCTTAAAAAAACCAAAACTGTAATAATAGATGAAATTTCAATGATCTCTGGGCCCACTCTTAATGCCGCTGAATCTATAGCGCGAAAAATTTATAGCAACTCGTTGCCCTGGGGTGGCATGCGCGTTATTGTCGTCGGCGATTTTGCTCAACTACCACCAGTTAACCCATATGCGCGCGAGAAAGAATGGGCCTTTCTTGATCGGGCTTGGCAGTTAAGTAATTTTAAAACTGTATGGCTTAAAAAAATTATGCGAACACAAGATCGTGATTTTTTAGAAGTACTAAATTCAGTTCGCGATGGTCATATTACAAACCAGGTGAAAACGTTTCTCAATGCAAAAATTAGTGCAAAACTCGATGGCGAATTTACTCGCTTATTCTCGCATCGCGGTGATGTAGAAAATTATAACTTATCAAAACTTGAACAAATTAAGCACCCCACACACTCATTTAAAACAATCTATAGCGGCAAAGAAAAAGACATCGAAACCTTTCGCAAGCACTCACCCATTGGCGAAATAATACATATAAAAAAAGATGCCCTTATTATGCTTCGTCAAAATGATCAAGCCGGGCGCTGGGTAAATGGCAGCCTCGGTAAAATTGAATCAATATCTGCTGGTACACTTGGCATAAAACTTCTAACTGGTATAAAAGTCGAAATTGAAATGGCTGAGTTTACCATGCTTGACCCAGAGGGAAAACCTGTTGTGACTGCCACTAATTTTCCAATTAGTCTTGCGTGGGCTATGACGATTCACAAAGCACAGGGCACTTCTCTTGATAGAATGCTCGTTGATCTTAGACGTGTTTGGGAGCCCGGTCAGGCATATGTAGCACTAAGTCGCGCGCGCGACCCCAACAGTCTTTATATTGAGGGGTGGAATGAAAAAGTAATTTTTTCTGACCCGCAAGTAACAAAATTTCACTCTTTACTAGAAAATTCTATACCTAACGTTTAAAAAAAGATGCAAGCCGTTTAAAAAAAGATGCAAAGCCGGTCACTCCTACGGTAATAGTGTCCATGCCTAATAGGCATAATAAATTCTACTAAGGCGAGGGGTATAATGAAAAATACTAAAAGTTTACTCGTTTTATTTTTAAGTTATATAATGTTATGTTTTTCACCAATATTATATGTGTCAGAATTATTCGCTTCGAACCAGACTGAAGTCACAAAAACTGTGCCTAATATTCTTGACGAAAAAGCTCTCGATCGATCAGTTAGCCCTTGCGATAATTTTTATCAGTTTGCATGCGGCGGGTGGATTAAAAATACTCAGCTACCCAGCGATAAAAACTCTATTTACCGACAGTGGTCTGATCTTGAAGATATTAACGACCAACTTCTTAATAAAATTTTACAAAGCTTTGCCAACGGCGCTGGCACCACAAGTGACGAGCAAAAACTTGGCGCTTTTTATAATTCTTGTATTAAAAATGAACAAAATTCTTCTCTTCGCCTCTTGAAACAAAAAATAAAACTAATCGCTAAAATTAAAACTTCAGAAGAGCTCGCC
>MEPT01000071.1:5324-6108 GCA_001769925.1 Bdellovibrionales bacterium RBG_16_40_8
ATTACACGTAATTGGCGCTGACGCTCTTTTTAGTTTTTATAGCATGCCTGATATGAATGACTCTTCTTTGACAACAGCGTATCTCGATCAAGGCGGACTTGGCCTGCTGTCACGAGAATATTATTTTGCGGATACCAAAAACCCTAAAGATAAAAAGTGGTTGGCGGCGCTTAAGCAATACGAAAAGCATATTTCACAAATGCTTAAGCTAGCAGGGTTTGAGGCCGTAAAGGCCACAAAATATGCCCGCTCGATATTACGATTAGAAACTCAGTTGGCTAGTCATTCACTCACACGTGAAGAAAGACGTGATCCACAAAAAATCAACAATCCTATGTATTTTGCCGATTTACAAAAAATTGCTCCGCGCTTTAACTGGAGCGAATATTTTTCAGCCTTAAAAGCGCCAAATATATCGGCGCTTATTGTTAATGAGCCTGAGTTTTATAAAAACCTGAGTGCAATATTATCAAATACGCCTTCTACGACATTAAAAGCTTATCTTAGTTGGCGGTTGATAAGTTCTTCTGCGCCAGACGTAGGCGGCCGCCTTGGCAATGAAAATTTTCAATTTTACGGCAAATATTTACGTGGGCAAAAAGAAATCGAGCCCCGCTGGAAGATCTGCACAAATACTGTCGGCAGTGGTATGCGCGATGCTTTGGGCAAAGCCTATGTGGCCTCTACATCAGGTGACTCAGCTCGACTCACCACTAATTCAATGATTGATGAGTTAAAAAATACATTTCAAGAAAAACTCTTAGAACTTGATTGGCTAGATACT
>MEPT01000072.1:0-1350 GCA_001769925.1 Bdellovibrionales bacterium RBG_16_40_8
GTGCTGATTTTGCCATTTTGTGGACTGATCTTTATGATTTTTATCGTAAACTTGGTTTTGAACTTGCGGGACAAGAAATAAGTTTCGTGCTCGAAAAAATGCCAACGCAGCAAAATACTGGATTAAAATTTATTTGTTCTGAAAAGGTTTCTCCTGAGGCCTTACTTCGCCTATATTCGCAACATACTTGCGGCACAATGCGCACGGCCGAAGATATCAAAAAATATTTACAAATCCCTAACTCACATATCTATACAGCTTGGAGTGCGCAAAACGAACTTATGGCATACGCCGTTGAAGGAAAGGGCGCCGATCTATCTGGTTACATTCACGAATGGGGCGGCGCAGTTTCAAGCCTTATGTCGCTCTTTGCGCACATTCGTAATGAGCAAAATCGACCCATCACAATTATTTCACCAGTTCACGCGAAAAATCTAATTAATCACTTACAAAATTGGCCAGTAACTCGCAATGATGGGTTTTTAGGTATGATACGCCCAGTACATCTTGAAAATTTATTTTTTAAAATACGTCGTCATGCGCGAAATCTTGGACTTAATGATTTTATTATTGAAAAAAAAGAGAATTATTTTGTTATAGGAACTAAACACGATTTAGCTACAATTTCTTCTCTGGGCGAACTCACTAGGCTCGTCTTTGGCCCAGTTGAACCATCCCTGCTTAAGTCACAATTTCAAAATATTTTCCCAATTCCTATGTGGATATGGGGCTGGGATAGCGTTTAAAAAAAGTTATCCTTAAGTCTGTCTCAACTTGAGCCAAAAATATTCCGAAAAACAGATATGAAAAAAATAATTCTGCTCTACGCGCTGTCAGTTTTTATAAATTCTTGTATGCCCGAAATAAAACCAAAAACCGGTGAGCTTGGCAAAGAATCGTCCTCAGTTGATGTGAATAAGGCGATTAATGATGCCCTGGCCAATATTTCAATTGCTAATGCCAAGATCGGCCAATCAGTTTCATACGAAGACAATTATCGCATTGAAGTTGGGCCAGTAACCGCTACTCGTCGCATTGATCATAAACTCACTAACATTAATGATACAGAGACTGCCATTCATTTTTCTCTTCATGAAGATCTTTGGAAATATAGTACGTCAGGAGTTATAACTGATGAAAAGCACAGCGATCTACCTAATCTACAATTTAACAAACAACCACTTTTGCCGCTATCGATTCGCACAAAAAGCGTAGACGAAAACTGTGACGGTCACGATTCTGTAGATAGCAGCGGTAATCTTTACGATTGCATACGTTACTTTAATTTAGTTACAGAAGAGCGCCGAGTATCTCCACCTGATTCAGTAAAAGCAAAACCTAATTGCGGTG
>MEPT01000072.1:1360-2649 GCA_001769925.1 Bdellovibrionales bacterium RBG_16_40_8
TTGCCAAATGAATATTACGTATTTGCGCTATGACATAGTAAAGTGGCGTAACAATATGGTGATTGCAAAAACGACGACAATCGCAGAAATCGCCAATGATCTACCAGACATAATGTATGAATATATTCATGATGCGCAAAGTGATGCATGGTATTGGGAGCATACTTTACCGCCAGTTTTGAGTCTTTGCTACCAAGGTGGGATAGAACAAGACGGAACTGTATACACCGTCACTCAGTGCTCAACTCTTCGAGATTTTGAACTTTAAATTTTTGACATAAGCGAACTGTTAACGTCTTTTGCGGTGACAAATTTAAGACCGCAACCACAGCGACCCGATATGCGCCCACGTCCAGTCATCCATACAACTTTGGCGCTTAATGTGTGCTCCCTCTGTGTATGATCTAAATAAACTTTAAAGCGATAAAAATCACCCACTGTTATTGGAGTTTCTGCATCGAATTCGCAATAAGCACCACCCATTGAGAGATTATACATTCTTAGAAGAACGCTACTACCTGAAGAAAGTTCTTCTATATGTGCGATCTGATCGGTATTGAAGCGACGAGAATTTTGTTTAGGAACTTTTCTCGCAGTAAGAAGCTTCTTAACTAACCCAACAATACTTTTATCTAAAATCGGTCGAACCAATGTATATAGATCTGATAGCATATTGAGCTGACCCTGCATCTGCTGCGAAACCTTGTTGGTTATTATAAGAATTGGAAAAGTCTGGCCCGAATTTTTAAATTTTTTAACAACTCCCAGCACCTCCTCATTTAGCTCATTGCAATCGACAACAGCCAAATTAAAAATCCTACTATTAATTTGCATTTCAAGACTTGAATTATAATAAACCTCAAAAACCTTGTAATGCAGCAGAGATTCAATTGCCGTGCGAATTCTCGCCGTATTTTCTGGTACGTCACCATACAAAAGTATATTTTGCATAACTACCCCCGATGCTATGTTTTCGGTAAGCCGAGTACTATAATGAAATTTTCAATAAACTGTCTAATTTAAAGACGTATCGTTTTGAGATTTTTTTTCATTTTTAAATCGATCTTAGTGCTGCTACCAAGAAAATAAAAGCTAGCCTTTTGCTTAAATCTTTGTTGTGATTTAAATTAATGTAAAGTCTTAAGTTTATTTTTATGGATATTAAAAGGCGACAGATAAAAAATAAATGAAAAACACTAGAATAAACATCTACAAGTTCGAAAGTGTGCTCAAAGTATTCATCTTTATTTTGATAATACTGACCTGTCTAATAGAGACTGCAAATGCAT
>MEPT01000072.1:2667-6727 GCA_001769925.1 Bdellovibrionales bacterium RBG_16_40_8
GTAGAATTACTTGGCAAGATAATGTAGGGGTAAATGGAGACATACCTACACGAAAAACTTGTATAACTATTGATGCAGTTACTTATGGTAATGGCATAAATGATGCTTCTACGGCTATCAATGATGCCATTGCTAAATGCCCCGTAGGTGAAGCGGTATCTCTATCTGCTGGAACGTATAAGACAAAATATGAGTTGGTTATTAACAAGGGAATTACTTTGCGTGGTGCCGGCATGGGGTTAACTATCATTAAGCCTGAAGTAGGCACTGGGCTTAGTGCCGGAGGTGGTTCTTACGGCAATAAGGTAATTAAAATGGGTTCACAGTATTCTGATTGGAATTTATCAAAAGTAACTTGGGGAAATATCACTGGTGACCCCGTCAAGGGGGATACTAAAATTACCACAACAGCAGCCCATGATTTTTCTGCTAAAGATTGGGTACATATAGATATGTTGGGGTCTAGGACTGGTCCCCCAAAAGTAGATAATAATGGAAGTGAGGGTGGTGGTGAGTATTTAGGTCGCTTTGGAACAAGAACTATTGGACAAATGGTGCAAGTTGTTACTGTGCCATCACCGACCACGTTTACTATCAATATTCCTTTAATGTGGGATTACAATTCAACTTATGCTCCTCAAGTAGCAAAGTTGCCAAATATTATTGAGGGTATCGGATTAGAAGAATTCACCATAGATAACCAAGATGCAAATATAGCATATATGGTGGACATGTCATGGACTGCTAATAGTTGGATGAATCATGTGGAGCTTTATGGTGTTAAATTTACCTTTATGAATCTTTACCAAACCTCAAGGGTTACACTAAGAGGAAATAAAATTCATGGACGCGCATCCACAGAAATAGCTCAGCCAATGGAAGGATATGGACTAAGAATATGGGTGAGAAATACTGCCCTCTTAGTTGAAGACAATATAATACATGATTGTGGTATGTTCATAATGACCAATGGAAATTCAGAGGGCAATGTATTTGCTTATAATTATTTTACTAATCCTACGCATGGAGCAAATGGCTATACAGGTGCGGCGGTATGGTTTCATGGGGCATATAATGCAATGAATTTATTTGAGGGAAATATTTTTGAATCTAAAATAATAAATGACCTGTATCACGGCAGTAGCGGACTAAATACATTCTATAGAAATAAAATAACAAATGAAATGGGGTCATCAGGTTCAAGAAATTGGATATTTGACTTAGAGTCATATTCACATTCATACAATATAATAGGTAATGTGCTTGGCACTAATGGGTATGAAACAGCATATCTACAAAATATGTCATCAGCCGCCAGCAAAGCTATTTATACGGTTGGGGCTGATTTCTCATACGGCATAATCACTAACGATTCATATGTAAATTCCACAATGTTACGTCATTACAATTGGGATAGTGTTACTAACGGAACACATTTGTGTTCTGATGATAAAGAACCTGGCTGCCAAGGTGGCATCGATGATACTACACTTCCGGCGTCATTGTATCTTAAATCTCAACCTTCTTGGTGGCGGAATGGCTTAAGATGGCCGCCCATCGGTCCGGATGTGCCGGGGTATGCAGCAAGCATTCCAGCTAAGGATCGATTTCTCAATGTGTTGCCGGCGAAGACTCCTTCTGCCCCAATTAATTTTCAGATAAAATAATTTATTAAGGACGATAAATGTTTTGGTGTGGCACCCGGATTCGGTGCTTGAGTTTGACAAACCCAAAAGTATCCCCCACGATAACGCACATGCGACACATAAAAGCGTCTGTCACCTTTTTTTTAATATCAATCGCGTGGGCTGCGCCGCAGAAAGCAGTAAGCCCGGCTTACCAAAATCTGCTCAAAAAAACAGATCAGTTAATCTCTGAGCAAAAATATCAAGAAGCCCTTGATATTGTAAAAAAAGGGGCATCTAAGGTTAAAGATCCTCTAGATCAAGCGCGCATACTTACCAAAATAGTTCAACTTGAAACTGGGCTTCATGACTATGAAACTGCCGTAAATAACTTTCGTGCAAAAAAATGGCCACAAGATGCTAGGGCACAAACTTTATTAAATATTTTTAACGCCTATTCTTTACAGAATTATGCCCAGGCGTATTCGTGGGAGATTCGCAGTCGCGAAAAAATTTCTGGATCAGAGGCAAAAGATCTTAAGTCATGGACTGTCGATGAAATTTATTTCGAGGCGATACGAGGACTAGCAGCAATTTGGCCAATTAGAGATGAGCTTAACGCTTTGCCCAAAACAGAGTTTGATGACTATATTACCGCAAATAATTTTCCCGAAAAGATTCGCGATAGTCTGCGCGATACCTACACACATCTTTTTGTGAAAATTTTAAACGACTCATCTGGCTGGACGCCCGAGCAATCAAATGACCTTTACCAACTAAACCCGACTAACTTATTAGACGCAAAGTTTTCAGCAATCATAGATTTAAAAAGTAAAAAAAACCATCCGCTTGAAAAAATAGCTTTTTTACTCAATGACCTAAAAACTTGGCATATTAACAAAAAAAATATGGGTGCTGCCTTAGATGCACAACTTGAACTGCACAAAATACTACATCAAAGAATGTCTAACGAAAAAGATCGTGAAATAATTCGCGCGCACCTTGAGCAAATACTGACAAAGCACCAAGATGTCCCCTGGTACTCAATGGGTATGGGTGTTCTTGCGCAATTTTGGCAACAAAATGACTTACCCGATGCGCTTATTACAGCCAGAGATATAGCTAAAAAGGGCGAGGCTAACTATCCAACTTCACTTGGAGCTAAATTTTGCCGCGATGTTTTAAAAGAAATCGAAGCCCCAGCGTTTGAAATGCAGGCTATGCGAGTTGATGGGCCTGATCGCCGCTCTATAGGACTTGACTACAAAAATATTGATAAAGTTTATTTTTATTCGTTTCGCTATGACATTAAAAAATTTATACGCGAAAGTCAGGACTATAACCACCTACCAGACGCAAATGAAATAAAAGGGCTTACAGAAAAAACCCCAACGTACTCTTGGGCAATTGATTTAAGTAAAACCACAGATTTTCGCTCACATAAAGCATTTGTTAAACCACCTTTACACGAAAACGGATTTTATATTGTGGTTGCATCACTGCAAAAGATAATTAATAAAAATCCAAATTTAGTTCACGTCAGCATGATGACTTTTAGTGATTTAGTTTTAAGTCATAAAAATGCAGACGACAGCGTTAAGTTTGAAGTGCAAGATGGCAATACTGGGCAGCTTGTTAAAAACGCAGATATTCAACTTTATCGCTTTAATTACAACAAAAAAAATATTCTTGAAGCGACATTAAAAACTGACACTAAAGGGCAAGCGATTTATACAAAACCCAAGGGCAATAATAGATATGATCAATATGTTGCGATTGCTGAGCGCAACAAACAAATTACGTTTCAAGAATTTAATATATATTCGCAATCAGCCAACGGGGCACAAAACTCAAAAGCGGTAATATATACTGACCGGTCAATTTACCGCCCTCAGCAAAAAATTCTCTGGAAGGTAATTTTCTATCAACCCCTAACTGAAATAGGTAAATTTAAAATTTTACCAAATTCTAACCAAGAGGTTTATTTGTATGACCTCAATAGGCAGTTAGTTGAAAAACAAAACATTAAGACAGATGAGTTCGGCGCAGCCTGGGGCGAGTTTATTATACCTACCGGTAAAGCGCTGGGGCAATGGTCGATAAGAGCCTTTTCTAACTACCATTATGTAAGAGTTGAAGAATATAAACGACCGACATTTGAACTAACCTGGAGGCCACAATCTACTCCTATTAAATTAAATCAAATTTCAGAAATTATTGGCGAAGCAAAATATTATTTTGGCTCACCATTAACGTCAGGCAAAGTGCGTTACACTGTTGAGCGACAAATAATCTTTCCGTGGTGGTGCTTTTGGGGATTTTGGAATTTTTCAAATTTTCAAAAAGCGCAAGTGATTGAATCGGCACAAACTAACATCCAATCTGACGGTAGCTTTAAGATAAGTTTTTTAGCGAAAGCCGATACGCGTTTTGAA
>MEPT01000072.1:6785-7149 GCA_001769925.1 Bdellovibrionales bacterium RBG_16_40_8
GATGGCGGCGAAACAAGAACAAGTCAAAAATCAGTTATCCTAGGAGTAAAATCTGTTGAAGCTCAATTAAACTTTTCTAGTCAGATGATTCTAGAGGGTAAAAGTACCGAGGTGACCCTTAATCGCACATTATTGAGTGGCGACCCCGCCCCCGGTCGTGGCGACTGGGAACTAGTGAAACTTAAAGAGCCAAATTTAACTATTATGCCTGCTGAGCATAAGCCGCCTAGTTTTTTAAAAAAAATAATGCCACCAGGGCTTAAGTTGCCAGATGACAATAAACAAACTAGATGGTCACCAACTTATAATTGGCAATCGGTAATTCGCGATTGGCCCATAGAAAGTTCTATAAAAAATACTTCGC
>MEPT01000072.1:7168-7498 GCA_001769925.1 Bdellovibrionales bacterium RBG_16_40_8
AACTGATAAAACTGGCAAAGCCATTATTAAGCTGCCGGCCCTTAAAGCAGGCACTTACCGTTTAATTTACAAAACTAAAGATTCTTTTGGGGTCGAAGTAGAAACACAAAGCGAGTTTTTTGTAGTGAACTCTAATTATAAGCCGGCGCTACCAGGTCTTTTTCTAGTAAATAAGCAAGAAGTCAAGGTTGATGAAGAAATACTATTATGGCTGCCGTCTGGACTTAAAGAGCAAACTATTATTCTCGAAGTTTTTCAGGATCGCAAAGTAATTGAAACAAAAATACTTAACTCGAGCCGAGATTCTTCGCTATTAAAATGGCACGTAAC
>MEPT01000072.1:7589-7729 GCA_001769925.1 Bdellovibrionales bacterium RBG_16_40_8
GATAATAAAGAAATAGACTTAGAATTTAGTAGCTTTCGCGAAAAATTACGACCTGGTCAAAACGAAACTTGGATACTGAAATTAAAAGGCCCAAAAAAAGAAAAGCTTAAAAAAGGGGCTATGCAGCTACTTGCATATAT
>MEPT01000073.1:0-3104 GCA_001769925.1 Bdellovibrionales bacterium RBG_16_40_8
CAGTTCTGGCCAGCCACCCATGTAGAGAATGTCTTGTGTGCTGATTTTACGAGCCGTCAAAATTTCTGCAACACTCAGAGTATTCATATCAAAAAAACTGGCCCGACCAGCCAAGCTCTCTTTAATATTTCGATCCATTAAAATTTGATTTGAGCCTGTCAGCCGCAGAATTGTTTGTATCTTTGCGCCGGTTTTTCTTTTGAGTAAATCAACCTTTCTCTTGAGAGACGGAAAAAGAGCTGGGGCATATTGGGCTTCATCGATGAAAAGTTTTTGCGAACCAAACTGGGATAAAAATAATTCAGGATCGCTCTGGGCCAAGTCCCTTAAAGAGGGGTCATCCAGAGAGACTTCTGTGAAGCTGGGGTCCAGGTGAAGGATAAGGCTTGATTTTCCACATTGGCGGGGACCTCGAATAATCTGAATCGGGTCAGTGTTTTGTTCAATAAAATTGGAAATATCTCTTTCAATCCACACGGTTGGCAATAATGGATCCTAAATCCGTTATTGTCAAGAAAAGGTACGCACAAGTCCAGTTGAAATTTTGTTCCTCGTGCCATAAATAATTATCCTCTCTTACTTCGAGTCTTATGACTATAGAAGAACATCCTGAGCCCATTCTTTATAAATATCGTCGGCGTTCTGCAACAACCTCAAGCGTATATCGTCAATAGCGAATAATATTGTCATTTACAGTCCTAACACAATGCCCAGAAACTAAGAGGTACGCCGTACACTGTCGAATATCCGCGATTTGTGCCAGGCGATTTCCTGACCTTGTGATTGTCATATATTATACATAATATGGGCGAGATATTCCGCTTTGAAAGTATCATCATTCGATTGTGGTCCAGTATGAAAAAAGCAGAAGCGCATGCGAAGTTTAGTTTAGATACGCTTGAGTGTTTCGAGTGCGAAGGTTTTTCTGCACAAGATATTCGGCGGATTCAGCAAGAACTGCAAAAGCGTCACGAAAAACTTTGGGAAGGATGGAGGCAAATTCATGGCAAAGAAGATTAAATACGGAAAAAAAGACTTATTGGGTCCGAATGAGTTTAATCCTGACATAGCTAAGGAGCGAATCACGATCTGGCTAGATGAAAGAGTGCTTGATCAATTTCGCGAGCGTGCGAAGGCCGAAGGATCAAAATACCAAGCGCTAATAAATCAAGCTCTGAAAGAAGCTGCTAATAAACCGTCGCTAACTCAAAGAGTAGAGCGTCTGGAGAAAAAGGTTGGGGTCGGATAGGGCGTGAGTTTATCCCCGCTATTTAATCATATGTTTTCAAATGGCAATGGTCAACATGCTCGCTTGATGTTGATGGCGCAACCCGAAGCGCATATATCGCAGCCTTGAAAAATTGTGAAGTTGCACCACCCCCGTAGAGGCCGGTGCTCTTGCCGTAAGTTCGGCCACACTTGCAAGCGGTGCTGCCACGTTTAGTGGCGTTCGTTGGAATGCGCGTGGGCCAATTTATCTGAAGGCCTCATCAGGTGCGATCACTACGGCGTGCTCGTCAGTCGTTGATATCAAGAATGCACTGCTCTTTAAAGGATTCTAGAAAGGTGAATACCCGTACCCCCCCGATTAGTCAGGACTTTTGTCAGGAGCATGACATGGTGATCTCATCACATGCGCCAGTCTACGACTTAAGGTTTTTTTTTGATTTTTTCGAAGTCAATTTTTTAGCCAGTTTATCAAAATCGCTGCTTGATTGGCTTGATTCAATTTGGCAGAGTTGATTTTCGTATTTATTAAATTCACTCTCAGCATGTTCGAGAGCCATCTTTTGCGAAATTTTTCCCGCATTTGTGAGAATATTTTTTTCGTTGAACTGCAAAAAGCCGTCGAGTTTTTTAATCCAGTCGGCCATGTACATTGGTTTTCTGCTCAAGGCTTGATCTTCTGCATAATCCAGGTACATAACCACTGTGCGATTCAATGCGGCCAATTCTTCTTCGCTTAAATAATTTTTTGCAACGGATACATCTTGTTTGCGAATGGGCCCGTCAGGTGAGTTTTTCCAGGTTGTTAAACCCATATTCTTTTTTGAAGCATCAGCACGAAACTTGATGACCTCTGCGGCTGTTTTGCCGTGAATGGCCCAGTGAAGTTTATTTTGAACTGTGGCATAAAACTCCTGAGTGACTTCGGCGCGACCATCGTAATCAATACTTGTGGCATAGATATCGGTGATTTTTTGATAGAATCGTCTTTCAGAAGCCCGAATGTCTCGAATTCGAAGCAGAAGCTCGTCAAAGTAGTCCTGCCCAATGGACTTGCCCTCTTTAAGCCGATCATCGTTCATGACAAAACCTTTAACCAAAAGCTCTTGCAACTGAGCCGTAGCCCATTGTCTGAACTGAGTGCCCCTAGAGCTTCTAACCCGATATCCAACGGCTAGAATTGCCTCTAGGTTGTAGTGCTTAAGTTGCCGACTTATCTGTCGTTTTCCCTCTTGTCGAACTTGTAAGTATTCTTTACAAGTTGCCTCCTCGACCAGTTCACCCTCTTCGTAGATGGACTTAAGATGGAGTGTAATATTTTGAGGGGTTGTTTGAAATAGTTCGGCAATAGCGGCCTGAGTGAGCCATACACTCCTTTCTTCGAATCGGACTTGGATTTTTGTTTGCCCATCATTGGATTGAAATAAAATGATTTCGCCTTTTGCTTGAGAGTCATTGTCTGCGCTCATATAGCAAGCTCCCTCACTTTTACTTCAAGATAAGCCGCCGTTGACCTTTCGGCGCTGACTGGCTCGCCAATATTCAACTCAACTGGGAACCAAATCCTTCGAGGCAACTTGGTCATCGCTTTTGTTCCATGATAACTAAAAATACTTCCCCTAGCTGGCGGACCGAAGGGACGCATGTTAGTTTTCACGATCCTCGGCGGCAGTCAATTGTTTCTTGGCGCCCCGCTTACTTGGCCCTTTTAGGTTGAGCTTGATCGCCTAGGCTGTCAGCCGGTCTGAGACGGCCTCGCAGACGAGTGGGTCGGGGATAACCTCGTTCCATTTGGCTCTCTATGACGCAGCAGGGGTTTTCATAAAACCTAGACCTTTAACTGTGGTAACATTGAGCGTTTAAGTTCTGGCGACCAG
>MEPT01000073.1:3231-7016 GCA_001769925.1 Bdellovibrionales bacterium RBG_16_40_8
AGTCACATGAGTCGAGTCGCTTGGGTCGAAAAAAAACCTAGAAATCAATAAGGCCGACACCAACAAAAGCGCTGACTATCGGGTCGACGCTTTGCTTTTTAAGTCACAGAATTGACTTACGATGCCTTCGGCTTCTGCCCGACTGCCAAACATAACCCCATCGCATCCAGCACTGCCTTTAGTGACGATAGCTCTGGGTTACCCGATTCTGACAAGGCTCTATACATCGCCTGTCTGGCCATACCCGATTTTTCAGAAATATTCGTCATGCCGTGGGCTTTTGCCACTTGGCGAAGTGCCATTAAAAACCGTTCATCGGCACCGTCGTCAGAATCTTCAAGAGAAGCATTCAAATACTCAACGGCAAACTCGGCATCTTTTAATTGTTCGATCAAATCAGCTTCGTACTCACGCGTTTTTTTAGCCATAGTCTTCACTCCTTTTTATAATCAGACCAATACTCTTTGGCCTTTTCGTCAAATGGACAGTGCCCATTTTCAATGACGTATTTCAAGATGCGACGATGACGACTTTCCATCATTTCTGATTGTCACTTATAAGTGACGTTTTGTCAAGAGCTATTTTTTTCATTTGTTTCAATAAACCGCTATTCTTTGAGCTTGCCCAAGATTAAAGCGGTCCGCAAAGCAAAGACCAGTCTCTGCTCTCACTGATGCAGTTGTCGCCGCTGCGGGGAAGCCGAGTTCCTGATTTTGCGGCCCTTCCATCATTATGCAAACGGGTGAAGTGTTTGAGGTCGTCGTGTTCATTGGCATTTTAGGCTTTAGTCAAAAGATTTACGCCGAAGCCACCGATGACCAGAAGGGCGCAAACTTTGTCCGCTCGCGTGTGCGGATGTTTAAATTTTTTGTCGGCGTCACGAAGATCACAGTGCCCAACTGTCTCAAGCAAGGTGTCGTTCGGTGTCATCGCTATGGTCCTGAAATTAATCGCAGCTCGAATCTCTGTGCTCATGAAGCCGAGGGGTAATCGAGTACCTCGCGGCTATGTGATGTTGATGTTTGGTTTTATGATCATTAAAACACTTGATTTAGTGTGCGATATGCCGTACATTTTAAAATGTGAAGAGATATGATGTTCTTAAAACGAGTGAGTTCGAGAGTTGGTTTAGATCTCTGCCGCCTAAAACTAGAACGATCATAACTGCTCGGCTAGATTTAATAGCGGTTGGACACTTTGGTAATCATAAACGTTTTGAGGGGCTTATTGAGTTAAGATGGCTTAATGGCACTCGTGTTTACTCATTTTTATGAGGAAATGCGATTGTTGTAGCCCTTTATGGAGGTAATAAAAATGCGCAAAACTATGACATCAAAAAAGCAAAGAAAGTCAGGGATCAAGTTCTTGAGGGCACACGAACCCTTCGCAAGTAAAGAGCTCAAAAATTCACATCTTGTTGCAGAAACCTTGCTTGAATGCATCAAAAGCGGAGATATGGAGTCTTTTCGTGAAGTTCTTATGTCTCATCTGAGGACAGTTAATAAAGTTGATATTGCAAAAAAGGCGGGTATAGGTCGCAGAACACTCTACGACTTGATAGATCCTAAAAAAGAGTTTAACCCCGAGCTTTCAACAATATCTGCTGTTATTCGAGCTTTGGCTGCGTAATTAAAAATTCGTCACCAGGCGAAAAGCTACGATTTTATTTGGGTGTCATTTTAGCGAAACACTATATCGACAATCTAAAAATTGAAATCCGCAAAGGTATGGATCAGCGTTGGGATGAGGGCCATTGGAATGGCCCTGCCCCGGTAGAATACAAAAACGTCCGTGATGATGGCGGGAGAGCAAGTATTGAAGTAGATCATTCAGTGGCCCCTTTTTTAAAAGAAGCGTTTGAGTTGTATTCAACGGGCAACATAACCACGGGCATAAATTTTACCGGAACGGTAACCCTCACGGCATACACTGACGCAAGTTGCACCACCCCCGTAGAGGCCGGTGCTCTTGCCGTAAGTTCGGCCACACTTGCAAGCGGTGAAGCCACGTTTAGCGGTGTTCGTTGGAATGCGCGTGTGAAGTTGCACTGCTCTTTAAAGGATTCTAGAAAGGTATTTGCTACAGAGAAGCTAACAAAAATTTCTTTAAAAATGCAATGGGGACTTGGTTACCCAAGAGGTACTCCCCTTCTTGATTTCAGAATAATTTTTGAGATCTGCAGGTGATCGCGTCCGACTGACTTTCGCCTCAATAAACAATGGAAGATTTTTTGAGCCTTGCTGAATTAAAAAATCAATTTCTTCACCATCACGGGATCGCCAATGATAAATTTGTAAATTCAGTTGATAATTCAAATTGAGTTTAAAAATTTCGGAGAAAACAAGGTTTTCAAACAGGTGTCCCTGCTGGGGCGATGTAATAATCAGATTCGCAGATGTCCAACCTTGAAGTCTGCAGGCAAGACCTGTATCGATGAAGTAGATTTTCGGGGATTTTATCAACCGAGAAGATAGATTTGATGAAAAGGGCATCACTAGGCTGATGATATGCATTTGCTCTAATATAGAAACCCATTTTTTGATGGTCTTGGCGTCAACGCCAGCATCATTACCGAGACTTGAAAAATCCAAAAGTTCGCCGACCCTGCAGCAAGTACAATATCTTTTTCAACGTAGCTGTTTATGTAATCATCAAGAAATTTTTTAGGGTCAAGAGATTCTCGCGCATGCAGTTCTGGCCAGCCACCCATGTAGAGAATGTCTTGTGTGCTGATTTTACGAGCCGTCAAAATTTCTCTTGAGAGACGGAAAAAGAGCTGGGGCATATTGGGCTTCATCGATGAAAAGTTTTTGCGAACCAAACTGGGATAAAAATAATTCAGGATCGCTCTGGGCCAAGTCCCTTAAAGAGGGGTCATCCAGAGAGACCTCTGTGAAGCTGGGGTCTAGGCGAAGGATAAGGCAAGCTTCTTCGTTGGTTTTAATAACTTAGAAAATCTGACTTCGCCTTGGCAAGGCGATCAGGGCTGTTTTCGTAAATCTATAACCGGCCTCGGTTTTTCGTAAAATCCTCGGGATTACTTTTAGTTGCGATTGTTTTGTAAGATGCGCTGTGTTTGGCTGATATCGTGTAGCCTGAGGTGTGCTCGGTCACGGGCGGTCACCAAAAATATTCGGATTAGGTGTCCGGCCATCCGGACATAAATTCAATAAAATCAATGGTTTATATTGGCATTAAACTGTGCTAGATTGGCAGTAGAAATTGGAGAGTAAGACGATGAAAGTAAAAGCAAAGTTACCACAAAAAGGTGGAGCTAAAAAAGCCTCTGAAATTTTTGAAAGCGGCAGAAAGCAAGTGCCGTCAGATCGATTAGTGAAAATTATTTCTGAAATCCCTGAAGTCGAGTCTGAAGAGCCACGTAAACGTGATCGTGTTGCAAAAGATGTGGAGATTTAGATTTGGGCTGTGCGGTTCCGTTTTCTGAAGTTGACGATTTTTTTAAGTCGGTTGATGTATCGCAGGGCTGTCTTGCGGACACCAATTTTTTAATTGCGGTGAGCGATAAAGATCTGGCTTGATAATCAGACTGGTGATGACCAATTACCGTATTTGACGGATCAGCGAATTAAAAAATGCAAGCAAGTGTTTTTACCAAAAACGCAATCAGGGCAGATTGGCTGGCTTGAGTTGTGTAAAGAATTTTTGAGCGGGCGACTTTTAAGTGAATGGGTGAAAATTTCTGATGCATTGTCTTTGAACTATGTCGATATGCGCGCGGAAGACGCAAACACACATTTTCGCAAAGAATTAAAATGGGACAATAT
>MEPT01000073.1:7048-7359 GCA_001769925.1 Bdellovibrionales bacterium RBG_16_40_8
GCGATGATTTTAAATTTGCTGGACAGTTCCATTTTTTCATTCATTGTGACTTCAGATTATGATTTGGCATACGGGACTATTTTAAATACCGAGGATAAAGCTGCATTGGTGCCAGACAGTATTTATACACGCCACATCCGGCGATTGAGATTCGAAACTTTAAGCATTAAATAATGCGCCCCGCCAAATGACCTTAACCGGCACGCCAAACTTTACCAGTGCTTATGCGAGAGCAGATCACGGTGGAGTAATTATGCACGCGGGTCCCCCCGCGTTTTCAGGGGCCGCAACAGGTAAAAGGTATCAAGCCG
>MEPT01000074.1:0-7705 GCA_001769925.1 Bdellovibrionales bacterium RBG_16_40_8
ACTTAGAGCTTTCGCTTAATCCTTCAGATTGCGCAAGAGCTCTTGTTGCCCGTATTCTACCTTCTTCAATTTGTCGTGCCTTTATCAACATGGCTTCTTTGGCTTTATTATTTTCGTTTAACTCCGCAAGATCGGCTAAAATTAAAATTTCGCGTTCTTTGCGCACAACACCAAGAAGGTGCCTATAGACCTTAACTAGATCATCTAAGTGATCTGTCAATTTTTTATACAACTCATTACTATCAGGTTTCATCCTTAAAACCCTTTTGCCTTTACTCACCTATTTCAAGATGATCATCAATAAGTCGATTCGCTACCGCTGCCGAATCGACTTTATATTTACCTTCATCAATTAATTTTTGCAATCTTGCAACCTTAGCTTCGTCAATTGAATCACTGCTTGCTATAGCCTTGGCTTTTTGAAAAGCTTGCGCCTCTGGTGACATTTTAATTTTAGTAGAATCATGTGTCGACAGTTTATCAAAGTCATCGACATTTTTTGTCCCTGATTTTAAATTTTTCTCAAGCTCCTTGGCTTGCACCTGTGCCGTCGCGACTGACTTCGCTCCTGTATTATTGACCTTCATATCTACATCTCCTCCGAACCAAAATAACCAGCTTTTATTGTATCATATTGAGACAAAGTGACATAACGCAATTTTAAATCTCTCCCTCTGCCCCGACCTGGCCTAGCTGCCAAGTCAAGCCCAATGCATATGGCGACAGAGCTCCTATCTTTTGTCCGGCAGCAAGGCGATCTCCAAGATTTATGTCTTTTGTCTGGCCCAAAAAACTGATAGTAGAAGTTAGCCCATTATCATGAGCTAATTTCAAAATTTGACGATCATCGCCGACTCTAAACAACTGCAGAACCTCACCAGCATATGGATTCATTACATCGCGTGGTTGCTCATTATTATGCAAATTCCACTCATAAAGAAAACTAACTTCGTTTTTTGGAAGAGTCGACTGTGGTCTTATTACAGGTATGCCCTGCGATTTTGTCTCATCAATTTTAATAGTGGTGTTTTTTTGTGGCGATATAGGCAGAGGCCCTTGCGGTCGTGGTGCAGCAGCCCCATTACTAAAAAAACGATCCTGAATTTGGTTATAGATAATGTCAGCTAGACCGACGCCGCCACTATTGGCCCATTTATCAACATACTGGCCATCTAGTTGCTCACTATAAATTTTTTCCGCCATATTCGGCTCTGTGAGCCGGCTATGATCTACAGTTTGGCGCATGGCTTTCACCATTTCGTTTAAGAAATAGTGCTCATACATCTTAGCCGCTTCTTTAGTGCGAGCTTCTTGATTGATTAACGGCTGATGAATCTGAATTTCTTTCTGTATTTTAATATTTGGCACGCACAATTTCCTTACAATAAAAAAATGAGGGAAAGTGAGTCAGGACCCGCGCGCATCCTGCGCTTATCCAGCAAACATTATCCGGTATCGCCAATCCTTGGCTAGTACTGAATTTGCCCCTATGTCTCCTGCTAGACACCTGGATCTCTTGACCTTCCATGGTCAAACGCTCTCTAACTCACTCTTCCCCCTGCGAAACGAACACTTCCTATGTTCGCCTCTTTTAATCCTCCTATAAAATCTGTAAATCTGCCTGCAACGCGCCGGCAGCTTTTATACTTTGCAAAATCGTAATTAAATCTTTTGGCGAAACGCCAAGGCGATTTATTGCCTTTACGATGTCGCCAACATTTGCTGAATCATCAAATAAAATAAGTCTATCTCCTTCGGTTTTTTTGCCAGAAGCCTCGCCGCCAACCTTTAAAGAGATATCGCCGTGACTTATAGCCACCTTCAAAATTTTTACTCCATTACCAACTACAACTGTGCCAGTTTTTTCGTTCACTACAACCTTTGCGCGGTTATCTGGCGAAACATCAAGTGCTTCAATTGTTGAGAGAAGCTCAACACCTTTACCTTCATACGACTGTGGCGAAATAATATCGACTGTACCAGCATCAAGAGCCGACGCATATTTACCAGCAAGCTCCATATTTATTTTTTTAGCCACTCTCGCCGCCGTAGTAAAATCAGGATTAGAAAGAGTTAAACGAAACATATTTCTGCTTGCGAAATCGCCTCCCATATCGCGTTCAATCATTGCGCCACCTGGTAGTCTCGCTACTGTTTCGTGTACCCCTGTTGCACTATGTCCAACCAATACTGAGCCCTGTGCTACCGCGTATGTTTGTTGATCGGCAGCACGAAGCGGTGTTTGAATAAGCATGCCACCTTTTAAGCTTGAGGCATCGCCAATAGAGCTAACCGTCACATCTAGATTATTACCCGCTCTGGCAAACGGTGGCAGCTCTGCGGTAACAATTACTGCCGCAACATTTTTACTAGCTATATCTTTTTGCGTTAGCTTCATGCCTAGACGATCAAGCATTCTCTCTATTGAGTTACTAGTAAACTCTGCTTTACTATCTCCAGTGCCATTTAGGCCGATAATAATACCGTAACCAACAAGCTGATTGGTGCGTACCCCTCGAACATTTGCAATATCTTTAAGTCGCGCAGCATGAGCGTTTAGGACAGCTGCCGTCAAAATTATCAAAATCTGCATAATCAAAAATATTCTCATTATCTAATCTCCGAATTTTTTGAACTTACGATATCAAAATTAGAATCTAAAAGCTGAGGTGCGGCTATGCCTTGCTCATTAAAATCCTCGGCACGCACTATGCCTGTAACAATAACTTTATACTCGCGCTGACCTATCATAAATGGTTGCGTCCCGCGCACTCTATAATTGCCATCAACAAGGCGCTCAACAACTCTAGTGGGCACTGTTTTCACACTAAATTCATTTTCTTCACCGCCAGTTGCGGCTGAAGGCTGTCCGCCCGCGTTCGTATTTGTTTTCGGCTGTCCTGGTTTTTGTGAGTTTGCTTCACTACCAGTAGGCTTAGCTGCCTCACCATCTTTGCTACCACCCGCTGCTGGCTCTCGGCCAAGAGCACGACGTCTTCTGTCTTCAAGCTGTGCGAGTAATTTACTAATAACTTTTGTTTTTGCGTTTAACTGCTCTGCCGGGTCACCCTCTATACGAACAGCTAGCGGATCACCAATCATGCGAACTATGTTTTGCGAAAATAAATACGCCCCTTGACCCTCCATTACCCAAAGCGATCCTGATTTACTTTCAAGGTGAGCACTATCTTCGAGGTCTTTTCGCTTTGTGCGTTTGTATTGTCGATAATTCGATGGAGGTAAATTATTTTGCTGATTATAAGACGAGCCATACACTCTAGTTTTTTGCGCCTCTTTTTCGCCACTATCGCTGCCAATAAGCGACTGCCATTGTTTACCAATGCTTGCACAACTTGAGGAAAAAAATAAAAATAAAAATAAAAAAGTGAGTTGCTTCATTTAATTTGCACCTCACCAGCGCCTACCACCCGACCCGAAAGAATACGATTGGTCTGCAAATTTCTAACGTTAACCGTATCCCCTATGAAACCGTCTTGTTCAATACGCGCTTGCATTGAAATTTGCCAATTATCTTCACCAACAAATATTTTTACCATCTCGCCACGCCTTACTGCTTTTTCTCGAACCAAAGAGCTTTGCCACAAAATATCATTTGCGTTCATCGTGTATCTAACTTGCTGTCCGTCTATTTCTTTTGGCGCCGGCGTTGTGTCTGTTGCCGCTGTAACATCACGCCACTGCATTTTAAAATCATCAGCGGTAAGTCGCGTATTCATCGGAGTACTTCGCGTAAGTATCGGGACTTTTTTCTTTACTTCAACCTGGCCATTAGCCCAATAAATCTGCTCGCGATCATCGACCAATGTTATAAAAAGTTTAGCTGAAAAATGTCCACGCGGTAAACGACTGTCTTTTTCTAGTCTCCATGGCCGATTAACTGCGGTTGGCGGCAATGCCGGTAGCTGTAAACTCTTTAAATTAATTTGGCATTCAGCACAAATTGTACTCCAATACGAAACAAGTTCATTCTCAACCGATTTTCGATCTAATTCGAAACCGCGATTATCTACAATCACTTTGCGCGGTATTTTTATGGTCCATTTTTTTTTGTTTAATGTCTGGCGAATTGCTTCAGAGATGGCTTTATCTGTGTAGATTCTTTGTTCTCCTAGCCTTGGTGCATCTCCCAAATCTATATTAGATATCTTTACTTTGGCGTCTTTAGTTAGCCCATCGACATCGACTACATCAGCCAAAGTTATTTTTTGTAAATTAAAAATACGATTATATGGTCGCACCTTTAGAACTTCGGCGCTAGCCTCAGTGATAAAAACAAAGGTAAGAAAATATAATACTAATTTCAACTTCACCTCAAACTATTCATTGATTGCAACATTTGATCAGCTGCCTGCACTGCCTTAGAATTTGTCTCGTACGCTCGTTGCGCAGTAATCATATTAACCATTTCATCTACTATATTTACATTGCTTGTTTCGAGTTGCCCTTGTGCAAGCTGACCTAGACCATTCTGCCCGGGCATACCTTGTTGCGGCAGACCGCTAGCATTTGACGGAACAAATAAGTTGCCACCTATATTTCGTAAGCCCGCTGGGTTAACGAACGAAACAAGCTGAATTTGCCCAATGTTTTGCGGCTGCATATTATTTTGTACTATAATTTGTACATTGCCATTGGCGCCAATTTCTACTCCTGCTGCTTCAGCAGGCACCACAATCTCAGGCTGAAGAATATTACCGTTTTTATCTTGTAAGCGACCATCTGGGCCCTTTTTAAAAGCGCCATCTCTGGTGTAGGCCGTTTGCCCAGATGGCGTCTGTATCGGAAAAAAACCCGCGCCCTCAATTTCAATATCAAATGGGGCATTAGTTATTTTTGTTGAGCCTTGAATAAAATCTTTTTGTACCGCCGAAGTTTTAACCCCCAAACCTACCTGTACTCCGGTGGGAGAAATTGAATTTGCACCAGTAATAGTACCCGGCTCTTTAATATTTTCATAAAGCAAATCTTCAAACTCTGCTCGCGCCTTTTTAAAACCAATTGTTGAAACGTTGGCGATATTGTTGGCAATAACGTCCATATTGGTTTGCTGCGCCTTCATTCCGGTAGCTGCAGTATTCAAAGACTTAATCATCTATTTTGTCCCCCACTAAACCTTCGGCACAACATTAACAAGCTTTTCATCCATTGAATCGTGTGCCTTTATAGCTTCTTTCGTGGCCTCAAATACGCGCGAAGCCTGTATCATATCAGTCATTTCATCTACGACATTTACGTTAGATAATTCTAAAAAGCCCTGGTGTAACTTGAGGTCTCTTGCGACATGTGGGGCTGCTTCATAGTTAGGCTTTAGTGTATACAAAGAATTACCAATTTTTTTCAGAGCATCTTTGTTTTCTATATCAACTAGTGATATTTTACCTAGCTGATTTTCCCCATCATATATTTCACCATTATAGCCTACTGTCACATTTTTGCCGCTTACTTGAATAGTGCGCTGCGCAGGATCACCAGTGCCTTCGCGCAAAATAGCTAAGCCGTCACTAGTTATCATGCGACCGTCAGCATCTATTTTGAAGGCACCGCTACGGGTATAACTAATTCCAGATGGCGTCATCACCTCAAAAAAACCTTTGCCCTCAATAGCAAGATCTAGCGCTCCACCAGTATTTTTCAAAGCTCCTTGAGAAAAATCAGAGTATGTGCCGCTAGCGTCAACATAGGCACGGTCGCCGCCTTGCATATCATAAAAGCTTTCAACTGAAGCAGCAATTCTTGGAACCGTCATAATCTGCGGTGGTTTTTCATTTGCAGTAACAAACTCACTAAATGTCTGTTTGTCTTTTTTAAATGCGGTCGTGCTTGAATTTGCAAGGTTGTTAGAGATAGTTTCAAGCCGCTGATTTTGCGCCATTGCTCCACTTAATGCAGAGTAAATTCCTTTTGCGCTCACAGACCCTCCCCTAGAACAAGCTAGACTCTCAGTATTAGCTGAGCAAGTCATATGCCATACTCATCTTTGGGCGAACTCGCCTGACGTCTAATATGAAATATTCTCTAAAGTTATTGTCTACTTAATCCGAGCAGCTAACGATCAGAGTGGGTGAAGCCCCTAACAACTACACGACCTAAGGCCAGAGGTTTTCGTCAGATTCGTGACACAAGCCTATCGTATTTTTGTCTGGACCTCGACGAAAATATTTTTTTCTTCCATACTCTATAAAGTAATGAAAATTTTTATCTCGCTTATCTTTACGCTTAGTGTTTTTGTACCAAATCAATTCTTGAGAGCTGCGCCAATATCAACATCGCCAAAGCAATTAGCTCCGAAACTACTAACACCACCGCCATTAAGTGTAGTTACACCAAAGAAACTGATTTATACTCCTATTAATCAAGGCCCATACTTCGATTTACCAATAACCTACAATTCAAAGGTAAAAAAGTGGGTTTCTTTTTATCAGAAAAATGGTCGTAGAGATTTTAAAAGATGGCTTGAAAGGTCTTCTCGTTATATTCCCAAAATTTTACCAGTTCTTGAGTCGAAGGGTTTACCTAAGGATTTGGTCTATCTGGCTATGATCGAAAGTGGATTTTCGCCGCACGCCGTAAGTTCAGCAGAAGCTGTAGGATATTGGCAATTTATAAAACCCACCGCTAATCGCTACGGGCTTACCACAGATTGGTGGTTAGATGAAAGGCGCGATATCATAAAAAGTACAATCGCAGCAGCAACGTATTTAAACGATCTCTATAAGATGTTTGATTCATGGTACTTAGCCGTTGCCGCTTACAACACCGGAGAAGGCCGAATAAAAAAATTGATTCAGAGACATAATAGTACCAATTATTGGACATTAGCTAAAAAGAGGGATTTTCCTCAAGAGACTGAACAATATATTCCTAAGCTTATAGCCGCAATGCTAATAGCAAAAGCGCCAAAATTATACGGATTTCGCGATTTAAATCCGCAACAACAAATTTCTTATGAGTTCTTCACAGCCCCTGGCGGGACTGATCTTGAAAACCTATCGCTTTATATTGGCATAGACAAAGAAACTCTCAATCGAATGAATCCTGAAATTATCAAAGGATTCATTCCGCAGTACGTTTCTTCTCATAAAATTCGTATACCGAAGGGCGCGTTAGCAAAAGCTAAACGATTTGCCAGCTCAGGTCTTGTGCTGTCAAATTAGGTGCGTGTATTTTTTTTTGTTAAAGGAAACATTTGAATGTTGAGCTGATAAACACGCTCACCAAGGCTTTGCTCACGGGCCATTAGTGCGTCTTTAAAAATTCTTTTACGCAAGTGTCGTAATTCAAACTTTACCTTCTCAAATTCAGCCTCGGTAAGGCAAACAGTTAGAGTGCCAACTTCACGCTCGGTTGATTTACCATTAAGAAGAGACTCCATCCCCAAGTACATAAGATCAGATTGAATTTTACGAATAATTTCTTGTGGTATGTCTTCAAGCGTTGGTGGCACAATACCTTTTTTAATCTTACCCGTTGTCATATCTTGTTGTAATGCGTTCGAATCTATTAGTTTTTTAAGTGCACGCTTTACATCATCGCTACTTACTCGATTTTGCAATATATCACGAAGGCTCTCTACTGAAAAATCTACACCCTTTTGATCAACCATTGCATAAAGCACCCAACTTACCCATGGCGGTACACTTTCAGCTTTTTCAGCAGAAATCTCGCCAGATTTTAACCTTTTTTT
>MEPT01000074.1:7745-8777 GCA_001769925.1 Bdellovibrionales bacterium RBG_16_40_8
CCTGACAATATTCTACTAATAAAAGAAATTCTATCATTCCCTCTTTATCAAGATTTAGCGCCTTAGCAAATTTTCTCGCAGTTGCTTTTGATAAATTGCGTTCGCCTTCAATAATAAGTTTTAGATAATTAGGTGATTTAATATCGGCAGCAGCGCTGAAGGTCTTATAGTTGTAGGTACTAAATGAATCGCGGTGTAAATGTATTTTATAATCGTAGTAATCTCGCAAGTATTCGCGATAATCTGTGTAGGCAGACAACAAAGGTTCTTTTACTTGTGCCCCTGTTAATGGTAATGAGGTTTGAATTTGCATCCCAATATAATTTCACCCGAGTTTTAGAAATGTCAAAAGAAGACTTCTACAAGCTAACTCCTGATAATGTACTTAACGCGGTTGAGAGGGCTGGCTTTACGCCTACTGGCGAATTTTCGCAGCTAAATTCCTATGAAAATCGCGTCTTTGACGTACGGCTCGAAAATAAAGAGCGTGTCATCTCTAAATTTTACCGCCCGGGGCGGTGGTCAAAATCCACCATTCTTGAAGAACATGAGTTTTTAAACGATTTAAAACAACAAGGCCTACCTGCCGTGGCGCCGCTTTTGTTGCAAAATGGGTCTACCTTAGACATTGACAATAGCATTTGGTTTGCCTTATGGCCAAAAGCCTCAGGCCGCATGGTGGATGAGCTTTTGCTGACAGACCTTGAAAAGCTTGGCCGAACTTTAGCTCGCTTTCATAATGTCGGGGCTGCTAAAAAATCGCGATTTCGCCCGGTTATGAATGTTGACCAGTACGGATGGAGAAATTTAGAAATTCTCGAAGACTGGATTGCCCCTGAAGTACGTAGGCGTTATTTAGACGCCGCCACTGAGATACTAGAGTTTCTAGAAGACCATCTAGATGAACAAAAATTTATTCGTATTCATGGTGACTGCCATCGCGGCAATATTTTAAAAAATGATGGGTTTTTCTTTGTCGATTTTGATGATTGCTGTATGGGCCACCCCGTTCAGGATTTTTGGATGCTACTC
>MEPT01000074.1:8785-12780 GCA_001769925.1 Bdellovibrionales bacterium RBG_16_40_8
ATAGTGAAAATACCGCCGACGGTCATGAAGAAATTGAGTGCCTATTACGTGGTTATTTAGAATTTCGCCAATTTGACGAGCAAGATTTGGCGCTAATTCCAGCCCTACGTGGCCTTCGCATAATTCATTACGCTGCCTGGATCGCTCGCCGGTGGGAAGACCCCTCATTCCCGCGACTGTTCCCACAATACAAAGATTTTAACTACTGGGCCGCTGAGACCGAAGCGCTTGAACGTCTAATTTAACTTGCTTTTACTCGGGCCCCGCTATGAAAGAGATGTCGAAGTCAGCACGCTAATCCAATCTGCCTGTTACTAAAAGATCGGTCCCTAAACGAGAGAGCTTTGTATTACGTAATTCGCGTCGCTCAGGCAGATTAGAAATAGAAAATTCTCTTGTATAACTTAAACCACTTTTAGCGCCGATAATTTTTGGCGCTATAAACTGATAAAACCGTTGCGCCAGTCCCTCTTGTAGAAATGAACTAAGCACACGCGCGCCACCCTCTACCAGTATCGAAGAAATTTTATTTGCATACGCGACTTCAAGTAAACTGCGTAGGTCAATTTTGCCATTAGCATCAGTGTCACACTTGATAATCTGAAACTCGTTTGCACTTATACTAACTGTTTTAGCAACAGCTACATACACATCTTGTGGCGAGTGGGCTTTTTTAATATTTGATTTTTCTAACCGCGCAAGCGTTTCGCCGCTTGTATCTAAAATTATTATTTTATTTTTGTGCCCAATAAATTGTGGGTGACGCACATCAAGCCCCGGATCATCGCGTAAAAAGGTCTCTTTACCGATTAGAGTGGCATCATAGTTCGCGCGCAAAAAATGCGCATAAAGCCTAGCCTCTTCGCCTGTTATCCATTTGCTCTCGCCTGAAACATGCGCCATTTGCCCGTCAAGGCTAGTGGCAACTTTCAGCGCAACAAAAGTTTTTTTCTCACGATGGGTCCATAAAAAAACTTCTGCTAACTCTTCAAGTTCATTTTTAATATCTGTGACATCATCAGAAGCGGCGGCAATCTCTTCAACTTGTATGCCAGCATGTTTAATTATGTGAGCCCCTTTACCACTAACTAACGGATTTGGGTCACAAACTCCGTAGACAACTTTTGCCAGCGGCAAAGACGCCAGCCTCTTCGCACATGACGGAGTTTTGCCCTCGTGTGCACAAGGCTCAAGCGTTACATACATCGTAGCGCCCTTTAATAAGCTCTCCTCTTTAATTTGCTTAAGAGCATCTATCTCAGCATGATCGCCGCCAAAAACCCGATGAAAACCTTTCGCCAGCAATTCGCCATGAGCATCAAGAACTACACACCCAACTGGAGGATTTGGTGCCACAAACCCCAAGCCCTTACGTGCTTCTTCAATAGCAAGACTCATGGCCCCACGTGTTGTTAACAAAAATTAAACCCTCTCACTTATCATTCGTAAACCTATAAATATCTGCTTCTTTGAATAATTTCATAAAAGATCGGCCCAATAACATTTTTTGTAAAAATCTGTAGCAGATAACCGTCTTTATCGCCATCAGCAAGAATTCGCAATAGCTTTAAATCGTCTATGTCTTCTGTTAACTGTGGTATGCGTTTCGGCAATTTATCGTAGTAAACAACTGGACTACTAAGAAACTCACGCCCATCAAGGCCCACCGGATTTTCAAACTGCCCCCTGGCGCCACCATGCGTTATATATGTTTATTTCCCTACGTAAATCCCCCGCGATGTTAGAAACCATGTTTTCGTATCAAAGTAAAGTTGGTAAGATGCTAGCTCTATTTTGCCACAACAGAAAGAGCTAACGATTGATGCCATCAAATGTTTTTTGCAACCGCACACTAAATATGAAACGCGTTAATTATATTGGCGTTGATATGGATCACACACTAGTTCGCTACAAAAGCGAAAATTTCGAAAGCCTTGCTTACAATATAATGCGTGAAAAATTGGTGGCAAATAAAAAATACCCCATGTTTATTCTTGATCTTAAGTTTCAATATAATCGTGCAATACGTGGCCTAATTATCGATCGCATACGTGGCAATTTACTTAAACTCTCACGTCATTCAGCTATACGACTTAGTTACCATGGACTTTCGCAAATAGACTACAGCAAACAAAATAGAATTTATAAAAGCACCTATATAGATCTTAAAGACAAAAGCTACGATAAAATTGATACTTCATTCTCTATTGCATTTGCCACCCTTTTCGGGCAGCTCGTCGAACTAAAAGACAATAAAGAAAAAAATAATTTGCCTGAATATCCGACCATGGCAAAAGATCTTAATGAAGTGCTCGACGAAGCCCATCGCGATGGTAGTTTAAAAAGTGTAGTTCGTAAAAATCTCTCGACCTATATTATAAAAGACCCTGATGTTGTTAAAGGCATCGAGAAATATCTCAAACACGACAAGAAATTTTTTATAGTTACAAATTCTGACTTCGAATATGCAAAAATGCTACTTGAGTACGCCATTAACCCTTTTTTAAAAGGCACTAAAACCTGGCAAAATCTTTTCACGTTTGTAATAGTTAGTGCCAAAAAACCAGATTTCTTTTTTAGCGAAAATGATTTTCTCAAAATAGATGTCAATTCTGGACATCACCACCAGTTAAAAGAAAGTCTTTCTCCTGGAGTATATTCAGGCGGCAACGCCAATAGATTCACTGCCGATTTGGGGCTAGAACCTGACGAAATTCTTTACATTGGTGATCATATATATGGCGACATTGTGCGATTAAAAAAAGACTGCGCGTGGCGAACGGCACTAGTTGTTGACGAGCTCGACGAAGAAGTAAAAGGCTTGAAGAAGGCGCAACCTTATATCAAAAAA
This sequence comes from Bdellovibrionales bacterium RBG_16_40_8, assembly GCA_001769925.1. GTDB lineage: Bacteria > Bdellovibrionota > Bdellovibrionia > Bdellovibrionales > UBA1609 > RBG-16-40-8. The sequence continues at coordinate 11,637 of MEPT01000074.1, forward strand.
ATAAATTCATTAATGGCAAAAAAAATTCCATTAGAAATTAAAATCGATAATTTAATATCTAAACGAATAGAAGCTGGCAAAACTCATCACGAGGCAAAAATTAAATCGCTTATTCAAAGATCAAGCGAAACTGATAAAAAAATTTCGCCTTTGATTAAAAAGCAGAATCTGCTTTTTAACCCTTACTGGGGCGAAGTTATGCGAGTTGGCATAGAAGAAAGCTACTTTGCCTATCAGGTTGAACGCTTCGCCTGTATATATATGGCCCGCCTCAGTTATCTGCTAGACGTATCACCGCGAATCTATTTTCGTTCAGCAAAGCGCGAGCTTCCGCACGAACGAGCACTTAGCGCATCACATGAATAGAGACTAAAGCTGCAAATAGCCTTGTCTGGACGCAATGCGTGGCCGCCATACGTTTACTCCCAAAAAAATATATTTAATGATATATCAAACTAATTAACGGACTTGATCTATTAAAGGACAGGTACCCATGACTACATATTTAATTGTCGGCAGCGGCCTTCTTGCCAAGCATTTGGCGCACTATCTTGATACCCTAAGAATACCCTTTTTAACTTGGTCACGTAATTCACCAGAAACCACTGATTCATCACTAGAACATTTAGCCAAAAAATCTGACCGCATACTGCTTCTTATCTCTGACAATGAAATTGCAAATTTTGTCAAAAATCATAAATTTTTACTGCAAAAAAAACTAATTCACTGCTCAGGTGCACTGACTTTCTCTTTTGCTGAGTCTGCACATCCGCTTAATACTTTTGGGCCTGATCTTTACGAACAAAAAGTTTATCTTAATACCCCGTTTATATTAGAGTCTGGGCGCACACCTTTTTCTGAGCTCTTACCCGGACTTTCAAATCCGCACTATTTTTTAACTCCAGAGAAAAAAGCCCTTTATCACAGCCTTTGTGTCATGGCGGGTAATTTTACCACCCTTTTATGGCAAAATGTTTTCAAACTTTTTGAAGAAGATTTAAAGCTTCCACACGAAGTACTGTTGTCTTACCTTGATACCGTAGCCACAAATCTAAAATTATCACCAAAGTCGGCACTTACTGGCCCTATCGCTCGAAGAGACACGCAAACAATTATTCGCAATCTTGATTCTCTTGCCGGGCGA
>MEPT01000074.1:12862-13569 GCA_001769925.1 Bdellovibrionales bacterium RBG_16_40_8
AATGGCGAAAAAATCTCAGTTGTAACTTGCTATGACTACACCAGTGCTCGCCTCGTTAACAACACCAGAGTCGATGCGCTTCTTGTTGGTGATAGCCTAGCCATGACCATGTATGGTGAAAAATCAACCCTACCCGCAACAGTCGAGCAAATGTCACTGCACACTGCCGCCGTCGCCCGTGGGGCTCCTGATAAATTCATAATCGGTGATTTACCTTTTCTTTCATATCGTATCTCTATAACCGAAAATATTAAATCTATTGCTTCACTTATGCGCGCAGGTGCTCATGCCGTAAAACTTGAAGGCGTTTGTGGCAATGAGTCGCTTATTCAACATACTGTTGAATCTGGAGTCCCGGTAATGGGGCATTTAGGACTTACCCCACAATCAGTAAATCAGCTCGGAGGGTTTCGCGTGCAAGGCCGCACGAGTGATCAAGCAAAATTAATTTTAGATGGTGCAAAAACTCTTGAAAAATGCGGATGTTTTTCTGTGGTTCTTGAATGTGTACCTACGTCTCTAGCCAAACAAATAAGTGAAGAACTTTCTATTCCAACAATCGGGATTGGTGCCGGGCCAGACACTGACGGACAAGTTCTGGTGTGGCAGGATATGTTAGGTCTAAACACAGATTTTAGACCTAAGTTTGTTCGTCAATACTTAAATGGCGGCGAACTTTTTTCTTCTGCATTAAATCAATTCGCTGA
>MEPT01000074.1:13587-16049 GCA_001769925.1 Bdellovibrionales bacterium RBG_16_40_8
CGTAACAGAGAGTTACGAATGAAAACTTTTGAGCGCTTATCTGATTGGGTGAGCTTGCGACAAGAATTAAAGCAGCACAACCGCACCATTGGTTTTGTCCCGACCATGGGAGCACTTCATGAGGGGCATATTTCACTTGTTAATCAAGCTAAAAAAGAAAATGACTTCACCTTTGTGAGTATTTTCGTTAACCCCACACAATTTAATAGCAAAGAAGATTTAGAAAAATACCCACGCTCTATTACTGAAGACATTTCTTTACTTAATGCTGCTGGAGTAGATGCAATTTTACTGCCTAATGAAAATGAAATTTATGAAGATAATTTTCGCTTTAAAATAACTGAAAATAAATTTAGTAAAATTTTATGCGGCGCTTACCGCCCGGATCATTTCGATGGCGTACTGACCGTCGTTATGAAGCTATTAGGCATAGCCCAGGCCGATAGATGCTATATGGGTGAAAAAGATTTTCAGCAATACCTTTTAATAAAAGACATGCGTGAAAGTTTTTTTCTAAAAACTAAAATTATCTCTTGCCCTACAATACGAGAGTCTTCAGGCCTTGCCATGAGTTCGCGCAACGAAAGACTTTCTACTGAGAATAAGGTAAAAGCCGCCATTATTTATAAATATTTACATGAGAAAAAGACTGTTGCCGATGTTAGACAATCTCTTGAAGATAGCGGATTTAAAGTCGAGTACGTTGAAGAAATTTACGGGCGTCGGTTCGTTGCGGCTTGGCTTGAAAATGTGAGGTTAATTGACAATGTCAAAATCTAAAATACTTGTCGGCTTAACGGGCTCAATTGCTTGCTACAAGACCTGCAGCCTTATATCGCAACTAGTGCAAGAAGGGCACGAAGTTCGCGTTGTTGCTACACCTAATGCGCTAAAATTTGTTGGCGAAGCTACGCTTGAGGGTTTAACTAAACAAACTGTACTTAGTGACAATTTTACTTCAGCACATATGATAGAGCACATAACGCTTGCCAGGTGGGCAGATATTTTTATTGTCGCACCTATTACGGCAAATCATTTGAATAAATTTTCTCTGGGACTTGCCGATGATCTTCTCACAACTTTATATTTAGCCTACGAAAATCACAAACCGCTTTATTTGGCGCCAGCAATGAATTCTGTAATGTACGCACACGAAACAGTGCAACAGAGTATTTCTCAACTTAAGCGGCGCGGGGCAAAAATATTAGAGCCAACATCAGGCCTGCTCGCTTGTGGAGAAACCGGCCCTGGCAAAATGATCGAGCCAGAACATATTATCGCAACGATTTTTAGTAATAACAAAAAATACTTAATAACTTTTGGCGGAACACGCGAAGTTATCGACGGGGTACGCTCGATTACTAATATAAGTACTGGCTTCACCGGAGCAAAATTGACTGACTTACTCACGCAAACTGGTAACTCGGTCACGGCTCTTATGGCTCAAGGGGCGACACAACCTAATTTTGCACAAAAGGTTTTAGAATTTATTGATCACGACGATTTGCAAAACAAGATGCAGCATCTATTAAAATCATTTCATTTTGATTTTATTATTCATCTTGCCGCCGTTAGTGATTTTAGCGTTGATAAAATTGTCGCCGGCACAACTGAATTTTCACCATCGCGCGATATTAAAATTGGTTCAGAAAAATCTATATCTTTAAAATTAAAAATTAACACAAAAATTGTCGATCAGATAAAAACATTTTCGCAAAATAAAAATATTAAAGTTGTGGCATTTAAACTAACTAATACACGCGACCGCATCGAAAGAAGCTTGGCCGTTGAAAAACTTATGAACTCTCCTGGCGTAGACTTTGTTGTACATAATGACTTAAACGAAATTAATCACGCGAACAACACTCATCCGTTTCATATTTATGGACATGGTGGCTATGACCATTCTATTCAAAATATTAAAGAGCTCGCGATAAATTTAGAAAAACTTTTGGCAGCGGCAAAAACTTCTGCGCGAACAACAATTTCTCGATTTGAGGTGCAACCTGATACTTTGTCTTGATATTGGCAATAGCCAAATTTACGGCGGCGTTTTTGATAAAGATCAACTACGCTTTCAATTTCGTCGATCATCAAAAAGCGCTTCTAGCTCTGATGAAATCGGTGTTTTTTTGCGGTCTGTGTTACGCGAAAACGACATCATACCTGAGAAAATTACTAAAATAGCTGTATGCACTGTGGTACCAGAGGTTCTTCACTCTCTAAAAAATGCTTGTCGTAAATATTTTAATAATATGGTGCCATTTGTGCTTCAAGCAGGTGTGAAAACCGGGCTTAATATTAAATACCGCAACCCTCTTGAGCTTGGTTCTGACCGAATCGCTAACTCAATCGCGGCAACACATTTTTACCCTAACGAAAATTTAATTATTATTGATATGGGAACAGCAATCACTTTTTGCGCTATTAGTAAAAAGCGTGAGTTTCTCGGCGGTGCTATT
>MEPT01000074.1:16072-22196 GCA_001769925.1 Bdellovibrionales bacterium RBG_16_40_8
AGGCAAACACTTCAAAACTACCTACAGTTGAAATCGTCGAAGCTGAAGAAGTTTTAGCGAAATCAACAATTGAAAGCATTCAAGCTGGGCTTTTTTTCGGAACACTCGGCGCCATGAAAGAAATTGTTGCAAGATTGAAAACTGAATCCTTCGCTAATGAGCCTGTACGAATTATCGGCACTGGCGGATTTTCTAGCCTTTATCATAATTCTAATATTTTTGATGTTGAAATAGCCGATCTTGTTCTGAAAGGCCTATATTTATCACTCAACCTGAATGAATCTACGCCAAGGAGAAACTATGCAAGTCAATATGTTGAAGTCTAAAATTCATCGCGCGACGGTCTCTGGCGCGGACCTTAGCTATGAGGGATCAATTGCGATTGATCCACAACTTTGCGAGTTAGCTGAGCTTCGACCATTTGAACAAGTTGATATTTATAATTGCAATAACGGCGAGCGCTTTACCACCTACGTGATTTATGGCAAATCTGGACAAATTTGTCTAAATGGTGCTGCCGCAAGAAAAGTGCACACTGGCGATATAGTTATTATATGTTCTTATGCTAGTTACTCTGAAACTGAAGCTATGAAGCATATTCCAAAACTTGTGCGCGTAAATGCGCAAAATAAGTCAATTGAGGTTCATCATAGCTTTGAACCAAGTATTTAGAAAATTCTAAATCTTCTGACTCCGTCGATAGCTGATAACGGTCGTTGTACGGTTGGCTCATCATCATTTACAATTTTTTGCCATAAAAGCCAACGCTGCCAAGCTGTGAAATTTTCTGAGTTACGAAGCGGCCCACGAACACGCTTAGCTAATTTCAGCGCCGAAAGGTTAAACTCTACAAATTGCGTATTAGTACTTGCTTTGAGATAAGATGAAATGCCCTTCGTAGCCACCGCACTCCAGTTTATTTCTTCCGGCGTACACTGCCTAACAAAAAGTACTCGTTTTGTCATACCCTCATACGCAAGAAGGTTTTCAACTTCTGGCATTTCACATGATACATAAATAACATTTTTTACGTGAAATTCGCGAAAAATTTCTTTACGTGAAATTTTATAAGCTACTCGACTAGGCATAAAAAATCTATTGGTCCCAAACTCAACAATCATAGTTTTTTTTATAGATTGATTTAAACCATTAAATTCTAAAGAAAACACATCTCTGCTAGTTCTGCCGACAACAATGTAATCGGCATCATAGTTTTTCTGCAACCGGTGTTTTTGTATGACAGGCAGTAAAATTTCATTATCTAAGGATAGTGGCATTAGCCAATCGTTAACCATTTGATTAAAAGAAATATCTAGCGGAGCAATATTTGAACTTTTAAAGATATCATCGATAAATGTATCTTCAATTTCACCGAGAAACATAAGTCTATCTAAAATATTTTTTTTCTGCGAAAAATCGGCATTGAGGTATACTTCTCGCAAGACCTGAACAAATATTGGCAACAAACTCCATGGCGCCGCTTCAGTTGGCTCATCATAAATAAAGCTGTCGCTCATTTCGTTTCTGGCACTACAGAAACCATAATGTACTGGTAAAATATTTTTTGAGGCACAATATCCAGATAGAGTATTAAGCTTTGCCAACCAAAACTGACCGCTGCTGTCGTATTTGTCATGGCTTATAAACTCTAACCATAAGAATTTAGCAATGGCTGATGCCGCTATAGGATTATTATTGTTTAATTTTAAAAATAAAATAGATTGCTCAAGCAACCCTGGTTCTAGCAAAAAATCTTCGCTGATAGATATTTTTTGCGGTAAAATCGAAAGCTCACGCCGAACGTTAGTTTTTACATTTATTGCTACCAAATCACCATCAGTGGCAACAAACGAAGAGGCAATATCAAGAGCTTCGATTCTTTTTAAAAGCTGTGTTTTTGTAACCATATCTGACGGCAAAGGGTCTAAAATGCGCACAGCAAAACCACACGAGCGATACGCCTCAACGCCTGAATCTATAACGACTTTTCCTACCAGTGTGGAATTTATACAATTTGCCGGACCGAAAAATTTGGTCAAAACCCAGCTCAAAACGAACAGGCTGCAAATTGATGAAATAAGTAGTGAAAATCGAATCATACAGAACTTTAGACTAAGCAAAGCTCACGCCAGGTTAATGGTTTATTAAATGGACTAATACGTACTCTTTTCAGGTAGCCCGGCCTTGCCCACACGTGAAGGTAATTCGCGCTCAAGTTTTTCTTCTGCCCACTTTTTAATCTGAATAAGTTTTTCAATATCTATATTTAGAAAAATACCCATGCCCTTTAACATATACACAAGGTCTTCAGTAGCAAGATTACCAGATGCCCCCTTAGCATAAGGGCAACCGCCAAGGCCGCCAACACTTGAATCAAAAGCGCGTATACCAAGATTGTAGCTAGCATAAACGTTAGCTAATGACGTACCTCTCGTATCGTGAAAATGCATGGCAATTTTGTTTAGATTTACCATACGTCTTAATTTTTTAAGTAAAGACTCAACTTGTTTTGGCGTGGCAACCCCTATGGTATCACCGATACTAACTTCAAAAACGCCTAACTTAACCATAGCACGTACCAATCTCACTACTCTAGTTTCATTAACACGCCCCTCAAACGGGCACCCGAAAGCTGTAGATAAATACCCGCGAACTTTTATTTTGTGGTACTGAGCCATCTCCATAACCTGACGAAAACGAATAAAGCTCTCAGCGATAGAACAATTGATATTTTTTTTTGAAAAAGTCTCGCTGCAAGCACCAAAAATGGCGACTTCAGAAATGCCAGATTTAAGTGCGTCCTCCATACCGCGAACATTAGGCACAAGACATGAAAAACGAATTTCTTTAGAAAATTGCCCCGCTGCTTGCAGCTTTAATACTTCACGCGTTAATTCTATACTTTCAGCCATTTGCGGCACCCAAACTGAAGAAACAAAAGCTCCGACTTCTATTCGCTTCATGCCCGCATCAGCTAATTTTTTAATTAGCTCTAGTCTGGCCTGAATATCTAGAATTTTTTTCTCATTCTGCAAGCCGTCTCTTGGGCCCACTTCTATAATTTTAATTTTATCCTTCATAATTTAGTAAGCTACCTTTACTAATATCTGATGAAGTTCAACTTGATCACCTTCTTTACAAGTGAGCATTTTAATCGTACCCGCTGAGTTAGCAGTAAGACTATACTCCATTTTCATAGCCTCCATGACGATAAGTATCTGTTGAGCCTCAACTATATCACCTTGTTTAACATTCACCTTCAAAATTTTGCCTGGCATTGGTGCCGCAATCTCTGAAAGTCCTGCATCGCCAATGTCTGCTTTGGTAGCTTTGGTGGTCTCTAATTTTTTATTAGATTTTTTTTCTACTTTTGGTTTTTGATCGATCACCCATGTTTCGCCATTAATATGCAGCCAAAGATTCGTGCCCACACGTAACGCGCGTACCTTGTAGCGATTATCCCCTTTTATAAATGTTTGCGTCTTCAAGCGTTCCCCCTAATAATCCAGGGGCTCATGGGGTCACTAGTCACGGTAGTTGATATAGGCATTTCTGGCAAATTCACTTGTGATGCAATTTCTAGTATTTCATTAGGCATCTGACGTGGCTTAAGACCTTGTGAAAAATATTTTTCAATAAACTGTGTTGTCATTTTACCATCAACAAATTCTGGGTGTTTTAATATTTCAATTAAATACGCAATATTTGTATGAATGCCGAATATAACACACTCTTTTAAAGTCTCGATCATTTTTCTAATTGCACGAAAGCGAGACTCGTCCCATACAATTACTTTAGCTATCATGGGATCATAATAAGAAGTTACTATATCACCGGCTTCTAATCCGCATTCAAAACGTCGATTTGGGCCATGAGCAAATTGCATATATGAAATAACACCAGTGTTAGGTAAGCCACCGCGAAATGGGTCTTCAGCATAAATTCTGCATTCAATGGCATGACCGTGCGGAATCAAATCTTCTTGGCGCCATAAAAGCCCCTGCTCCTGCGCTGTGAGAATTTGCGCCTTAACCAAATCAACGCCTAACACCATTTCGGTAACAGGGTGTTCTACCTGCAGGCGAGTATTCATCTCCATAAAATAAAACTCACCGTCTTGGTAAAGAAACTCAACAGTACCTGCCCCGCGATACTTAGCTGTTTCGGCAATTTCTACAGCTACCTTGCTCATTCGACTACGCATTACTCCGTCAAGGCCAGGAGAAAGTGCCTCTTCAATAATTTTTTGATGCCTTCTTTGAATTGAGCACTCGCGATCAAATAAATTAAAAATCTTGCCGCCCGCATCTCCGAATATTTGAAATTCTATATGCTTTGCGTGATCTAGATATTTTTCTAAAAAAACTTTCTCAGATCCAAAAGCAGCCAGGCTTTCGCGCTTTGCCGATTGAATTGCTGCACTTGCTTGATTCATGTCGCGAACGACTCTTAGACCACGCCCCCCACCGCCGCTTGTTGCCTTTACCATGACCGGTAGCGTGAGGCGCTCTATTTTTGCAAGCAATGTGGATTCTGACTGATCTTCGCCTTGGTAACCTGGCAGTATTGGTCCGCCAGCTTTTTTTACTAATTCTTTAGCACTAATTTTATCTCCAAATAAGCGAATGCTGTCTGGGGTAGGACCTACGAACACCAGACGATTTTTTTCACAAGCTTCGGCAAAATCTGCATTCTCAGACAAAAAACCAAATCCCGGATGAATAGCGTCAGCATTTACGCTTAAAGCGCCGTTAATATTTTTTTGTATATCTAGATAACTTTTTGCTGCTTCAGACGGTCCAATAAGAACATGTTCGTCTGCAAGGCGATAGGCAAAAGTATCAATGTCAGATTCTGAATGAAGAAGTACTGTCTCGATACCAAGTTCTTGACAAGCTCTAATTATGCGAACGGCAACTTCTCCACGATTGGCAATTGCTATCTTTTCAATTTTTCTGCTCATGATATAAAAGTGCTACTCCCCTTCATCTCTGTCTCTGACTTCATCCTCATCTTCTTGAGTGATCCACGCCCATGCTGGCTTACGCTTTTCTAAAAAGCTCTTAAGTCCCTCTTGCCCTTCAGCGCTGACTCGACACTCAGCAATTGTTTTAATAGAGTCAGCTTTTATTTGCGCCTCGTTCATAAATCGTTGGTTATAAAACAATCTTTTCACCAATCGTATCGCTTTGGGACCATTGCTACCAATAAGATAAAGTATTTCATCTAGCTGCTCTTTAGCCTCAAGCTCTCGACCTACATACTCTACTAGCCCAGAGCTATGCGCAGTGTCTGCATTAAAAATTCTGCCAGTCAACATTAGTTCTTTGGCTTTATTTATATGCATTTTTTGCAGAACAAATGAACTGATCACTGCAGGCACGAGACCAATTTTAACCTCGCTAAAACAAAATTTAGCGTTAGCTTCGGCGATTGCAATGTCACAAATAGAAACAAGCCCGATGCCGCCACCAAAAATATTTCCTTGCACATAACTTAATATGGGCAGCGGGCATTTTGCTGCAGCATCAAATAAATCAAAAAGTTTTGTCGCATCAGCCATGTTTTCTTTTATTTTAAAATTAATACTTGATTTCATCCAGGCAAGATCACCGCCGGCGCAAAAACTTGTGCCCGCACCCCGCAGTACAATCACTTTTGCAAACTTGTCATTGCCTGCAGTTTTAAAAAACTCAGTAAGCTCTTGAATCATTTTCTGCGACATAGCATTGTGCTTGTCTGGCCTGTTAAGTTTAACATTGTAATAAAATTTTTCTTTTTTTACTATAATCTCACCCATGCAAACCCCTCACATGCGATAAACGCCTTTTGTTTTCGGCGGCCACGATTTATTAAAACTAGCACTCAAACCCAATGCCAAAACTTTTCTGGTATCAACCGGATCAATCACGCCGTCATCCCATAAGTGGCCGGTTGAATAATAAGCAGAGCTTTCTCTTGCGTACTTTTCTAGAATTGGCGCTTTAAAATCTTCTTGTTCTTTAGGCGACAGTGTTTGATTTTTCTCAACTAACTGATCAAGCTTTACAGTGAGAAGAACATTGGCGGCTTGCTCGCCACCCATTACCGATACTCGCGCGTTAGGCCACATCCAGAGTTGTCG
>MEPT01000074.1:22276-22592 GCA_001769925.1 Bdellovibrionales bacterium RBG_16_40_8
ACACTGCCATCACCATCTTGGCGCCATGTCTAGCAATACCCTCATTTTCATATTTCTTGCCCACCATGAATCCCGTAATGTTTTGCAAGAATACAAGCGGTATACCGCGCTGATCACAAATCTCGATAAAATGCGCAGCCTTAATTGCGCTTTCACTAAAAAGCACACCATTATTGGCAACTATGCCAACAGGGTAACCCCATATATGAGCAAACCCGCACACAACTGTAGTAGCGTATTTTTCTTTGAACTCATGAAATTCACTGCCGTCAACAATTCGCGCAATAACTTCACGTACGTCGTATTGAATTCGCAC
>MEPT01000074.1:22754-24919 GCA_001769925.1 Bdellovibrionales bacterium RBG_16_40_8
CTTGTTTCACAGTGCACTTTAGCTCCGCCTAGCTCTTCGGCGGTAACCACTTCGCCAGTGGCTGCTTTCACTAAAGGTGGCCCACCTAAAAAAATAGTGCCAGTGCCTTTTACGATAATGTTTTCATCGCTCATTGCTGGCACATATGCGCCACCAGCAGTACAAGAGCCCATAACAACAGAAACTTGCGAAATTCCTTCAGCTGACATACGAGCTTGATTATAAAAAATTCTACCAAAATGATCCCGATCTGGAAAAACCTGATCTTGTAGTGGTAAAAAAGCCCCACCACTATCGACAAGATAAATACACGGCAGACCATTCTCCATAGCAATTTCTTGCGCACGCAAATGTTTCTTTACGGTCATCGGAAAATACGTACCGCCTTTTACTGTAGCGTCATTAGCCACGATCATACATTCACGGCCGTGAATTACGCCAATTCCGGTAACTATTCCTGCTGACGGAGCATCTCCATCATAAAGCCCATGAGCTGCTAGAGGTGAAAACTCTAGAAAATATGTTTTCTCATCAATAAGCTTTTGAATTCGTTCACGCGCCGAGAGCTTACCTCGCTCTTCATGGCGAGCAAGTGCACTTTCGCCGCCGCCTTGCTTAACCTCGCTAATTTTACCACGCAAATTTTCAACTAGTGACATCATGGCTAGCTGATTATCTTGAAAAGTTGAGTTTTTCTTGTCGACGTTTGTATTGATAATATTCATGTTTTAGTGACGCCCCGCTTAAACTGTCTATTTTCTCGCAACTTTCGATAATACTATAGCGTAGCTCAATTATTTGTCGAGGTTAAACACTATGAGATATCTAAGCTTAGTTTTTATTATATTTCTCATGTGGTGGAGCTGGTCTTTAATAAACACACCTTCTCTCTTATCAGAAGATACCCATGTCGGAATTCAAGATGACTTACGACGCATTATTTCTGAGTACATCATTGATAACCTACCCGGAGCCGCTGACGTACGTTTTGACCGATTTTGGACGCAAACTCTTAAAAAAGACAAAATCAAGGCAACTTTCTCTTACTCATTTGAAGAGCCACCTGCCGATGATGAAAATGGCGGTACACGCATCGGCGTCGAAGGGCATGCCATTTTAAACCGCACCAAAGAACAAAACAGTGAATACGATGTTTGGAATTTAGACGAACTCTACGTACTAAACAATCACATAACTTTTAAAGAAGGCGTCACTATTCGCGCCGCTGACAAATGAATCGCGTTATACAGATAGATGATGAAGGTTATTTCTTGTCTTCAAATATGCGTATAACCGATGAGTCTTATGGTTATCAGCTTCTTGAAAACTTGCAGGTCGAAAACCGCATTTACTACACAACTTATGAAAATACTAAGGTTTATATTGAGGCATTTGACGAGCCTTATGTCGCCCGCCATGTAGAAAAACAAGGACCAGGCCACTGGGTAATTCTACTTAACTACAATTTTAGTGCTAATTTTCAACTTTTCACCTTAACACTTGATGAATGGGATCGCTTTCACGGGCGAACTGAAATGGGTGTGCCATTTATTATGTCGCGTTCAGCGCAAATGGAGATTTTTGACCTTGTAGATGAATTTGATGACACGTCTATTACTGTCGATGGCGAGCGCTACGATATACCCACACTTAATGAGTTTGATAAACGCGCCCTGCTACCCGAGCAGAACATTAATAAATCTGAGTTTTGGAGCGAATGCTATCGTGCTTGGAAAAATTCTGTATCTAACCCACCGGGTTGGGATCTTGGCGCTCCGGCAAAACCATTAACTGAAGTTTTACCACAAATTAAAATACCAAAATCGCGAATTTGTGTGCTGGGCTCGGGAGCCGGCCACGATGCTGCCTATTTAGCATCGCAAGGGCATATTGTAACTGCTGTTGATTTAAGTCATGAGGCAATTGAGAAGGCTAGAAGCCTATACCCAGAGTCACAAAATTTACGCTACATTGAGTCCGACGCATTTCAGTTTGTAAATAAATATCGCGGCGAATTCGACGTAATTTTTGAGCATACTTTCTTTTGCGCCGTTGACCCCGATCGTCGCGAAGAACTTATCAAGGCATGGCGAACACTTCTAGTCGACGGCGGGCACCTACTCGGTATTTTCTTCGCCATGGATCGAAGCGGCGGCCCTCCATTT
>MEPT01000074.1:24958-30773 GCA_001769925.1 Bdellovibrionales bacterium RBG_16_40_8
AATTTTATTTTTCTCTACTGGACCCGCTGGAAGACATCTATCGAATCACGTCTCGGCCGCGAACTTATTATCTACGCAAGAAAAAATTAACAGCTTCGAATTCTTCATTTTTGCCCCGGATCTCGAACGTATTTTATCTGCCTAGCCCCGCTAATTTTAAATACAACTGGCATAAGGCATTGCAGTACTAGCACTGTCAACCTATAGAGGATTTAATGAGGCCGCGCAAATCGGTCAAAAAGCTCGATATCTGTACCTTGAACATTGCAAAAATCTTCTATTTTCATGACTAAATCCGATCTATAATTCAACTATTTATTCGTCAGATCCCAAGCTTATTTGACGCGCCGTTTAGTTGCCGATCGCAGCAATGCCCAGTATGGTGACCACGGCCAGGCCCGTACAATGACGGCCTCGACGAATCCCGCTAGGCCCGAAAGGGAGCAACGGCACTCGAGTTCTCATGTGATGCGATCAGCCTGGCCACTTTTTGAGATAATAGGTGGTGAAGATTTGACTTACCAGGTCTTAGCGCGCAAGTGGCGACCAAAAGTGTTTGATGAACTCATTGGGCAAAATCATGTTGGCCAAACACTGCTAAATGCAATTCGCAGTGATCGTGTGCCACATGCATTACTTTTTACCGGTCCTCGCGGCACTGGCAAAACATCAACCGCGCGAATTCTCGCTAAAAGCTTGCGCTGCCATCAGGCTAAGGATTTTATCCCATGCAATCAGTGCACCGAATGCGTAGATATTGCCAATTCTCGCAGTATTGATGTTATCGAAATTGACGGCGCTAGCCATAACGGCGTCGATGCCATAAGAGAACTGCGAGAAACCGTAGGCTTTATGCCCTCTTCAGGAAAATTTAAAATATACATAATCGACGAAGTGCATATGCTCACAACGAGCGCCTTTAATGCCCTTCTTAAAACCCTTGAAGAGCCCCCACCACACGTACTATTTATTATGGCTACCACCGAAGCGCAAAAAATTCCGAATACGGTGCTATCTCGCTGTCAGCGCTACGATTTTCGTAAAATTTCAACTCGTCTGATTGCTGAACATTTACAAGAAATTTGCAATCGTGAAAATGTAAAAACTGACAACGCTGCTTTGTGGACTATTGCTCGACAAGGTGATGGCTCAATGCGCGATAGCCAGAGCCTACTTGATCAGGTGATTAGTTTTTGCCAAGGCTCTCTAACGCTTGCTAAAATAACTGAGATTTTGGGTCTTACTGACCGCGGGCTGCTAACCAAAACCATTTCTGCTCTTATTACTCGCGATACTAAAGCCGTCGTGGGTGTAGCTGAAAATATTTTCGAAGCTGGCTACGATCCGATAATATTTATGAAAGATTTGCTAGAAGAGTTACGCAATTTATTACTTATTAAAGTAACACCGGATCGCGCTGAGCACATTGTCGATTTGCCTAAAGATGAAATTTCGCGACTTTCTTCGCTAGCGCGTGAACTTAGCGAAGAAGATATACATTTACTTTTTGATATGGCCTTAAAAGGGGCTAGCGATCTATACAGAGCACAAGACGCCCGCATAGTGCTTGAGATGATACTTCTAAGAATGTCTGTAGCCCCACGGGTGCAAAATATTTTAGAAAAATCAGATTATGTAGCTAAGGCTCCTGCCCAAGCGCCGGCGCAAGTATCAAACGATCAATGGACAGAATTTGTTGACCGTGTTCGTAAAGTAAATGGCCTTGTCGCAGCCCAGCTCGATCAACTTCATTTACTCGCAAAAAATAACCAAGAAATTGTGATTGGGGTGCCAACAAAATATAAATTTTTATATCAGCAGGTTTCAGATGTAAATTTTCAAAAGAAACTCATTAATTATCTAAACACTTTTTGGGGTCCGGGGCATACTCTAATAGTTAAAATGATTGACCCCGAGATGGTTGACACAAAAAGCCCAACGCAAATGCAAGAAAAAAAGCGCAACGACGAGAAAGAGGCCATTACTCGCCAAATTGAAGAACATCCGCTTGTCATTCAGGCAAAGTCGATTTTAAATACTCAAATAAAGTCCATAAGGGAGAATTAATATGAAAAATTTCGGGGGCGGCGGTCTACATAAGCTCATGCAGCAGGCCAACCAAATGCAAAATAAAATGAAAAAGGTTAAAGAAGAACTCAACGAAAAAGAGTTTGAAGCTGGCGCCGGCGGCGATGCTGTGAAAGTGCGTATTAACGGCGCAATGAAGATTCTTAGTGTAACCATTAAACCTGATGTAATGACCGCTGGTGATATTGAGATGTTGCAAGATCTCGTGCTTACAGCCACCAATGAGGCCATTAAAATTGCTCGCGAAACCACCGAAGGAGAAATGTCAAAAATAACCGGCGGCATGAACATGCCTGGGCTTTATTAAATAATGATTTTACACACACCCTCGCTAGATAGGCTCATCAATGAGCTTACAAAGCTACCAGGCATTGGGTCAAAAACGGCGCAGCGCCTAGCTTATCATATACTTCGCAGCTCTAAACACTATAGCAAGTCTCTACGCGGTGCCCTTGAAGCAATAGAAGAAAATGTGCACGAATGTCCGCGTTGCTACTCATTTACCGAAAATGAAGCCCTCTGCCACTACTGTACAGACATAAATAGAGTAAACGACATGCTCTGTGTGGTTGAAGATCCCGCCGACATAGCACGTCTTGATTATTCTGGCTCTTTTCGCGGACGATATCATGTGCTTCATGGGGCCATTTCGCCACTTGCCGGAATTGCTCCGAAAGATATTCGACTTTCTCAACTTTTTGAGCGAATTAAAAACGAAAACATTCGTGAAGTTATTTTGGCTCTTGATTCTGACCTAGAAGGCGACACCACTGTACTATATATCGCAAAACACCTAAGGGGGCAAAATCTTAAGGTGAGTCGTTTAGCTCATGGTATTCCAATTGGCGGTGATATAGACTATATTGATCATAGAACTTTAGGTCGAGCACTTGAGAACAGGGTTGAGATTTAATGTCTTTTATAAACTATAACGCCAAAGAGATTCATTGCAAAATTGTCTATTACGGTCCTTCACTCAGCGGCAAAACAACCAATTTGCAGTGGGTTTACAATAAAAGCTTATCCCCCGAAAAATCAGATCTTATCTCTTTACCAACCGACATAGAGCGCACTTTGTTTTTTGATTTTTTACCTATGGATATTGGCGAAATTCGTGGTTTTCGCACTCGCTTTCATCTCTACACAGTGCCTGGGCAAGTAGTTTATGATGCCAGCCGAAAGCTTATTTTGAAAGGCCTTGACGGTATTATTTTTGTCGCCGACTCACAAACTGAGCGTATGGAAGAAAATATTCAGTCTTTAAATAATCTAGAAAAAAATCTTGAACAACAGGGCTACGATATACGCAATGTGCCGCTTGCTATTCAATACAATAAGCGAGATTTGCCTAATGCTTCGCCACTATCTGAACTGCGCAATGCTCTGAATCGCTTTAATGCCCCAGATTTCGAAGGCGCGGCCCGTGAAGGTAAGGGCGTATTTGAAGCTTTGAAAACCGTATCAAAAGCCATCATTACGTCTCTTAAGGGCGGAGACGTTTAGTTAGTTGTTAAGCTAATCGTTAAGCCGCATTTTTCTGGCCTTCCACAAATCATATTCAGCCGGCAAAATCCCGCAGCTCATTTTAAGCAATGATAATCTATTGAGTAGCCGCCAGCCGGCAATTCAGCATCAAATTTTAAATTAACTCCCTCAATAGTGTAGGTGCCAGAATACGTTTGCCCATCTTTTAAAACTACTATTGGAAATTGCGGTAGCGGTTGACAAGAAAGTGTAAGCGTCTTCACCAACTGTCTAATGCCATTAGCGATACCGGCCAGCTGTGAAGCATAATCGCTTTCACAAACTGAACCGATAAGACCACCCGTCATCAAACTTAATTGATTATATCGCTCGCCGTAGGTTGCGCCATAAGTTTTTAGACAGTTTTCATCTTTAGGTTTAGTTATTATCGAATGCCAACTAAAAGCCTTTTGCCCTTGAAAAGTATTGTATACCAATGACATTAGATTTTGCGGGTCGTTTTTAGTACCACTAGCTGATTCATCTTCGTCTGAAATAACCAGTGCGGAAAAATTTGCACCGTCACGAAAAAAATTATGCTGAACTGGGTTTTTATTTTGCTCGGTGAACCCTCTTTCTATCATACGATAAGTTGCGTAAATGGCTTGTTCTTTACCGCTGCCGGTTTCTGGCCGTTGTAACGTTTGACTTAAACGGTTTTGCGCATCGCTTTGCGATAAAGTTGATTCAATATAGAATTCTCCTGGGTGATTATTAATTGGCAAAAATAATCCGTCGCTTACATATTTATACACTTTTTTTGAGCCCACTGGCGCAATCAGTCCATTTAGCTTTGGGTCTGCTGTGTTTACAGATAATGTCGCGGTAGGGTCTGTGGTTGTAATTGCTATGCGCCAATCTAAGCCCTGCAGTATCGATAAAAAATTACTGGTTCTTAGCGCCATACTTTGCTGCTCATACGCCATTGAGCCCGAGTTATCGATCACCACTAAAATATCAACTTTATTTTCGTTACGCACTAGTATGCTCTGCAATAGATGTTTGGTCGAACTAACTACGCTCCAGGCTACTTGCCCAT
This sequence comes from Bdellovibrionales bacterium RBG_16_40_8, assembly GCA_001769925.1. Classification (GTDB taxonomy): domain Bacteria; phylum Bdellovibrionota; class Bdellovibrionia; order Bdellovibrionales; family UBA1609; genus RBG-16-40-8. The sequence goes on from MEPT01000074.1 coordinate 29,610, forward strand.
GTGAAGTATTTCCTAGCTCATCGACAGCATCGATTGAAAAAATATAGCTGCCTTCAGGCATTTCAGAAATATCAATATTATTGCTGTCGGCCAAGCAAGGCTTTTCTAACTGATTAAGTCGACAGGTCACACTTGAAATAGCCGATGCGTCTGTAACGCTATACGAAATGCTTGCCCTACTGCCCTGTTCAATAGACGCGCTCGGGTATGTCGTAAAAGTAATTTCAGGCCCTTCGTTATCATGCATGATCGAACTTGTAATACATTGACTAAGAACGCGGTCATAATCTTGAAACTGTATAGAAACCGTAACCTCACCATTTAATGTTGGGCTAAGAATATCTATATTGTCTGTAAAATCACCCCACTCACCGTCAGAACAATCGTTTGTAAAGCCAATCTTCATTACGCCAATTTCTGCATACTCGGTAAGAAGAACCGATAAGTGCATGATCGGGTCTGAGGTGCGGTCTGCACCGTTATTTATTATAAGGCTTACACCGCTTACAGGTCTAATATTACCACTTTGCTCATTAGCAGCTGGCGGCGGCTCAACCAAAACACTTACATCGTTATTTTGCCCTGGGTCGCTAGGACTGCTGGTAAAGTCAGGAGGCTGTGTTGTTGCTGAGCCAATAGTTTGCGAACCCTGATCTGAAGTCGAAAAACAAGCTGTAATCGAAATTGCACTTATTAATACAATCATTAGTACAACTGTTTGGCGCATCTTGTTCTTAAAACTAGTCATAAAATCCCCCCAGCTATGCAAGCACTGATTAGATAATGCTAATCTATTTTGTTGCCTAACAAAAGAATAAGCAGCTTTTATTCTCGTAGCGAGAATTTCGTAAAAAAGTATGACAATTCGTGCGTATTTACTGTCAAAAATGTAATCAATTTTCAAAAGATTTAAATAAATTTCGACATTTTTTTCTAAGTTCATTTTTTTGATTAGCCATGATATACCAAACTCATAATGAAAAGTCTTCGCGACACAATTTTAAATCTTAAAAAAGAACGTGAGGCGCTTATACTCGCGCACTACTACGAAGAAGGCGATATTCAAGACATAGCCGATTTTGTCGGAGATTCGCTGGCTCTTGCACAAGAGGGTGAAAAAGCTACCAACCCCGTTATTATCATGGCCGGCGTAGTCTTTATGGC
>MEPT01000074.1:30813-36199 GCA_001769925.1 Bdellovibrionales bacterium RBG_16_40_8
GTGCCAGACGTTAATGCTGGCTGCTCGTTAGTAGATCATTCGCCATTTGCAAAGTATAAGGCCTGGAAAGACGCTCACCCAAACTTTGTACTGGTGACCTATATCAACTCTTCAGCCGCCGTAAAAAGTATTTCTGATGTCATCTGTACCTCATCTAACGCTGAAAAAATTATTTTAGCCATACCTAAAGATCGCCAAATTTTATTTGGGCCAGATCGTAATCTCGGCGCTTATCTTGCAAAAAAAATTGGGCGCGAGATGGTGTTATGGCCGGGTGCCTGCGAAGTACATGTGCTCTTTTCAGCACGTAAGCTTTTTGAGCTTAAAAACGATCATCCTGGCGCACCAGTACTTGCCCACCCAGAGTGTATCGATGCCGTTCTTGAATATGCAGACATAGTCGGCTCAACTTCAAAACTTCTCGAAGAGGTAAAAATAAATCCTGCTAAAAAATTTATTGTGGCCACCGAACCAGGCATTTTTCATCAAATGAAAAAAATTCGCCCCGATGTTGAGCTAATTCAAGCCCCTGCCGAAGGCTCATGTGCCTGCAACGAATGCCCTTACATGAAACTTAATACCTTAGAAAAAATTAAAATTGCGTTAGAAAATCTTAGCCCAGAGATAAAAGTTGATCCAAAAATAATCGATAGAGCTCGTCTACCGCTACGACGAATGCTCGATATTTCTTCGGGCAAAACCGTGACTTTTTAAATTACTTTTTTCTTACTTTTTCTTTAGACAAGAAAGCTCTGGGTCAACTGCACAGCGAACTGCTGCATCAGCGTTAAGTACTCCGCCCATACGCACCTTGCCTTTAAGTGCTGGCGAAAGGGTAACTGTATTTTTTATGATAGTTACCACCTCTACGGCAGAAAGTCGCGGATTCGCACTTCGCATAAGCCCAGCTGTTGCCGCCACCATGGGGGCAGCAAATGAAGTCCCTTGACTGCGATACCACTTGCTATCACTCCATAATCCCCAAATGGTCGTACCTGCTGCGGCGAGATGAACATTTCTAGCACCATAGTTAGACTCTTCAGATAGATCATTGTCGCGGCGAGATGACGCCACAGAAAGTAAATTCGGCATATGATAATTTGCCGGGTAAACGCTTTGTTTGTCATTATTTGCACCGTCATTACCTGCTGCCGCTACAATAACGATATCTTGCGCCAACGCCTCTTTTAAAATGTTACGAAGCTTTTGGTCATAACCCTCGCCGGCAAAAGATAAATTTATAACTGAGGCATGCATTTTAACGGCATATTCAATACCATTTATAGAGTCTCCATCATCACCAAACCCATCGCTATCTAAAAATCTGATCGGCATAATAGAACAACCCGGGCAAACGCCTGAGCTACCTACTTTGTTATTATTTTCTCCAGCAATAATGCTTGCGATAAAAGTACCGTGACCGCCGTCGTCCCAGGGTAAAGATACCCACTCAGAGAAATTATAACCTACGCAGTCATCTACATAGCCATTTCTGTCATCATCTACTCCATTAAAATTACAATCTAGTAGATTATGCTTTAGTGAATTGGCTAGCTCTGGATGATTATAGTTTATACCACTATCTACGATGGCAATCACAACATCACGTGACCCACGGGTTATCTGCCAGGCAGAGTATACACCCATGCGCTCTAAATACCATGCCGATTCTATTAGCGGGTCAACCCCGACTTCGTTAGCAGGAGGAGCTTGTAGCTCTGGCGGCGTATATTTTTTCGCAGCGGTAGAGGTTTGTGTAATAAAAAAAAGTATACCTATCGCGCCTAAGCGAAACAGAAAGCTCTTAAGCATTACCTAATCCCCCCCCCCAAAAAAATAAACAACGTTGCCTATTTATGAAATCAAATAATGGATTTGTTATGAATGCAATTTTTTTATGCAGCTAGAGAAAAAAACTTTTCTGACTTGAAAAATAACCTTCCGAGCTGGCCAGGGGCTTTGCGTGGCGGCAAGTAGTCATCATAAATCAGATATTCATGCGAGCGCTCTTTATATTTTGTCCGGCTTTGATAAGAATCCCATAGTAACCAGCGAAATTCTTTAGTATTTAGATCTAGTTCTTTAAGGTGTGCTTCAGCATCGCTAATCCACTGCTCGGGATTTTTCTCCCAACGCTCATAGTCTATTTCAGAAAATAGCTTTTTAAGCACTAAAGGCCTATCAGAGTTAAAAGTTTTATTCAGAACTGCGCGAAAATACTTAATTTGTAGCGCTGCCATGTGCTCATCTGTTGGCGCATCAAATAGTCTTGCTTCAATCCGGCCGGTATCATTACTAAAACTCGGAAACCACTCTGATTCTTTGCGACGTATGTCAAGCGGAGCAAAATACTGTTCAGGTACAATTGGTGTCATCACCGGCGTCACATTTAGTGGCACATATTTGGGCTTTCTGCCAACGAAAGAATTGAAATAACGTGATTCATAAAGTAATTGCGCTAGATCGGTCCAATTGCCATGAAATTCAGATATTTTCTGTGCAAACCCTTGCTGGAGTGGGATTGGGTGTGCAGCATGTTTTCGCAAAGGATGCATCCACATAAAAAGAATCATCTCTTGATTTGACTCAAAGTAGCTGATTAGATTTGCCATCGCTCGCGCGCCAAATTCAGCCGGGTAATTCTTCATAATCTTCTCAAGATCAAAATTAAAGTGACCTCCACCGGCCGAGCGGCGCGGCTCCATACTCATAGACCTTGCAGCCTGAAATACCTGACGAATGCCGTCATCAATATTTTGTGGCGAAAATTTTGGCGAAGGCACCTCCGCGTGCCCCCCCCAAGCTCGGCGAATTTTACCGTCTACGTAATAACGGCTTATACCATCCCACTCTGCACGCCATACAACTTCATCATATGAACCCTCTTCTGAACCCTCTTCTTCTTCCTCTTCTTGCACTACCCGATACTTTACTACTGCACCGTGCCCATGAGAGTCTCCCCCAGTTGTCTCGACAGGGCTTGAAGAAGAAAAGTATTTTCGCATAGCCTCGGCCAATGCCTTTATGTGTGAGTCTGCCTGAGCTTTACTTTTAGGCTCTCCTCGTTTCGGAAAACGAAATGAGTACTCAATGCCAATAGGAATATCGTTAACATTAATCGGGCCAGATGATTTGACCTTAAGCGAGATACTTTGAGGTGGTTGCGGCTTAAGATATTGTTCAAATTCAATATCTAAACGAACTCTGGTAGAAAATTGATACATCAATTCTTCAATTACCTCAACAGCACTCGCTCTTAGCCGACCAAGGGTTATCGTCGTTAGCTCTTGTGCGTTTATTTTTTTTATGTAGAAATCTGCTATCGCGTAAAGGTCCTCAGCATATTTCTTTTGCGCAGCTAAAAGCACAGTTTGTTTTAAAGTTAGCGGCAGCCGCTCGCCCCAATTAAGAAGTGGCGATATTATTCTGTTTCGCACGTGATTATTAGCTAATACATGAGTGTTGTAACTCATCGCCGGGTGAAGCTCTTCAAATTTTTTCACTGTAGCAATCTGCTCTTGCGTTAAGTGGGGGCGCAAAAGCTCTTCAATCGCGGCTGATGGGTCAAAATTTGAAAGCCTATAGTCTTTTAACCCAGAATAATCACCGGTAGAAAACCTGGCCTCTAACATATTCTCAACAAACTCCCTTTTTTCACTTTTATTGCCAGATCTCATTTCCCAATCTGGTATCCAGCCATCACCTTGTTCGGGTATATCTGCGTTTGCTTTATAGCCGCGGGCACCAACCATGCGAAATTTATTATTAAATTTCTTGGGGGCGCCTTCTACAACGGCACGGTACAGGCGATCAAGAGCCGAGCGCGTGTAAACGCCTAGATACGGGTGCGTTAAAATACTTTCGATGTCAGTAGGATTACGTTTCATTTGTCGCCAAAAAAGATACCAAGTCGTAGCATCAAGAAGCTCAATATATTTGGGTGCCATTTTCTCACGAGCTTTTTGATTTTCGGGCCAAGCATGAAAAAAATGTTGATGGCCAATGCTGCCGCCTAAAAAATTCTCTGTTTCATCACGAAGGGCCATAAATTGATTGCGGTCAGTCACCCCCAGGCCTAAACGCACTTCATATGAACCTAAGTCATCGCCAACGACAAGATGCTCAGGGGCGTTTGGCCCCGGCTTAATGTCGTCATAATTTAAAATTTCTTCTGCAAAAAGCTTTGCACTTTGATTCACAACTAATACTGAAAACAGATCGTCAATTTTAAGCAGGTACTCTAATCGCTTTACTGGAGTTAAGATCTGCCATGTTTTTTGATCTATCCCGCTCGGGTAAATAATAAGACTATCAATATTTTTTAGCCATTTAGTAAGCGTTTGCTTTCTCGGTGACAAAGATTTTTCTAAGTTAAATCGATTTTGCAATTTACCTTTGGCTTCTGGCTTAAGCGAAGAAAACCATGGCTCAATATCTTCATAGAATAAACCCTCTTTTTCAAAGCTTCGTGCAATTGGCACATTTGTACCGTAGGCGTTACTTGTCTGTGAAGTCGCCACTCCTACATCGTGCTCTCTACGCATATTAGCGTCTTTGATTTCGTGTATTTTTTGAAATGCCGACTGCCTTCTTAATAAATTCGCGCAATCCTGGCTTTTCGCCCAGGCTAATGGCGAAGCGCTTAATATAATAAAAAGGGTCGTTATGAAGAAATATTTAAGCTTTAGATTTCTATGCACATACCACCAATTAATTAACGCAGTGTACCACGGGTGCGGGCCGTTATTATTTGCAAATTTTAATCTCCCAGAAAATTATGAAAAGTTTTCAATATAGCCAAATTTTGGCCCTAATAGCTACGCAAGTGTTGTTCGTATAAATACGCCTTATAAAAGTGTGTGTTTTATTTAAATCCAGCAAATTCAGATACTTACCGTACGCGCGCCCGGCGCATTCATATACAGGGTATGTGCCATAATGGTAATTATTGTACCCCCCTAAACTTTGGTCTAGGTCGGCCGATATGTAGCTATAACTTTTGAGGAGGCAATGTGAACCAGCGAAATGCCGTGCGTAAGTCAGTAGAGGCGATAACTATCCAAGACCTTACCTCAGTGACGACCTATATGGTCATAGCCAGTGAGGGTAAAATAATAAATGCTTCAAACTCTGGATTTCTAATACAAATAGATCGCCATTCATTAGTGCCCGAGGATCTCCGTGAAAATTTAAGTCTACAATCGATTCTTGGACAAAGTGTCGTTATGTATCTACCGCAAATGAATCTTGATTTAGACGGCACAATTTCACGCGCCACTCATATGGGCAGAGGTATTTTTGTCATTGCTGTTACCTTCTCTAATGAAGTCCCAGAATATTGGCGTGAATGTTTAGTTGATCTACTACCCGCACCAGGTGAGTTCGA
>MEPT01000074.1:36258-52317 GCA_001769925.1 Bdellovibrionales bacterium RBG_16_40_8
TTTGAGACAAAGGCGTGTCGAACTAATCATCATATTATCAGACATATCTGTTTTGTAGCGGTGTAAAACAAAGTATCGCATCTCCACCTGGTACCTGATTTGCATTACTACACATTCAAGAATAGGAAGGGGGGAAGTATGAAAAAATCAATTATTGTCTGCATATCAGCAGCCCTAGGTTTGGTAGTTGCGATATCAAATGGATGTAGTGATCAACGGTTTGCCTCTATCGATAGCTCTATAGTCTCAAAAATTGGTGGCCCCGCAGGATCTTCTAACCCAACAACTCATGCCCCTGATCCCATATTTATCGATGAAATTCAAACCCCTGAAGATGTGGCCACTGCTGTGCGCGATTTTTCTTGCTTAACAATACAATGCAGCGAAAGCGACAATGAGTCGAAAAAAGTTGTCGTATGTCATGTGCCTCCTAGAAACCCAGATAATCGTCACGAAATTTGCATCTCGGTAAATGCCTTAAAAGCCCATATAGGAGAGTCTCCTGGCCACCATGGCTCTGATGATGCCGATCGCGACCACTTGGGCTTCTGCCAAACAGGTGACGGCAATACTAATAGCGGTGATACTGATCACAACAACACGAATGACGAAGAATCATAAATTCAAATTTCAGCAGTGGAAGCTGTTCATATTATTAAAGTAACTTTTCGCCTGGCGGTTTAATTTACAACTCATAAAAAGGCGGCAGATTTTTTTCACTAATCAAAACGATTGAGTAGTGAGAAGGTAAAAACCATGCAATCGATTCAAGAATTCTATTGTGGTCTTTTTCTTCAAGTAGGCCAAATGCCTCTAATGAAAAACAAAGATCGTAATGTTTTTGATCTGGGCTAACAACAAGCACCTTCATTTTTTCTATTTTATTGCCTTGAAAAAAAGTGCGCAGTATTGATCTTGAATAACCTGGCAAAAAATCCTCACTCGGTTCCCCAGCATATACTTTCTCGCCCGCAGAAAATTGCACTTGGCCGGTAATCTCATTTATTATCGGCGATAAAAATTTACCCCGTTCGCGAAAATTACAGACCATTCCGTAAGATAAAACAAAATCAGGTGATTCTTTTTGTGGATTAATCACAAGACCAATGCCTTTATCTGACAACCAAGTAAGTACCTTGCTGGCAGACTCATCGCCACTTGCATCAAGAACCACCATTAAATATGGCCAGCCGTCTGGGCCAGTACGCGGAGATTCATCAAGTACACGCAATTTAGCACTAGGTAGCGACTTAAGAAATGAATTCTCCCAAGCCTCATCACGTAACTCGCCTTTCGTATTAATCAGCGTATAAATATCCTCGCATAATTCCATTGCTCGGCAATATAAGAGATTAGCATTTAAAGGCAACGTATTTGCCGCTCTGCCTTCACAAATAACTCGCAAACTTGTCTGCCTTGTCGCTAACGTGTAGCCTGTAGCAAACAATGGGGGTTTTATGCGTATTAAGTTTTTATTATTTGTCGCACTCGTTACTTTTTCAGCAAATTCTTTTGCCGGTATTTTAATAGAACCATACCTTGGCTATATGACGGGTAAAAATAGTGGTTCTGTTACAATTAACACTCCAATAACCGCAACCCTTGATGTTGATAGCACGACTAAGGGCGCCGCTTTTGGGGGCAGACTTGGTTATGATTTTCTACTTTTAGGCGCAGGCGTTGAAGCCATGAGCGGATCTTTAGATACAGATGGCGATGACTCAAAGCTAACAAATCTTGGGGCATTTGTTTCATTTGATTTACCAATAATGTTACGTTTTTTTGGCACATATTTTTTCTCATCTAAATTTTCTACTGAGACTGGTGGTGTAGATTATAAATATAAGGGTAATGGCTTTAAGGCAGGGGTAGGGCTTACCACTTTGCCATTTGTATCAATTAACCTAGAATATTTTTCAATGAACTATGAAAATGATGATACTGCCGTTTTAGATAATGCTGACGTAAACTACAAAGGCTTTATGTTAGGCGTAAGCTTACCGCTAAGCTTGTAGAGTTAATAGAGTTTAGCCTGCGCTATAATTAATTTGGCGCAGGCCATTTCTTAATTACATACCTATTTCAAATCTCCTGAAATTCATATATAATACATCGCGTTATTTGAGTCATATTAGTTTTTGGCCCTATATTTATGTTTTCAGGAGAGTCCCTTATGCGTAGATTTATCTTAATAATCAGTATGTTAGCTTCTCCCCTCCAAGTATTTGCTGCCAGCGATGAGCTACGTGACTGGATAAAACACCGAATTGATGGCTTTCAAAATGTAGGCCTTAATCGTCGTAACGACCCATCATACAATCGCCGTGAAGATAGATTAGACTCCCGCCATCGCGAGCGAATAGATATACGCCGTCGATTCTGGGAGAGCGAGCGACTTTCTATCAGCGCAGAAATTTATCGCATGCGACCCTACTGGTTCGAGGCTAACACCTCACTAATAGCATATACTTTACTAACCGACGATGCGTTTATTTCTGATGATTTTATGTTTTCATCAATTAGAGATCGTGGCTTCCCACTAGGGTTTAGCCAATTTCGTCTAAAAATTCTTGGCGACGGCGCATACATCCAAAGCTACGCCATTCAATTTTGTAATGGCCGCTCACTGTCCGTACCGGCAAATCAACATCTTCTCCAAGAACAAGCAACACTTTGGGTTAATATTACCGTCCGCTGCATTAGCGGATTTTCAGTATACGGAATAAGCGACCAAGACCATTACAATCACCCAACAAGAGTATTGTTAATTGGTAGATGATAGGCGCCCTAATATTGAGACGGTAGATTTTTAAACATTTTAATATATTTTTCAATATTATCCTTAAGCGAATATTTCTTTTTAACATCATCGTATGCCTTACTGACAAGCTGACTGCGTAAGACATCGTCTTTAAGTATATTGCTTATTGAATTTGCTAGTCATTTGGCATCTTTGACCTGACATAATAACCCTCTTTCAGTCACCGTTTCTTTTAAACCCCCGGCATTTGTTGAGACTACCGGCACCTTGTAGATAAAGGCATCTAGAACACTACTGCCCAAGCCCTCTTCTTCAGAACTCATCACAAAGACATCAAATATACTGAAAAAATCTTCTACGCCCTCATAAAATCCCATAAGTTTATAAATGTTCTGCAGTTTATATTCGGCAATTTTTGCTGTAACTTCATTTCGCAATATTCCATCGCCAAAGTGTAAAAAAACGAAGTCATCTCTTTTCGTTGAGAGTTCACGAACTACTTCTACCATTGTTAAAGGGTCTTTATGCGCAACTAGTGCGGCCGCCGTGGCAATAATCTTTTTATTTTCTATTAAAAGTTCATCTTTAAGTTTTCTAGCTCTAACTCCATCTAAGTTAATGGCCTCTATAACAGAAGGTATTACGTCTACGTTAGCAACCCCCAATTTTTCTAGTACTTCTTTAATTGCTGAAGATATGGCAACAACTCGGTCTGTCTTTTTGTATTTTAATTTTGCCAAACTACCTGTTGGCCTAAAATCAACACGTCTCGTATAAACAACAGGCTTTTTATGAAATATCTTTGTAAGTACGGCAATTGATTGCGCCTTAGCCGTTTGCGCATGAATTACATCAAATCTAGAACCGTGCTTCATAAGAAACAGGGCTGCAGATATATTATTTTTCACTTCGTGCACTGGGGCATTTAGCTGTTTTGCCTTTTTAGACAGGGGATAATTTTTAAGACATAAAAGTTCTGCACTAACGCCGCTGCTGAGTAAACCTTTTACGGTAAATAGGGTCTGGCGCTCGCCGCCTCGCCATGTCTTTTCAGTATTGATTTCTAATATTTTCACTGAGTATTATTCTTTTATTTAAGTTCATCTCTAAATTAGTCACTAAAATCAGTAATTATACTGGGTTGTGTTCAAAGGTGCCAGGCACTTTTATGTGTCGCATGTGCGTTAAATACTGAAAAAGCTAACCCCTGTTACAGGGGTTAGCTCATCATTTATAATATAATATTTTTTTAGACTGAAGTAACTCTAGCCTATATTTATTAGTTTGCAGCTTCGCTTAGTGCTTCTTTGCAGGCGCCGTCACTACTTTGTCGGCCGCTGCGGCATTTGCAATTTTATCTTTGCGAATTGTTTTATTTAAAATTTGCTCACGTAAACTTTGCGTAAGTTTTGCATTTTCTTTCAAAAATCTGATGGCCTGCTCACGCCCCTGACCCATGCGCTCGCCATTAACGCTAAACCATGTTCCCGATTTATCGATAAGTTCGAACTTTACTCCAAGATCAAGCACATCGCCCTCGAGAGAAATGCCATCACCGTACATTAAATCAAATTCAACCTTCGCAAATGGCGGCGCCATTTTATTTTTTACTACTTTTACCGTCGTACGAGAACCAGTTACGTCTTCACCATCTTTGATCGCGCCGATGCGACGCACGTCAAGTCTAACTGAGGCGTAAAACTTTAGCGCATTGCCACCCGTAGTGGTTTCAGGGTTGCCAAACATCACTCCAATTTTCATGCGAATCTGATTGATAAAAATAACCAAAGTATTAGAACGCGCAATAGCAGCGGTTAGCTTACGCAGAGCTTGTGACATGAGCCGCGCTTGCAGCCCCATGTGTGAATCACCCATTTCGCCTTCAATCTCAGCGCGTGGGGTAAGTGCTGCTACTGAGTCAATCACTAGAATATCAATCGCCCCTGAGCGCACTAAGGTTTCTGTAATTTCTAATGCCTGCTCACCGGTGTCTGGTTGAGAAATGAGCATGTCTTTAGTATTCACTCCAAGTTTGCGTGCATAACCCACATCTAGTGCGTGCTCAGCATCGATAAATGCCGCTGTACCACCAGCTTTTTGTGCTTGCGCAATTGTTGATAGCGCCAATGTAGTTTTACCAGAACTTTCTGGGCCAAAAATTTCTACAATACGACCGCGAGGCAAACCGCCAATTCCGAGAGCTATGTCTAAACTCAATGCTCCAGTTGAAACTGCTGGAACATTCTCAAACAGAGTCTGCTCGCCGCCAAGCTTCATGATCGAACCTTTGCCGAATTGCTTTTCGATCGTAATCAGCGCTAACTCGAGCGCTTTCGATTTTTCGTTGTCGACTTCTTTACCAGAAGAATTTGTGGACGTTGATGCTGTTGCCATTAAAGGCCTCCTTATTAGTTACTTGCTGCCTCACAAAAACTGTATTTCAAGGATGATGCCAACGCCAGCGCAAAATCAGACGCGTTCTAAACAATTTTTTGTCCGAATATATTCAAATGATCCCGGATCTGAACCAAAAGGTGCCAGGCACCTTTTTGTGTCGCATGCGCGTCAAATTCAGTTATATTTAACCTTGAGGTGAAGTTACGGCGTACCTTATGGCGTCATCTACCAGCTTTTCTAGGTTTATACCGAGCGTACCTAGAAGAGCGCCCAAATCGCCAGCGCGAATTTCTGTATGACTGCGAAAAAATCTGTTTACTGAAATTCGTGACATAGAACAGGATTTAGCAATTTGCTCTTGCGTTAACCCCCTTAACTTCGCAAGGATCGCCAATTTTTTACCCAAGCTGATTTCTGAAACTTCCATACAAGCCCCCTCCCCTTTTTTAGTGTTAAAATACACAACAGATAGCGTAACGTGCGTTCGCGCCAGCATGCCCACATGCCGCAACCCACACTAGTCGAGAGCAGCAAAAGTTATACCATGTAAATTCGGAGGCAAAATGACACTGCAGAAATTTTTGTCGTGATTAATTTAATCTCAAATCTAATTAAACTGGGGGTAAGGTTACGGCGTATCTGTGGCCCCGAAGGTTTTGTTGAGGTGGCTGACGCTAATTTTGTTTGCGAATAATGAGAATGCTAAATAGCCCCCTAGTACAGGTACTTGTGATAACCATGGCGGCAAATATTTAGGCTGTAAGATTAGACCACACTCCATAAATGGAGCAAGCATCTCAGCATCGTCAAAAGTTAAGCGCCCTGAAAACATAACTTGTGAAAGGTGCAATTTTTGATTCTTCATTGCCCACCTAAAAAAAGAGTGGGTATGGAGTAGACCATCAAGATAAACACAGTCTTTGGTAAAAACAATTTTACCCTTGGGGTCACCTGCACGAAAAATACGCTGAGTAGAACTATAGCTTTCAATCTTATTTTGGCCGTTATTTAAAAAATATTCGAAAACCTCAATAAAATTCGCCCCGTTAAGTGCCATGTCAACAGCAAGCACTCGGAGCGCAATTCGCTTTAGTCGGTTGAGATCGATCGATGCCGTAACTAGTTCAGCAAAAGTAGCTAACCCCTCTTGCACAGCCGTTGTACGAGGCGAGCCAAGACTCAGCGTCTGCAAATATTTTTGGTGCTTACCGTTTAAAGCAGTAAGAGTGTGAACAAACACCTCGTGTTCAAGAAGTTGTTTGAAATCAAAAGGAGAAAAACATGTACCAGAACGAAGTCGCACTCGCGATACTCCTGCTGCGGCCTTGGGCACTAGTGTTTCATCTATAAAAACATCTACCTTGTCGTCAGTGATAACTTTTTTTATGGCGCCATCTAGCTGATCTTTAATGGTATCGGCTAGAATACAAATTTCTTCATTTTCGAGACTAAAATATTCGCTAAACTGCGCAGCTGTTTCGATAAAAAAATTTGCTGCATCAATGCTGGTAAATTGCGTTCCGGCAATTTTATCTCCTGGGCGACCATACAAATCTAAAGAATGTTGCAACATCTCGGGCTTACTTAAATTTTCTACCAACTTATGAGCAGAAAAATAACTTTTTGCCGTTTGATTTAAATACTGAGCAACTGGGTGTTTGGTGTCGGTTGCTTTAATTATTTTTTCAAGCTTTGCTAATGGCTCAGCATGGTCATATTTCGGGTAATCAATAACTGGTATTTTGGGTTGGCCTTGAGAATAAGAAGTCAAAAATTCATCTTGTACTACTTTTGGCCACTCAATAAGTGCTAATATTTTAAACTCGCGAGCTATAGCTACTAGCTCAGCATCGCAATCGAGGTAACCCTTAAGTTCGACCTCAACATTGTTGGGATCAAATGGTTTCATTTTCTTTTGCGATCAAGCCGTCGACGAGACTTCGTTGATGCAATTTGATTTTGGTATGACTCTTTACCAAATAACTTAAGGGCCGCTTGATTGTACGACTTAGCCGCATCATCTTCGTTCTTAAAAAGACCAAGAGTTATTGAATGCCCATTATGTTTTATGGCTGCGCGCCAGCGCTTACGACTGGTTATATAGCTAACACCTTTATAACGAGAGGTGCCGTAGTTGCGACTAGGTGGCAATATGCGCTGTCTTTCTTGCATGGTACATACCACAAGATTTTCTTTACGATAGTCTAACCCCTCCATAAAGCGTCTTGGATAAACCATTTTACCTTTTACTGGCTTCATCAGAAATTGCCCAAGTGAGATCTGACGGTTGCGATCACGATTATCAATAATATTTGTAACCACTTTTTGGCGCCCAGATTCTTTGGTTAAAATACGCCACGTGTGTTTCATAACACGCGCGTAATCTTCTTTATCTATCTTTGCTTTAGAATTTGGGCGTACCGGCACTAAGCACCATGGTTTTTGTTTCATGTGGTAGCTTTGCTTCTAGCGCCTGTAACTTCTTCTTGCGTAGTGTTGGCACTAATACGCATGCCGTAAAACGAACGCCATACAAAAAATAGACCCACAATAAATAAAACAATACCAATCAAAAGAGCATTCTCTTTGGCTGAGTGGGCTATTTCAACAGCTAAAAGACCAAATAGAGTTGTGAATTTTATAATCGGGTTCAGTGCTACCGATGATGTATCTTTGAATGGGTCACCCACCGTATCGCCAACAATAGTTGCCGCATGAAGGGGTGTGCCTTTTTCGCGAAGATCAACTTCGACAACTTTTTTGGCGTTATCCCATGCGCCACCAGCATTAGCCATAAACATAGCTTGATAAAGACCAAATACCGCTATCGAAATTAAATAGCTGGCAAAAAATGTCGCGTCAAAACAAGCAAAGGCTAGCGTGAAGGTAAAAATCACTGCAAAAATATTTACCATTCCGTTTTGTGCGTAGCGAGTACATATATGAACCACTTCTTTCGATGATTCAAGAGATGCCTTTTCTGACGAATCTAAACGAATGTGTGCCTTAATATACTCAACCGCACGATAGGCACCAGCCGTCACCGCTTGAATCGATGCTCCGGTAAACCAGTAGATCACAGCACCACCTGTAATCAAGCCCAGCAACACACGAGGATCCATTAAATCTAGCTTAATCTGCATAAGTAAAATAATTGAAAAAATCATCGTGGTTGCACCAATAACCGCAGTGCCGATAAGCACTGGTTTTGCAGTAGCCTTAAAGGTGTTACCGGCAGAATCATTTTCTTCAAGATACTCTTTACCTTTTTTAAAATCAGGGGTGAAACCAAACTCTTTTTGTATACTGGCCACCGCTGACTTATCTTGTTCGATCTGCGAAAGTTCGAATATTGATTGGGCATTATCGGTAACGGGACCATAACTATCGACAGCTATTGTTACTGGGCCCATACCCAAAAATCCGAAAGCTACAAGACCAAACGCAAATACTGCGGGATAGGCCATAAACGCATCAAGCCCCAGCTGACTTGTAAAATAGGCTATAAGCATAAGTCCCACTATTGTCATACCCTTCCAAAAAGCAGAAAAATTACCGGCCACTAAACCTGATAATATAGTAAGCGAGGCACCGCCTTCGCGCGATGCTGCCACAATTTCACTTACGTGAATAGATTTTGCTGATGTAAAAATCTTTGTAAGTTCTGGTATTACTGCCGCTGCTATTGTGCCGCAGCTTATGATGGTAGACAACTTCCACCAAAGATCGCCTAAATCTGCGAGGAGAAGATTACTTACGGCGTAAGTAACAATAATAGAAACAATAGAGGTCAACCATACGAGCGTAGTTAGCGGAGCCTCGAAATCAAAATGATCAACTTTACCGTACATCGACTTAGAGATCATGCCGTTTATCCAATAAGACCCAATAGAGGTTACAACCATAAGTGCACGCATAGCGAAAATCCAAACTATAAATTTAGCCTGTAAAATCTCACCGCCAGCAGTGAGAGAGAGCGTTCCTGACGTGTTATGGCTCATGCCAACTGCCAGTATAATAAAACTTATTAACGCAACACCAGTCACACCATAAGTTTCAAACCCGTCAGCTGTCGGGCCAACTGAATCGCCGGCGTTATCACCGGTACAATCAGCAATTACGCCTGGGTTTCTTGCATCATCTTCTTTAATATTAAAGACAATTTTCATAAGGTCAGAGGCAATGTCAGCTATTTTTGTGAAAATACCGCCACAAATACGTAGAGCAGAAGCGCCAAGAGATTCGCCTATAGCAAAACCCACAAAGCAGGCTCCGGCATTTTCTTTAGAAACTAGTAGCAAAATAGCAATCATCATAACAAGTTCAACACAGATAAGAAGTACCCCTATAGACATTCCTGATTGAAGCGGTATCGACATAACACTAAATGGTTTGCCTGCAAGTGAAGCAAAAGCCGTACGACTGTTGGCGTAGGTATTAATACGAATACCAAACCAAGCTACGCCATAGGAGCCAAGAATGCCCAATATAGACCAAAATAAAATAAGTAAAACCTTACCGATAGCCATGCTTTGCAAAAATGCAAAATAATAAACAATACAAGCACCGATTAAGCATTCAAGCACGATAAGAAATTTGCCTTGAGTAATCATATACGTTTTGCAGGTCTCGTATATAAGGTTAGATACTTCACTCATTGATTTATAAACTGGTAAAGCGCGAACTCGAGTAAATTCAATTAGCCCAAAGATGGCTCCGGCCAGCGCTATAAAAATTGATAATTTTAATATTGAAGTTCCGGTAACGTCTGAGCCAAAAACATGAAATGTTGCGTTTAGATCTGGTAATACCAAATCGGCTTCGCCTGCGTAGGCTATGCTTGTGAATATAGAACCTAAAACAAAAGTACCGAGAATACTGGCAAAGACTTTTGTAAACATGCAGTTATCCTTTTTTGTATAAGCTGTTAGTATTATTTGCGGAATGAGGATTAACGAAGAGCGTTGGACGAGTCAACTCTTGAGTAACGAACTTGTTGGCCTCTTGAGAAATTAACGTGACGCGCTACCGGTCATAATAAAATTTTATTGCCACTTAAGAGAAGGCAACTGGCCGAGAACACGCCTTATATCGTCGCTATCGGCCCGAATCGCCTCAGCGCTTGGGCTTGTAATTTTAACCTCTTGTAAAACCCATACTCGAGGCCACGAATCGCTAATGTTGCGAAACGACACTTTAATTGCAGCATTATCAAGGCCTACAAGCTCAGTGTCGTGAACCGCAAGAGGTAAAATTTTCGCGTACGGAATCATTATTGGAGCAATTAGGTTGGTGTCATCAGCCGTTAGGCATGGGCCGCCCACAATCATTTGTGGAGGATCGCCACTAACGGCCATATCGCCGGCGTAAAAAGTCATCTCAATTTCGTTATATATTTCACAGGCGTCGACTAATTGTCCAATATCGTTACGCAATCTGAAGTTACCTAGCCCAATACCTGAAGCCCCGCCCCCCAATATGACCTTTACTCTATTAATTAAATTGTCTTGTTCTATATCAATAGCCGCTGGAGCTCTACCTTCTGACAAGTCTACAAGATTATAACCAGCACGAAACGCTAAGGCGCAAAAAATAATAAAACTCATTGCGAGAATAACGGCTTTCACCTTGTTTTGCTCGAACATGCTTTCTCATCGGCAAACATTATGCATAAAGTTTAGCAAGCTCGACAAAGGTACGAATTATAGCCCCAGACGCACCTTTTTTCGGGCAATAATTTAAACGATTGCCCACATGCCACGCAGTGCCTGCGATATCAAAATGGGCCCATGGTATACCCTTTTCAACAAACTGTTCTAAAAATGCGGCGGCAGTAGAAGCTCCGGCCCCTTTGAATGAAGATATGTTATTTAAGTCAGCGTACGTACCTTTCATGTCTTCTACAAAATTGTCGTTAATTGGCATATGCCACACGGCCTCTCCAGATTTTTCTGCGGCTTGTGAAATTTTTTGGCGAATTTTTTTATCGCGGGTGAAACAACCGGTATAACTATTGCCTAGCGCAACAACACAAGCTCCCGTTAATGTAGCCGCATCAAATATAACTGCCGGTTTTTGTTCAGAAGCATAAGAAAGTGCATCCATTAAAATAAGTCGACCCTCAGCATCGGTATTATCGACTTCAACTGTTTTACCGTTTCGCGCGACAAGAATATCGCCAGGCTTGTTAGCAAGCGGACCAGGCATATTTTCTGTAGAAGGTACATACCCTATAACATTGATTTTTAGTTTCAGCTTTGCGATAGCTAGAATTGCGCCAATAACATTGGCTCCACCACATTTATCAAACTTCATTTCCTCCATACTATTTGAGGGCTTAATGCTTATGCCACCTGAGTCAAACGTAAGCCCCTTGCCCACAAAACAAACGGGTTTTTTACTTTTAGCGGCGCCATTGTACTCAAGAATAATAAACCTGGGGTCAACTGCACTACCAAGTGAAACGCCCAGCAAACCGCCAAATCGTTCTTTTTTAATTTTTTCTTTGTTCCATACAGTGACTTTAAGTTTTGTCCCTTTAGCGGCCTCTTGCGCTTCGTGCGCCAATATCTCAGGAGTCATTAAATTGCCAGGAGTATCGCCGAGTTTACGCGAAAAATTCACGCACTCTGCAATAATTTGCCCAGCTTTTATACCGTCAGAAACACCGGCTTGTTTTGTCTTAGCAGAAAGTAAAAAATCAATAGAATCAACTTTGAAATCTGGCGCATTGTTTTCTGTATCTTTTTTGTCTTTTGTCTTTTTCGTTTTATAAGAATCAAATTTATAGGCCGCTAGCAAAACTCCTTCAGTAAAGGCGCGCGCCACCTCGGTGGAGTTTTTAAACCCCTTAATAAGCCCATCAAACACAATTCCAGATGAGCGAGACTTGTTTGTTTTCATTAACTGATAAATTGTGGCGGCTATACGACGAACGTCCTCAAGATCTTTAAATTTTTCATCAAGACCAACTAGAAGTACGTTATTAAATTGCGCCTCTCCTGCGCCGCGTAAAAAAATCCCTTTTTTAAGGTCGCTAAAAGACATTCCCTCTACAAGCGCATTATCAAGCAGATCGGCAATGTGCGCTGTTGCCCCCATCGCCTCGGTTTTTTTACCTTTTTTATGAACAAATACGACTAAAGTCGAAATTTTATCTTTAATGTCTGCAATACGTTTTGCTTGGAGTTTTGTTTGAATTTGAATCACTGTGGTACCCCTTTATAATTAAATTGTGAAAAATCGCATAGCACATAGAGTCGAAATGATAAAGGCTTTTCGCTAACATCCCGAGAAGGGTATTGCCAATTAAGAAACAGGCCTCAGTATTGTGCTGTGGTGTGTATATTATAAATGGGGGTTTATGTGGCAAAAGAAGGTCAGTTTGTTAATGCGCTCGTGCCTATTGTCATAGAACAGACCTCGCGGGGTGAGCGTAGTTACGATATTTATTCAAGATTGTTAAAAGATCGTATTATTTTGCTTGGAACTCCCGTAACTGAAGATGTGGCTAATGTGCTTATTGCGCAAATGCTTTTTTTAGAGATGGAAAATCCAGAAAAGGACATTTCGCTTTACATTAACTCTCCTGGAGGGAGCGTCAGCGCTGGATTAGCTATTTATGACATCATGCAGTTTGTTAAATGTGATGTAAGTACTGTGTGTATCGGAATGGCCGCGAGTATGGGCGCGTTGTTACTCGCTGCAGGAAACAAAGGAAAAAGATATATTCTGCCAAATTCTCGCGTATTAATTCACCAGCCACTTATTGTGGGTCACGGTATTCAGGGGCAAGCAAGTGACATTGAAATTCATGCAAAAGAAATGATAAGAACTAAAAATAAACTTACAGAAATCTTAGTAACACACACCGGGCAAAACTTTGATGTGATGACCAAAGCGACAGATCGTGATAACTACATGAGTGCTGAAGAGGCCAAAGAATTTGGTATTGTAGACGAAGTCGTCGCTAGCCGCCGAGCAAAAAACACGAAATGAGAGGTTAGGGTTGTTTAATGAATAAAAACATAGGATCTCCGGGAAATCTTTGTTGCAGTTTTTGCGGCAAAAGCCAGAAAGAAGTTAAAAAACTGATAGCTGGGCCGGGGGTATATATCTGCGACGAGTGTATCGATCTTTGCAATGACATTATTGTTGAGGAGAAAGAACGCGAGGACACCGTTAAACATAACCTTAAAGTCCCGCGCCCTGTCGACATAAAAGCATTTTTAGAAGATTACGTTATTGGACAAGAAAGTGCTAAAAAGACCTTGGCCGTTGCAGTACACAATCATTACAAGCGAATTAACAATGCTAAAGTAAAAAAGAAAGACGATGTAGAAATCGCTAAATCAAATATTCTTCTTATTGGTCCAACTGGGTCAGGCAAAACACTTTTAGCGCAAACAATAGCCAAGATTTTAAATGTTCCGTTTGCAATGTCAGACGCCACGGCACTCACTGAAGCTGGTTACGTAGGTGAAGACGTTGAAAACGTTGTGCTTAATCTTCTACAGGCTTCAGATTACGATGTTGAGCGCTGCCAAAAAGGCGTAATTTACATTGATGAAATTGACAAAATTTCGCGTAAATCTGAAAACCCATCAATCACTCGCGATGTAAGTGGCGAGGGCGTGCAGCAGGCGCTGTTAAAAATATTAGAGGGTACTGTGGCTAATCTGCCTCCGAAGGGCGGCAGAAAGCATCCACAACAAGAATTTATTCAAGTCAATACTTCTAATATTCTTTTTATTCTGGGCGGGGCGTTTGTCGGCTTAGACAAAGTAATAGAAAATCGAATGACCAGCCGAAGTCTTGGCATTAACGCCGAAATTAAAACAAAACATGAGAAAATGGCGGCTGGCGAAAATCTTCTAAAAAAAGTCGAGCCAGATGACCTAGTACGCTATGGTTTAATACCAGAATTTATTGGCCGCTTACCTGTTGTAGCAGTGCTAGACGCGCTTTCTGAAGATGTACTTGTTGATATACTTGTAAAACCAAAAAATGCACTTACAAAACAATATAAAAAACTATTAGAATATGAAAATTGTGAACTTAAATTCACCGATGAGGCCCTGCGAGCCATAGCCAGAGACGCGATCAAGCGAAATACTGGTGCTCGAGGCTTACGTAGTGTTATCGAAAATGCCATGCTAGACGTCATGTACGAAATTCCTTCCAAGGGTAACGTAAAAGAATGTATAATCAATGAAGCGGTTATTCTCGGCAGAGAAAAGCCGCAGTTGGTTTACCGCACTGATCGTGAGATGGCACAGCAGACATCGGGCGCATCAGGATCGTCTAGCGATTCTGCAGAAAGCGCCTAGAGCTGCATTCGCGACTTTAAAGTGGTAGCCCACCAAAATTAATAGCTGACCAATTGTTGTGGAGGGAAAAGTCATGAGCGTAAATAGTACCCAAAAACTACCACTACTGCCATTGCGCGATCTTATTATTTTTCCGCACATGATGATGCCGCTTTTCGTTGGAAGAGAAAAAAGCATTAATGCGCTCGAAGAAGCAATGACAAAGCAGACAGATATCTTATTGTCGGCACAACGAGACCCAAAATCGAATGCGCCCCAACCTGAAGAAATATTTAAAATTGGCACTATAGGCACAATTATTCAACTTTTACGACTACCCGACGGAACAGTTAAAGTTCTTGTCGAGGGCAAAAAACGTGCGGCAATTAAAAATTATGTACAGCAAGAAGGCTTTTTCATCGTCGAAGTTGAAGAAATGAAAGAAATTGTCGAAAATATGACTGAGGCCCGCGCGTTACTTAGATCTATCAAGACTACTTTTGAAACTTACGTAAAATTAAATAAGAGAATTCCTCCAGAAATATTAATGCGCGTGTCTACGATCGAAGAAATTGGGGAACTGGGTGATATTATCGTAGCGCAACTCAATTTGAAACTTGAAGATAAACAAAAAATTCTTGAGACTCCAGACCCCGGTAAGCGCCTTGAAGAGCTTTTAAATCTAATGACCGGAGAAATTGAAATTCTTGAGGTCGAAAGAAAAATTCGCGGGCGCGTAAAAAAGCAAATGGAGCGTTCGCAAAAAGAATATTATCTTAACGAGCAAATGCAGGCCATTCAAAAAGAACTCGGAGAAAAAGACGACTATCAGGCAGAGATTGAAGAGTTAAGTGAACGCCTTGAAGAAAAGAAAATGTCTGACGATGCGAAGAAAAAGGTTCGTAAAGAAATTAAAAAACTTAAAATGATGTCGCCAATGTCTGCAGAAGCCGCTGTGGTCAGAAACTATATTGACTGGATGTTAGACTTACCGTGGGTCAATTACGTAAAAGAAAAACATGACATCGAAGAGGCCAAAAGAATTCTCGATGAAGATCACTGGGGGCTTGAAAAAGTCAAAGATAGAATTCTTGAGCATTTATCGGTGCAGTCTCTTAATAATAAATTACGTGGACCGATTCTTTGTTTAGTGGGCCCCCCAGGTGTTGGCAAAACCTCTTTAGCAAGATCGATTGCAAGATCACTTAATAGACCGTTTGCAAGAATTTCTTTAGGTGGTGTGCGCGACGAGGCTGAGATTCGTGGTCACCGCAAAACATATGTAGGCGCAATGCCCGGCAAGATTATTCAATCTATGCGTAAAAGTGAGTATGGCAACCCGCTTATTCTGCTCGATGAAATAGATAAAATGAGTATGGATTTTCGTGGCGACCCAAGCTCGGCGCTTCTTGAAGTGCTTGACCCTGAACAAAACTGTAATTTTCAAGATCATTATTTAGAAGTAGATTACGATCTTTCGCAGGTGATGTTTATTACTACCGCGAACTCACTGCATCCAGTGCCGCGACCGCTTCTTGACCGTATGGAAGTTATTCAACTTGAAGGCTACATTGAAGACGAAAACTTTCATAT
>MEPT01000074.1:52355-55297 GCA_001769925.1 Bdellovibrionales bacterium RBG_16_40_8
AAATAAATTTTCAACCAGCCGCTTTGCGCGAAATTATTCGCTCTTATACTAAAGAAGCCGGGGTGAGAAACCTTGAAAGGCAAATAGCAACGGTATGTCGCAAACTTGCTAAAGAAATTGTTATGGAAAAACTAAAAAAAGAGGGCAAGCCTGGCAAGCGTGCAAAAGTCCTGAAGAAAAGTGCAGCCACAATAAATGTTACTCCGGCTAAAGTTACTGAGTTTCTCGGCCCTGATAAAAATCGTTTTGGCAAAATTGAAGCTCAAAGCGAAATCGGGTTAACAAACGGCCTGGCCTGGACAGAGGCTGGGGGCGATTTGCTTGTCATTGAAGTTTCTACAGTACCAGGAAAGGGTAAATTCACCATAACAGGACAATTAGGCGATGTGATGAAAGAATCGTGCTCTGCGGCTATGAGTTATGTGCGCTCACGCGGCCCACTTTTTGGTCTTGATAAAGAGTATTATGCAAACACAGATGTGCATATTCACGTTCCAGAAGGCGCTATTCCTAAAGACGGGCCTTCTGCCGGAATTGCGATAACTACGAGCATCGTGTCATCTATTACAAAAATACCGGTGAAAAAAACTGTGGCTATGACTGGTGAGGTCACACTGCGCGGGCGAGTTTTAGCTATTGGGGGGCTTCGAGAAAAAATCTTAGCGGCACATCGTGGCGGAATTAAGACCGTTATCATCTCTAAAGAAAATGAGAGGGATCTACGGGATGTGCCTAAGCAAGTGATGAAAGACATTAAGGTTATTTTGGTAGACCATGTAGATCAGGTCTTAGTTAATGCGCTCGAAATTAAGAATGCCAAAGAGCTATTCAAAGTTCGTGCCGAACGCTCAACCGGCATTCGCGCGCAATACCAGGGCTCCTCACTGCAACATTAATGAGTTTTTGATTGCCCCAACTAGACAGATTCTGTAAGAATCTGTCTCTTGGGGATTATTCATGTCAGCGATTAAAATAACAAATGAGGCTGAATCAACTTTTAAAGTCGGCAAACTCTATGCCGACCGTTGTGATTTCAAAACTGCTGAGACCTATTTCAAAAAAGCACTAGAAGATGCTCTCAACCAGAAAAATTTTGCACAATATCTTAAGTGCAATAACGCCCTATTAAGAATTTATGCTGAAATGGAGAACCACGCAGCGATTGATGAGCTCAAAGAAAAATTGCAAACTTTGGTGCTAAAAGAAAAAATAACCTTAGATGCAAAAACCTATTATAGCCTCGGGCTTTGTGCTTCTTACCGCGGTCAAAACAAAACCGCCCTAGAATTTCTTGAAAAATCATTAGCCATAGCGCTTGCTAACGACGACAAAGAAAATATTTGTTACGCCATCAACGGGATAGCCATCGTCTATACTACACTTAATCGCTTTGAAGACGCCCTAAAAGAAATCTATAATCTTCAAGTATTCTTTCAAGTTTTGCAGTTACCAGAGCTGCAGCTTTCAGCACAAATTATGAATGGTCATATCTTACGCGAGCTGGGTAAATATGAACAGGCTATTGAGATTTTTGCTAAATGTTATGATCAAATTCGCGAAGAAAAAAATCTCTATATTTTTATCTGTCTTCTGTATGCTATGGGCGTAACCTATTTGCAGGCCGGCGAACCTGATCTTGCAAGAATTTACCTAACACTAGCAAAAAAGAGTGCCGACCCTGAAAACATGCAATATTCGGTAAAGAAAATCGATAAGTACTTAGATAAACTTAGCGAATTAAACGATTTAGACTATGACCTTATTTTCGATACTGCGAACAAGCAGATTACTGAAAAGAAAAAAGGGCAAGTTGATTTTAAAAATCAATTTATTCTTTTAGATCTTTTGAGGATGTTTTTAAAAACACCGGGTGAAGTATATTCTAAAGAAGCAATTGTCGAAAAAATCTGGAAGCAATCATATGACCCAAGTGTTCACGACAATAAGCTTTACGTTACAATTAAACGTCTACGAAAAATGATTGAGCCAGACTTTGATAAGCCAAAATATATATTTCGCGCTAAAAATGGATATTACTTAAGTAAAAATGCGCGAATTTTATTGCAAAAGTAACGGGAGGGGAACGATGCGACAGTTTTTACTGCATACACTAATACTACTTGGGGCGATTTTGCCCACACTTAGTAGCGCGGGAGAAATTAAATCACTCGGCGATGATCTATTCCCGTGGCCATGGGGTACAGAGTGCCCATTCCCATGGAAAGAAATTGAAGGCCAGTACACAATACAGTCTGATAGTCCTGAAATTTTTAGTGGCAACAACCTCGTGTTTGATGTTGTAAAACAAGGCCGCGATGATCTGAAGTTTTTAAAAATTACTCAATTCGATTCTAGAGGAATACTGTACGCTAGTGGAGACGGCTACTCACAAAAAGATCAACGCATCGTTAAAGGCATTCTGCGCGTTGAAAATTCGAATTACGAGTATTATATTATTGTGCGCTCTTACGTAAAAGATAAACGAAATAATTGTGACTCGGGACAGCTCGTTACCGCTGTTACGTTTAGCCCCTTGCATGGAAAACCATGTATGGATAGTTCATACGTACTTGAGAAACGCTAGAAAAAAATATTGCGGGGGCTTAGCTTAGTTGGTTAAAGCATCCGGCTCATAACCGGAGGATCCCAGGTTCAAGTCCTGGAGCCCCTACCATTTTTAGGCAATGGTGCTTAAGAATGGCGAATTTAAAAACAATCCCAAATTAAAATAAACACTTACGGGTCAGGAGTTTTGCAAATCGATTTTTGCTCAGATCACGTTTAATCATAGCTCGTAACGGCAGGTGTAGGCATTTGTAGTGATCGGGTGTAGTTATCGGTTGAGAAACTACACGTTTTTGGTGAGGTATTATGGGCGCGAAGATACGTATCGCAAACGTAAAAGACGCAGAGGGCATCGCAAAGGTCCATGTTGACGTTTG
>MEPT01000074.1:55306-55603 GCA_001769925.1 Bdellovibrionales bacterium RBG_16_40_8
GTCACGCTCAAACGTCCGAACGTCATCCGGTTCGCCATATTTTTTCATATGGCCAGTGGGATTTTACTATCCCCAATGGGAACCGGTCTCCAACTTCAGTTTCTCTACGCCGAGGTGTGGTTGTGGAGTTGAAGTCAATCTTGCGCAAAACAATTCAGGAGAAAGGTGTCACCGTCACTGCCGTAGCCCGAGCAGCAAAGGTGCCCGTTCAAACTCTGCATGGCTGGCTTCACTGAAGTGAGCCGAAAAGCATTCGTCAACTCAAGGCCGTCGCCGACTATTTGTGCGTCGACCTGG
>MEPT01000074.1:55679-56171 GCA_001769925.1 Bdellovibrionales bacterium RBG_16_40_8
TGAAGTCGTTCTTAGGAGGATTAAAAAATGAAAAACATCTTGTTAATCATCGGCGCGCTTATCCTGAGTGGATGTACGACTATTCTCTACAAGGACGGCGCGACCCAAGAGGACTACAAAAGGGAATTTGGCCAGTGCGACTACGAAGTTGCTTTGCACGCTCAAGGTGTGGACCAATCACTTAACACCATGTTTGGTCAGGAACTCGATTTGGCTATGCGGAAAAAGGAACTCATTCTTAAGTGTATGCAGAATAAGGGCTGGAATCAGAAGGCGAGATAAGGTTTTGACACATCATTTAGCTGTTTAGGCGCCAGCATTGTTTGTTATGGGCTCAGATCGAAAATATAACAAAATTTCAAAAAATAGTAGTTCCGTGAACTTGACGAATAATCCATTGAACCCAAATTGTTACTATTGGGTTTTTTAGAGCCATTGGTTTCCTTTGTCTTAAATTCTCATTCAATATCAGTTTAATCCACATTAGGAGGG
>MEPT01000075.1:0-1277 GCA_001769925.1 Bdellovibrionales bacterium RBG_16_40_8
TCTACTTAATCCTGGCGAATTTCAGGTTCTTATTTGCGAAGTATCTAGCTTTATGTTGGAGCACGTAGAATCATTCACTCCAGGCAATATTGTATTCACGAATTTGGCAGAAAATCACTTAGATCGTTATCGCACTATGGAAGAATACGTAAATGCGAAACGAAAAATATTTTTTAATACCAATCAAAATACAACCAGTATTTTAAATGCTGATGACAATGCAGTGGTAGAGTTAGCGCGAGATCCGGCCGTTCAGCGTGGTAGAATTTTTTATTTTTCACGAAAGCAAGCTTTAGAGCCGCAGATTATGAATATTGGTGGCGCTGTAGCGATCAAAGATAAAATTCATGTGCGAACTGGCCCAGAAATTGAGTACTACACTCTTAACGGTATTAAATTGCGTGGTACGCACTCTGTTGAAAACGTAATGGCGGCACTACTTGTAGCTCGCGAACATGGTGCGAAACATGATGCTATTCAACGGGTAATTGATACTTTTACCGGCATGCCGCATCGGCTTGAGTATGTGCGTAAAGTTGGCGGAGTTGAATTTTTTAACGACTCAAAAGCTACAAATGTTCAGGCGGTTAAGCGAGCCCTTGAAGCGTTTGACGAAAATATAATTTTAATTATGGGCGGCAAAGATACTAATTTAACTTACACGCCTATTGCTGAGGCAATTAGGCGCAAAGTTAAAAACTTAATTCTTATTGGTGAAGCGAAAGAACGCATAAACCGCGATATTGGCGATGATTCTGAAACATTTTTGATTGGCACTTTTGAAGAGGCCGTTCTCATTGCCTTTCAGAAAAGCCGTATTGGCGATACTGTTTTACTTTCGCCAGGTTGTTCGAGCTTTGATATGTTTGAAAACTATGTTGAGCGCGGCAACTACTTTAAAGAAATGGTTAATAAGTTTCGGTAGTAGATTGTGTGCCACTTACATTTTTTTATTATCTTTGGCACTGAGGCGGCAAATAACAACCCGTAGTCTCATCAAGTCTAGAATTAATTAGCGCTTTATCAGAGCACCAATTTTCTGGTAACTTCCAAGTTTTGCAGCTCGGGTCACCTCTAAATCCACAAAACACTTAAGTTGCGACACCCTTTTGCCGATAGATCAACATGGCTTATAGATTAGAAAAATCGAAAAACGTGCTTTATTTAACCTATACCCAAATTATGCGATTTTTCTTAACCCCTCTTATTTTATTGATGGTCGTTACGGCCCATTCACAAACCGATACCTGCGGTAAAACTATTTCTGATTTAGACGA
>MEPT01000075.1:1337-8880 GCA_001769925.1 Bdellovibrionales bacterium RBG_16_40_8
TAATAATTATCGCTCCCAACAAAAGGGCTGTCAGGAAACTCTGCCGAACAACGCTGCCATTGTGTGCAGCGAAAAAAGTGCTACAGCAAAAACCTGTGCGGGCTCCCTTGTCGTTGCCACCGTTGAGTCTCAATCAAAAACTTCTATTTCAGCAACAGCAAGAGACTTTCGCAAAAATATAACGGCAAGTGAGCAGTGTTTCATGACGAGTTACGACGTTTGCACTAATGAGAATTATCAAGCAACAAAACACTGTATAGTCTGGGAGGAACATGTCATACGCGTGTACAATCGGTGCGAAAATGATTACACCAATGCCGTTCTTACAGCGCGACAGGAATTGCTCACGTGCCAAAATAGTGAGGCGAAACTAATCAGCCAGCAACGCTTTCAAGAAATAGAAGAACGCATCAAGGTGTATCGGGATTTTAAAGATCATGAATTGGAAGCAAATAAAACTTCTGCAAATACGGCCCGGCGTTTTCAACGTGCATATGGCGAAAAAATCAATGCTCTCTTTAAACAGACAGCTTCCATGAAAACTGATGCTAAACGTATAGAATATGAGGTTGGCACAGGTGAGAACGACTAGTCAAAAATAAGATAGCGGCAGAATTGCGATTCAACGTATCAGCGCACAAAAGAAAATTCTTTCTTCCAAAGAAGCCAGTCGGTCTGGTCCCTCAAGGGCAATGGAGCCTAAGTTCAGCTATCAATCTGTCTTGCAGAGTGCCGTCGTGCTCAAAAAGCTGGCTGTATAGAAGCTTTGAAGTGGCATCATCAACCGTGAACTAAATTTTCAATGCCATTTTTCTTACTTGCCCCCCAATTGCATTTTCTTGACACAAAAAGAGACAGCTTAACGCATCACTTCAAAAAGTCCCAGAACAGGACATTTTAACTTGTCAAAAAAGAGGACATTTCTACTTAGCGGCAACAATTATCAAATATATTCTAATGTAATCCATAACTCTAGCCGATGGTCTAGGTGGTTTAAGATTTATAAATATACGGCTTAGTAGATTAAGGGGGATTAATGAATGCAAAAATTATTATAGTTATTGCGACATCGGCTTTAGTGCTCTCAGGATGTAGTGGTGATGGCGGTTCATCTAATGCGTCTGAAGCATTTTCTAATATATCAGGTACAGTAGCGCAATCTGTGGGCAGCCAAAGTTTTTTTAGTAAAATTTCGCAAAAGCTTGGTATTCAATCAAAAATAAAATCATTGGATGTAGAAGATAACTGTCAAATTGATGCGGCTGATATTGATACTGGTGAAGTCATTTCTTCAACAACCTCTGATTCTGATGGCCACTATACCTTAAGTGGCGTTGATGCCGGGGTAACTTATAAAATTATCGCCACCTGTGGCGCCAACATGTATTCAAGTGTTGCGACTGCGGTTGTCTCAGACCCCTCTACACTTGATGAGTCTGAGCGCGTGGCAACAAATCCCCGATCAACATTGATTGCAGCATATATTTTGCAAGCCATCGTCAATGCGGTCGACCAGGCCACACAGAACGTGGGCGGTAATCAAGAGCTTGCTAACGCGATTAAAGCGGCAATTTTTTCAGCCCTTGATTCGGTCATTCAGACCATCACAAGCACTATTAATGAGGCCATCGAATCAGGAGCGATGCAAGAACCAGATATAACCTCGGCGACAGCTATTGCCGGCGACCTCGACGGTGCGATTGATTCTTCAGATATCTCAGATGTTGTCGATGCTATTGATGCTCCAGCCTCTGTGACTCAGTCCGTAGTGGGCGCCACTCAAAATTCAGCCGCAAGCCAGGCCTGCAATGAAGTTCAGGGCGGGACACTTGCTGCCTGCACGGCTAGCGTGGCACGCCTAATGTACAATGTTCTTGGTTTTCCGGTGGCATTAAAAACCAGCAGCGGAGTTTTTGATCTTAGCGGATGCTCGTCGAGTGACACGATCAACGGTGGGTCTGAAACTATTGAAGAGGCCTTCCCTAACTCATTGGTGATCGATGGGGCATCAGACCCTGTGTACCCAGATACTTTGTGTATAGTAAAACCAAATTTAGGAGAGCCAGATCGTAATAGAGGTTACGAAAATGGTGGGGATCACGGTGGTCCGATGTTTTCTGAAACTGCAGACATGGATGATGATGCTAGCGATGATGTTGGTGTTTTATCTGCAATGGGTACAGCTTTATTTAATAGTTACAAATATCGTTTAAGCCATATTAACCGCCTAGTATTTGATTATCAAAATGGGGCCGGCATGAATGTTCGTCTGATTAATCAGCGCTTCGTCTTGAATAATAATGGCGGCCAGGGTCAAGTGGCGCATTATTATTACAACGGAGCGTCATGGTCAAATACCTTATGGCCAGCAAATTGCGGCTATGACAACAGTCAAATTTGTAAATTGTGGGACATTAATTTTAATTTTGCTGATGCTACGTGGAGGACTGCACAAAATGAAATCTTACTTGCAGCAGCCATAGGTACTAGCCAACTTAATCTTAATGTAATGAGCAAAAAATTCTCTGGCCCGGTGCCGAGCCAATCACAAATCGATTCATTTGTTGATGATGGGCGCGTGCACACAAATCATAATATTACCGGTGAAAAAGAGTTCAGTATTGTAACCACAAAGCCAGCAGGTTTTGATAGTGCTGGGGCCAATCCATGTTGGGATAAAGACCCCTCTACTCCGTGCTTAGATCCTGGTGGCAGTGCAGTAGTTCCTGTGCTAGTAAATCTAACCTTTGGCAGCGTTGATGCCAAAGGCTTTAAGCCAATTACAAGCATTACTTCTAACATAAGTGGCGCTTACTATCTTTGGCCTATGTTTGGTATGAAGGGGTTTTCGGGGGTGCTTGGATTTATAAAAGTTTCTGACGGTAAGATCGTGCAAGATGAGCTCTTTCGTCAGCGCGCAGTTAAGATCATTCTTAACTCAAGTGAGTGTGCTCAAAATGGTTTAGATGATGGGAGTTGCGCTCAGAGCAAAATTTATAACGTAGAATTAGATTGGTCGCAGTGTAATGGGAATGGCGGTGATTGCCCAGCATACGCTGAAAATGGAGCTGATGTCGCGGTAACAGGATATTCTGCAAATGTGCAAAGTGATTACCGAACTACTTGGGAGAACTTCTGCGATACGAATAATTGTATGGGCCATCAATTAGTTGGTAGCGGAGATTGGGGTGACATGGAGACATTTAAATTTAGTGTTACTAGTCAGGCCGACTCTGATGCTATTTCACTTGCCGGAACGGGCAAAGCCAGTTCTGAAGGTGAATACAATCTTGCTATTAAAAATGACTGCACAGCTACTGGTTGTACTTTTGGCGGATTTTATTTGGTTGATAACACAGGTGCTATGCACGTAGATGCAGATATCAATTGTGCGAGTTGTTCTGCTGCTAACTTTTGGGGAGGTACCAATATCGGGATTTATACTCTAGCCTATATTAACACGGGTAATGACTTCGATAGTAATACTGGTGGCAGTCAAGGGTTACAAACGGTCGCTGCCAACCATTGGATATTTAATGCTCCTATCGTTAACCCGAACTTTGCCTGCGCAGGTGAACCTTTCTTTATTGATGGCAATAATAACGGCAAATTAGATTGTGGTCTGGTCGGGGGAGTTAGTCGTGCTATCAATGGTGACGTTTCTTTTTCTGGTGAATGGGAATATAACTGGTATATTAGTGATCCTGGTTTAGATGGTGCCACAGCTTCGGCACGCGCGGCAAACCCACTGCGTGAGGTAGATAACGCCTTCGCTTTTCGCAATCCAGTTGGTACTAAAAAATTACTAGCAACGGCATTTAATGGCTGGTTTGATGGCAAGCACAGCATATCGTCAACTACCGATTTTAATGCCCTACAGGTGTTTGCACTTGTTTACCTCTTTTTTGAAGATGGCGACGAGTATAAATATATCGACGACATTATCTCAGGGCAGAATAGATTTTCGATAGAGTCACCTGCGTTTGATGATAACGAAGAAATGATAACTATTAACAAAGCTATTGGGCAAGCGATGTTAGACTTTAAGGCTCCTTAAAATTAATCAAATAAATATGCGCCGATATCAATTTTGATATCGGCGTTTTCGAAATCTGTAAGCCTAACAAAGCGCTGCGTGTTTAATATTCTAGGGCTCATATACTCTGAAATGTAAAAGTAATAGTCTTTAGATAACACCAATATGTTTTCATCACTTCTTGATACAGACGCATCTAACTTAAAAATATATTCGTCGTTATGGCTGGTTTTTTGCCAGCTAAACGTGCCAGTTTTTTGAGAAAAAATAAATGTATCAGAAGTTAAATCAGTCCAGGCATGAACCGCACGATGTTCACAAAGTATTTTTTTAGCTGATAATTTTGTTCTCTCTTCTACTGAAAATTTACACTCAAATAGGGCAATTTCTTCGAAGCTCAATGGCTTTATATAAAGAAAACTCTCTGAGTCTTTATTAAGTTCTACCCAGAAGCCACCTATTTTTTCTATTTGGTAATTCAAACTGCTTTTGTCGATTGCAATGACAGCGTCGTTCCTGCCAGCATTAATGGCATCGGCAGCTCTAGCAGCATTTGCAGTTACAGCTGCAACGCATATTAGCAAAGTTATAAAATAATAGACTATGCGGTTCATAAATTAGCACCATACTTGTTACGGTCGTTGTAGGCATTATAAACAGTTAATCATGTTTTTAAAACTGCCCTGTAAATAAGATAGAATTGTCAAATAAGTAGTCATTTAATCGATGCCGTTTATAGACTTAAGTCTGTGTTCCCACAGCACTACAAGCTTGATAAGATTAGCTTATATGAATCGCGAACTTGATCGCCCACTTTTTTTGGCACTGCTATTTTTGCTCGGGTTTGGAATAGTACAAATTTATTCATCAAGCTATATTTTTGCTATTGAATCTTTTGATGACGGCCTTTTTTTTGTTAAAAAGCAGGCTTTGTTTGTAGCGCTTGCGCTTATTGTTTTGTTGGTTACTGCATATTTGCCACTGCAATGGGTTGTGAAACTGGGGCTTTGCTTGTGGATTCTTTCATTTATTGGAGTTGGGCTAACTCTTGTCCCAGGATTGGGTGTTCGCGTTGGCGGGGCATCGAGATGGTTAAATATAGCTTCTGGTTTTAGGTTCGAGCCAAGCGAACTATTGAAATATACTTATCCACTACTTTTGGCTTTTGTTTTCACTAGAGAAAAAGTTCGACTGTCATCAGCAACACAACTTAGTTTTGCAGCATTGCCATTTCTGCCGCTAGGCTTACTTATTATGCAGCCTGATTTTGGCTCTGTGGCGCTTTTGTCAGTAATGATTTTGTCTATTTTATTTTTACATGGCTTAAGGTGGCGATATGTTTTTACAGGGCTTGCGGTGGCCTGTCTCACATTTTATTTTTTGATTGTAAGAGTTGATTATAGAATGGCACGTATAACAGCGTTTTTAGATCCGTGGTCTGATCCGGCGCAGAAGGGTTTTCAAGTTATTCAAAGTATGCTGGGGTTTTTTTCTGGTGGTCTTACAGGTGTTGGCTTGGGCCAGGGTCAGGGCAAACTTTTTTTTCTACCTGAGGCACACACAGATTTTACTTTATCAGTTTTAGCAGAAGAACTTGGTTTTATAGGAATACTTTTTGTGTTATCAATATTTGGTTTTGTAATGTTGAGAGGGTTTCAAATAGCAGCCCGGGCCAAAAATGAATTTGAGCAAACAGTGGCACTTGGCGTGACGATAATGTTTTCGCTTACGGCAATGGTTAACGCAGGTGTCGCTATGGGAGTTTTGCCCACAAAGGGTTTAGGAATACCATTTCTCAGTTACGGTGGCAGCGCGCTTGTTGCAACCTGCTTTGGTTTGGGGATTTTGCTCAATATAGATCGTACGCAGAAAGTGATATATAAAAAGTCATTTATTAGAATTTGATTAATTGAAAAACAGGTATTCATGAGAATTTTATTTGCGGGCGGCGGTACAGGTGGCCATATTTATCCGGCAATTTCTATTGCTAATGCTATTCAAGAATTACATCCACAGGCAGTAATAGAATTTGTCGGCACGCCATCGGGGCTTGAATCAAAGCTAATACCTCAGGCAGGTTTTAAAATTCATATGATTCCTGTAGGGCGTCTTAACAGCAATGTTTCTCTTTATGAACGAATACAAACGGTATTGATGCTGCCCGTGGCAATTTTAAAATCATTTTTCATCGTAAGATCATTTAGTCCCAACGTCGTAGTTGGTGTTGGCGGCAATGCATCTGGCCCTTTAGTATTAGCTGCGGCCCTTATGAGATATCGCACCTGTATTTGGGAGCCTAACGCTTACCCCGGACTAGCAAACAGGTGGTTATCATCTTTTGTTACAAAAACATTAGTTGTTTTTACAGAAGCAGCGAAATTTTTAAAAAATAAAAATATTGTTAATGTGCCGATGCCAGTGCGTAAAGAAATTGAAAATGTTCTACCGACAAAAAAGCATAAGAATGAGTTTCATATTTTACTTTTTGGTGGCAGCCAGGGGGCGCGCGCGCTGAATAATATTCTAAGTGAAGCAATTAAAATTGGCGGAGAGTGGCTTAATAATGTGAAAATTGTTCACCAGACAGGATCACTAGATTTTTCTCGAATTACTGAAGTTTACGCTAATATTAAGTACGCGAAAAACTGCGTAACTGTTCTAGAATATCTTCATGATATGCCAAGCAGGTATGTCTGGGCCGATTTAGTTATTTCTCGCGCAGGTATCAGTACAATTTCTGAATTGGCAGCTTGCGGTAAGGCAGCACTTTTGGTGCCGCTTCCGTCAGCGGCAGACGATCATCAAACTAAAAATGCCCAAGCGTTAGTCGATGCTAACGGGGCGCGTTTTATAAAACAAAAAGATTTGACTGCTGAGCGGCTTATTCGCGAAATCGAAGATTTTAAGGCGCATCCTGAAAAAATAGTTTTACTTGAAGAAAATATTCGAAAGCTCTATAAACCTAAAGCAGCATTAGAAATAGCCAAAATTGTGCTAGAAGAAGCGTAAATTATGAAAGATACAGTTCGTTTTGCAAAAGCGCGAGTTCATTTTATCGGAATTGGCGGCATTGGTATGTGCGGTCTTGCAGAACTTTTGCACAATATGGGAGTGCAAGTAAAAGGCAGTGATCAATCAGAAAACCAACAAACTCTACATTTGCGCGAAAAAGGAATCAAAGTGCAAATTGGGCATTGTGATGAAAATCTTGATGATGTTGATGTTGCGGTTTATTCATCAGCCGTTAAGCCAGACAACGTTGAATTTAAAGCTGCAAAAAGGCGATCAATTCCGCTTATACCTAGGGCCGAGGCTTTAGCTGAAATCATGCGTCTTCGTCGTGGAGTGGCCATTGGAGGGTCTCATGGTAAAACGACTACGACAAGTATGTGTGCGACTATTTTTCTACACGCGCGACTAGACCCAACAATCGTTATTGGTGGTCGGCTAGATTTAATTAAGGCCACCGCTAAATTGGGTGATGGTGAATGGGTGATTGCCGAGGCA
>MEPT01000075.1:8897-17650 GCA_001769925.1 Bdellovibrionales bacterium RBG_16_40_8
TAACAGATTATCTCCAGAAATTGCCGTAGTTACAAATATCGACAATGATCACTTAGATCATTTTGGTTCAATGAAATATTTAGAAAATGCTTTTTTAGAATTTGCCTCGAGAATACCTTTTTATGGGGTGGCTATTGTCTGCGCTGATGATCAGCGAACACGAGAGTTATTCAAAGATTTTTCAAAACGTTTAATTACCTACGGCTTTGATAAAGCCAATGATTTTCATATCGAAGGGCAAGGCGGCAAATATAAGCTTTACCGCAAAGACGAGCATCTCGGCGATTTTAAACTTAAAATCCCGGGGCATCATAATGCGCTAAATGCGCTGGCTGCTATTTTGGTTGGGTATTCAGCAGGCATATCTTTTGAAAAAAGCTTTGCCGGCATTGAAGCATATGAGGGTGTCGATCGACGTTTTCAGCGTAAAGCCACTGTGCACGGGATCGACTATTATGATGATTATGGTCATCACCCTACAGAAATTCGTGCAGTACTGTCTGCATTTAAAGAGCAATTTTATGAAAGAAAATTAGTGGTGCTATTTCAGCCACACCGTTTCTCACGCACGCAGGCCTGTTGGGGAGAATTTCTAACTTGTTTTGAAAAAGCAGACGAAGTTTTAATGCTAGATATTTATCCTGCGGGTGAGTCTACTATTTCAGGGGTGACTTCTGAGAAATTATGTTCTGAAATTAAACATAAAAAATGCGAATATGTTGACTCAAAAGAAAAGGCAAAAGAAACCCTTGTTAAAGCTCTCAAAAATGGTGATATTTTTCTCACCTTAGGTGCAGGCGATGTTTACAGACTTGGCGAAGAACTCTACTTGCGTGCAAGAGAGTAAATCTTTAAAAGAACTTAACTCATGGCGAGTTGGTGGGGTGGCGCAATATTTTGCTGCTCCAAATTCTATTGAAAGTCTTAAGTCTGTTTGGCATTGGGCTTGGGCAAGAAAACTTAAAATTTGGGTGATTAGTGGTGGATCAAATATTTTGATTCAAGATGGTGAGCTTAAAGGGGTGGTGATTTCGCTACATGAGATGAGGGGTGTCGATCATGTAAAAACCGGAGATCAAGTTATAATTGAATGTTGTGCGGGAACCTCAAAATCAGAGGTTGCAAAAATATTTTTGCAAAATCGTTTGGCGCCAGCGGTTTTTTTAACCGGCATTCCTGGTGATATGGGCGGTGGGGTAGTGATGAACTCTGGTATAGGCGAAAATCGCGTACCTAGAGAGTTTGGTGAAATAGTTCGCTCAATCGATGTACTACGCATAGATGAAAAAACTGGCGAATTTTCTTTAAATAATATTCTGAACTCTCAAATTAAGTGGGAGTATCGTCATAGCTCTGACTGGCAGCCCGGTGTTATTGTTAAGGTTACGGTTGGCTGGTCGCATACGGCTGACATGCAAGTGCCAGATGGAGTGCGTGCGCAAACCAAAAAGCGTGTTAGTACACAGCCGCTAGATTTGCCAAATTGTGGGTCAGTTTTTCGCAATCCACTAGGACACAAATCTGCACAACTTATTGAGTCATGTGGCCTTAAGGGGTTTCGTATTGGTGGCGCCGTGGTTTCAGAAAAACATGCTAACTTTATAGTCAACGACAAAGGCGCTACAGCTGGCGATATTGATAAAATTATTAAGCATATTCGTGAAACTGTTTTGCTAAAAACTGGTGTAGAGCTGATACCAGAGGTGGCCTATATTGGCGAATGGGATTAAAATGTTGTTTAAATCATATATTAATATAGCAATAATTTTCTCGATTAGTTTTCTCGCATTTGTGATGTGCCCGAGTAGCGAGGCCACAGAGATGCGACAAGGCTTTGGCCAGATAGAAAACGAAAAAACCTCTGATGATCTAGACAGAACTTCTGTATATCTGCGGTGGCGAAATCATCGCCGTGAAATAAGTTGGCCATATGAGAGCGAAGAAGATCAGGCTAATGATCACGGGTTTAGTGTAGGCCTTCATCGGGGGCATGCCCCTGGGCCTGATTTTTCAGGGCAGCGAATCTCAGGCTTTATTGGCAAAAAAATTTCACCGCAGGTATATTTTGATTTTGAGGCAGGCATTCATCATTTACGTGACGATGCGCAGTCGCTAAATAAAAATATTTTAGCGGTCGGTGGCAATTTAAATTGGCGGCCTAATGATAAATTATATGTAGAAGTAGGTTTACATAAAGATCTTTCTTACTTAACGCTGCAGCCAACAGGGCAAGCAGAAAGCTTAACTGAATTAGCATGTAGGCCTAGTTTAACTTATCGGCCCGTAGAGAAGTTACGATTAATAAATAGAAATAATTTTTTTTGGTTTAGCGATGGTAATAGAAAAAAAGAAAGCGATATCGCACTTATGTACGGTTTAGCTACTACCACACCGTGGGTTTGGTTAGGTATTGGCGCTAGCTACATAGAATTTGCTAGGCAGGCGGCAAATTATTATTCGCCAGAAAAGTTTTTCTCTTGGGGGCCAAGACTTGAGGCTGTAGGTAAAATATCAGAGCAAATTTCTGGGGTGCTTGGCCTTTCATTAGCTGATTTTCAAGAGGGCAATTTAGCGCGCGGTAAAGGTCATTACGTGAGTGCTGCTGTTCGTTATGGCGATCGAAGCGACTCGCTTTTTGAATTTCAAACCGTGCAAGTTCGCAGCGCCCAAAACGCCCGTACTTGGACATCAGATATTTACTCGCTATCACTTATGTGGTCATATTAAGCGGTGATTGTTTTAATTTTTTTTCTTTTTTTTATTTAAACCACATTGTGCTGATGCTAAGAATTCCATCGAAATTGCCATTACTGTTGATGATTTGCCAGCATCAGGGGGCGAGCACGCAGGTATCACGAGAACGCAAATTGCAACTCAGTTTATAGAAGCTTTTAAAAAACATAAGGGGCCTGGTGTCTATGGGTTTGTTAACGGTATTTTAGCTAAGAATATGGCTGAGAGAGCTAAAATTCTTCAGAATCACGTAAATTATCATGGCCGGCCTTTACGTATCCTGAAAGCCCTCGAGTAGAGCTTGAGCAGGCCTGTGCGAAAGACTAGGTCTAGTTTGACCGATAACGTTCAAAAATACATCTGTCAGCTCCGATAAGTAATATGAATTAGCAGCCAAGGAGTGTCTTTTATGTCGTTAAATAAAATTGGTTGGGGCATTGAAGCGTTTGATGAGTTAAGTGGGGGGCTACCGCAAAATAGAATGAGCGTAGTTGGCACGCCCAATATAAAATTAGGTCGACTAATTCTTGGCCATTTTTTATTTCAAGGTATTCAAAATAACGAACGGGTAATGATGTTGAGCCACGATAGCCCAATTACCCTTTTAGATAATTGGAAGTTAGCAGGTCTTGATTTAGATTTAAGTTATAAAAATAATCAAATTTATTTTCTGAATTATAATCCTAATATTAAATTACAAATTGGTTTATTAGATGACTACGAGGCCTTTATTGAAGAAATGAAAAGACTTTGCGACGGCGAGTTACCCAATAGATGTGCGATTCAAAGTATCGACACTCTGGTTAATCTTAGCAATATATTTTTAACAGGAGATTCGGTTAATAAACTCGCAGCAGCGTCTCGCAGCGCGCTCGCATACCATACTACTACGCTGGGTCAGTTTGTAAAATATGAAGATCAAACTCATCATGATCTAGCCATAGCGTTTGACAAGTCTGTATCGGGTTATTTTGAAATTGATAAAAATTCTGAACATAGGCTGAATTTTTCTACAAAAAAAGTGCCATGGTTTAATTATTGCGAAGATCCGACGACTGTAGAGATAGATAAAAATCATAAATTTATTTTAACTAGAAAATCGCTAAATGCCGCCTAGAATATTTTTTTTTCTTTTTACCGTTTTAGCAATTTCACTCACAATATTACTTTCGATTCGACTAGATCCACAGGTCTTTAAAAATTTAGTGTGGCCATTTTTACTATTTTATTTAGGGCTAGCCTATTTACGCTATTTCTTTTTTTTCTCAGGTATTTTAATCGACATAGCAACAAAATATTTTTCTCAAGGGGTAATAGACAAAACGCTTGCAGAATTGCCAAAAGTATCAATTATTGTACCATGTTATAATGAAGAGAATTCAATTTACAAAGTTATCCAGAACTTAGCAGACATTAAATATCCAAATTATGAAATTGTGGTTGTTGACGATGGCAGTACCGATAATACCTATATTAATGCAACAAGCGCGGCACAATCTTCGCTTAAAGTGGCGGTTAGTGTGTTTCGCAAGACAAATGGGGGTAAGGCTTCGGCGCTTAATTATGGCTTTAGACATTCAACGGGTAACTTCATTCTTTGTGTAGATGCCGATAGTAAACTTAGTTCAGACACATTAATATCGGCTATTCAGCATTTTAAAAATCCGCGCGTAGGTAGTGTTGCTGGTTTTGTAAATATCGGTAATATACAAAACATTCTTGTAGCTTTTCAGCAGCTTGAGTACATGATTGGACTTAATTACCTTCGTCGTGCCTATTCATTTTTAGGTATTGTGCCTATAGTGCCAGGGCCTATTGGTATGTTTCGTCGAGCCGCCCTACAAGATGTGGGAGCATTTACTGAAGACAAAAACATATTTGCCGAAGATGCAGAGCTGTCGCTTCGCCTTGTAGCTGCCGGCTGGTTAACAAAAAGTGAAGAAAATATGGTGGCCTATACCGAAGCACCAACTAAGCTCGATGCTTTATTGCGGCAACGATACCGCTGGAACCGCGGTACATTTCAAGCGCTGTATAAAACATTTGAGAGCCTGGTCCACTCCTCGCGACCAGCGGCGCGATTTTTAGGCTGGCATTTATTGTCAGAAATATTTTTTATTCCGCTGGTAAATATCTGTTTATTACTTATTTTTGTCATAAGGCTTGCCATGTACGGTGAGGGCCGGCTCTTCACAGTTTGGATGGGCAGTATTTTAATTTTAGAGCTTATAACTGCTGCCCTTGTAATTATTAAACACAAGCACAAGATTTTCTGGCTTGTTGTTATGTTTGTGAGTCGATTATCCTACGATACTTTTTTATTCATGTGGCGCTTTTATTCTCTATTCGATGAATTTTTAAATATTGGTATGAATTGGGATAAGCTTGAGCGTAGTCATAATGAAATTAACAAAGAGGTGGTGATTTAATGAACGCCGAATTATTATCAATGGATAAAGTGCTTTCGCTAGTGTTTGCGCTAATCGCAATGTCATCATTTATAATTACGACATTTCTTTACATACGCCACACGATACGAAATGGTAAAAAACCGCAAGAAGAAGCAGTTTCGCCATACAAGGGGCGTTTCTTTGTGCGTATTTTACCTGAAGATGGGCAATAAACAGTTTGGTTTAACCTAAACGTGTTAGTTTATACCTAAGCCGTGTCAGACCCTTTCGGGAGTGGATGTAAACTTGAATGTTAAACCCATTCAATCCGAAGGAGGATTCCGCTTATAAAATATTATATTGGACTCGATGCCAACTCGACAACGTCAACGGCTGCTCTTGAAAAAGTAAGTAAAGGACTTCCGCATTTAAGCAAGTTAAAATTTATCACTAAAGGCAATTTTGAAAATTGAATTTGGCTATTGGCTCTTTCTGCCGCCTATCTAGTAAGTTTTCAACCAGCGTCTTTAGAGCAAAAGGCCAATTTACGGCAACGGAATTATTTCTTTTAAAAAACTTATACAGACCACATTGAGAGCCAATCAGAATATAAGAGGATAAGGCAGGCTGCCAAACTCATAAGTCATTGATTCTCTGGGGGTTAGTAAAACTTTGAAAAATATTTAAACTTAAAAACCAAGAACAATTTTCGGTGCATTCTTTGCATAAGTAAAACTTATTGGTCCTGTTTTTAAGAAACTATGGAGCAGAATTTTTTAAATAATCAATGACTGGAGTTTTAAGTGAAGCAAAATATGTTTATGAAAGGTGTTAGCAATAACCTTCTCATTTTTGAATCCGGCTTGCAATTATCTCGCGAATACTGGCTAAAAGATTTCATTGATTTGGGTTACAATTTATTTTTGGCTCAGCCATGGCCGATTACTTGGGAACATCCATATATTACAAAATATCTCAAAATTCAGTTTAATCCTTGGACACCAGAAGAACAAACTAAACTACTAAAGTTTATATCAGAAAATAAGATACATGGGATAATTTGCTTGAATGAAGGAACAGTCCCATTTGCATCTGACATTATTGAGGCGCTTGGATTACCTCGCTTCAGTGGCGAAAATATCAGAAATTTAAGAAACAAAAAATT
The DNA here is from genome assembly GCA_001769925.1 of Bdellovibrionales bacterium RBG_16_40_8. GTDB lineage: Bacteria > Bdellovibrionota > Bdellovibrionia > Bdellovibrionales > UBA1609 > RBG-16-40-8. The sequence goes on from MEPT01000075.1 coordinate 15,186, forward strand.
AATGAGACAAAAGCTCTTTAACTCTGGCATTTTGCAGCCTCAATTTATTTACGTTGATGACATTACAACTTTCGAAAGAAATACCATTAAATATCCTGCGGTAGTTAAACCAGCGGAAATGATGGCTAGTTTGGGTGTAAAATTAGTAAATAGTGATGATGAACTTGCAAAGGCAATTACTGCTGCTCAAAATGTTGATTTTAATGGCGAGAATTTACGAAACCACTATGGGTTTGATAAAGGTGTTTTAATCGAGTCCTATCTCAAAGGTAAAGAATTAAGCATTGAAACATTTGTACAAAATGGAAAGGTGATTGATTTTTTTATAACTCAAAAATTCAAATGTGCAGAACCTTATTTTGATGAGATCGGGCATTTAGCGAATCCACAAATCTCAAACTCCCAGTTTGTAGCTATAAGAGAATTTATAAATCTACTTCATAAGAATCTTAGTATTTTAAATGCAATCACTCATACAGAAGTTAAAATTGATGGTGATCAGGTAGGCTTAATAGAAATTGGATGTCGTCCTGGTGGGGACTTAATTCCCTTAATACATAAATACTCTGCTTCAGTTTCATTTGCAGAGGTTGCTGCAAAAATTAATATGGGTATTCAAGTTGACCACAATTGGCTGCCTATAGAACAGCGCAAAGAAGTTGCAGTGTTCTTTCCTCATGATGGTGCGGCCTTTACTACAACAAGATCTGAATTAGAGGCTCAATTAGTTGATACTCAAATTTATCAATTTATTTTTAATAAAAACAAGGAACCTATTAACGATGGGCTAGCAACATCAAGAAAAGGTCAAGTCGTATTCAGTCACTTTCATTCTACTGAAGATATTTTAAATAAATTGGTTTTTATGTCCGGTGGTATTTAATGAAATTGCGATTGTCACTTGCTAATTTTTTGCAGGTTTTTCCTTTTTGTTTGGTGCTAGTTCATGGTGTTTTTTTACGAGGCGGCCTTAACAACGAATACCATTGGGCAATCGTGTTTTCAATGGGGCTTTACTCTGCCCTTCAAGTTGGTGGTGTTTGGTTGATATCTTGGATGCCAAGAAGAGTTTTGACTGAAACCTATTTTTGGAATGCCTTAAGAGTATTGGGTGGTGTTTTCTATTTAGTCGATAATTCTTTTTTAATAATTTTAGGTGCAGGATTAATTGGTTTATCACAAGCACTTTTTTATCGTTTCAGCCGTCAAATGGTTAGTAACTTTTGGAAGAGCAATCAGACTGAAGTTGATCAAGTTTATACGCTTATGGCATTAGCGCTAAATATCGCCTTTCTAATTTTGCCAGTAACCGGGGCTGCTCTTATTAAATACTTTTCGACATCAATTCTAATGGGAGTGGCAATTCTTTTTTCAATTGCTGGAGTCCTACTGATAAAAGGCGCACAAGATCATTGGCGAGGCGATTGTCAAAACAATGAAGATCATGTTGTTCAATCAAAGAACTCAAATGAAGTTATCTCGGAAACTAAACTGAATTTACGAGAGGTATTTGAAGATTTATTTTATTTAGGAAGCTTTGTAATACCATACGGTATCATGGTGGCATTGATTCCTCTTAAAACTAAAGCTTCAGGAATGAGTATTGATACTAATGGTAAGCTTTTTAGTTTAAATGCCTTTGTAGTGATTTCAGTTCTAATCATAAAATCGTTCTTTGCAAAGGCGAGCCTTTCCAAACTTGATTTAACAAAGAGCCTAAGCTCGATGAGTTTTATTTCTTGGATATTGGTAATTTTATCTGGGTTAGCTCCCCTAAATTGGTTGGTGTTAGCCTTTGTGGTATGGAGTCTATTTGAAGCTCTTCAATTGCCTACAATTGAAAGACACATCTTTTCCAATCGATCCTATTCGTCAAAATGGGTAGACAGAATACTTGTTATTGATGCTCTTGGCAGCTTTGCTGCACCTTTATTTGCGTCCATGTTGATTTCATTGCAAGGAGGCATATTTTGAAAACAGAGTCGCTTATAATTAGTGATTGGTATGAAGTAAACGAGGTGGCTCCCAACGTATTTTGGATAAAAGAACCTGGCTTTGTAAGCTTTTATCTATTTAAAAATCGCAATCAGGGGCTATTTATAGATAGCGGATTGGGTTTGAGTGAAAAAGCATTTAGCGATTTACTAAGTCATTTCGGCATTCAGAAATTCGATGTTATTTGCACGCACGCTCACGCAGATCACATAGGGCTAAATAGTTTTGCATCTAGTTGTAAACTTTCAAAAACGGAGTGGAAAAAGTACCTCTTGCAAAATGAAAATAAACAACTCGACTATTTTTTGGAGATGCTTGCTGCAACAAAATCAATGCCTTCAATTTTAAATGAAGCAGGCAATAAAGTTGTCGGCAATTTAGCTTGGAGGCCCAGTGGCTATTTGAAGCAAGGTGATATTTATCGTTACCATGAATGGTCTTTTGAAATATTTCAGGCCCCAGGCCATACC
>MEPT01000075.1:17659-22516 GCA_001769925.1 Bdellovibrionales bacterium RBG_16_40_8
CTTATATTTTTTGAACGAAATCTAAATTTTATTTTTGTAGGAGATCTTGTTTATAGTGGCACAGTGTATTTGCACTTAAAAGATAGCAACGGCGCTGATTTCGCTAATTCCTTGAACCTTCTTATAAAGATTGTGAAAAAGAATCCGGGTGTAAAAATATGGCCTGCACATAATGGCATACCTCTGGATATTGAATTTATTTTTAAGACAAAGTCCGTTTTGAACTTAATCAACCAAAGACAAATTGAGAGCATTCAGGCGTTACCTAAAGATAAGATTTTTGAAGCCGGTCAACTTTTTATTCACGATTCTGTAAAACTAATAACGAGGTTATTATGCTAACTAAAGTTAATTCAAGTCATAAACTTATTTCTGATAATAGATACATTAAAATTCGTTCTGCAACGCCACCGGATTTAGAAAGTATTGTAAATCTGGAAAACGAAATATGGTCAGAAGATCAAAGATGTTCTAGAGAAAATTTTATGACACGCCTTCTGATTTTTTCTGAAGGATTTTTGTTGGCTGAAGATCAGGATAGTAATCTTGTCGGGACTTTCTTCTGTGTAAAAAGAAATTTTACACTCAATAAAGGTGGCTATTCGTGGGACTCTGAAAGTGGTTTTGGGTCTGGGTTGTCGCATACTCAGGGAGCTAATGGACTTTTTGGCGTTTCTGCAACTGTTCATCCCAATGCACCAAAGGGAACATTAAGAAATTTATTTGATGGCTGGCATGAAGTTGCAAATAGAAACGGGCTAAAATATATCTTTGGTGGCAGTAGGATACCTGGTTTAATTAATTTTGAAGGCACTCCAGATGCGTATTTACAAAACATTTTAGACAAATCGCTCTTTGATCCCGTTCTTTCCAAATATATGGCTTGTAATTTAAAAGTCGGAATATTGTTGCCAAATTATTTCGACGATATGGAAAGTCACAACTATGGTGTTGAAGTCTACGATGTAATTGATTGAAAGGACTATTCTGATGAGTCGATATCCTAAGCAAATTTTGCTTTTAATTGGATTTGTGCTATTATTCGCCCCGAATAGTTATGGACGAGAATCATGTAGTATCAATGTGGCAGTACAATCCTTAATGCCCATCAAAGATCCATTGAAGGCAATCAGTTGGTGGGCAAAACGGGAATCTACTTTACAATTTGATTCTTTAGTTCGATTCACTGATGCCGGTGAAGTTCAGCCTTGGCTGGCTAGAAAGTGGCAGTTTTCTAAAGATTTAAAAACTCTAACTATTGATTTGAGATCAGGTGTTAAATTTACAGATGGCACACTGGTAGATTCGCCCGCAGTTATAAAAAGCTTAAAAAGATTTGTTGGAAAGGGTTCGACGGATCACGGAAGATTATCCTATGTAAAAGATATTGTCGCACTCGATCAGTCTAAAATCCAGATAAAATTAAGTAACCCATTTGTGCCTCTGCTTTATTACCTTGCAACACCACGTTCAGGAATTGCAAAAATTGGCAAGAATTCTGAAATGATCGGAAGTGGACCTTGGATATTCGAAAAATCGGAGATGAAAAATTCTATCAAAGCTCAAGTCTGGAAGGCAAACCTAAATTATTTTAATGGTGCACCATTTTGTAGGAAGCTGGGTTTAGTCGAAGTACCGATGAATCAATTAAGCGCAAGCTTCAAAAATAAATTGATCGATTTAATTGAATACTACCCAATAACAAATCAAGATCAAAAAGATCTAGTTCAGTCATTCGGCAGTGATGTTGAAGTGCGTGAATTTCCTTCTTATGATGTCACTGCACTTTTTTTCACAGAGGCAAAAAAGTCTTCAGTTGAAAAGTCATCTCGGCAAGCTCTATCAAAAATTATTTTGAAAGAATTTAAGGCCCCTGGGCAGAATGCAGGTTATACTAAAGTCTGTTCAATATTACCGTATGGCCTGGCAGCTAGTAAGATAAGTAAGTGCGAAATAGAAGCAATTCAATTGCCAGAAAATAAACGGCGAACGTTTTTAGTTTACACCCAAGACGATGAGAGATCCGCCATCTTAAAGAAAATTGCAGCGATTACTGAAAGGCATAAGTATTTTCTCGATTTCAAATTCACAAGTTTATCTGATTTATATTCTGAGCATGCTAAGGGCAGCGTTGGTATCCATGTTGAAACTTTAACAATGCAGATCCCAGAACCTTATGGAGTTCTAAGCATGTTCGAGAGCGGATCAGGAGAAAATTTCTCAAAATATTCAAATAGTACTTTTGATAGATTGCTAAGTAAAGCAAAAGCTGAGAGCGATCTTAATAAGCGACGAGAATTTTATAGCCTAGCAGAGAATTTACTTTTGGAAGATGCCATAGTTATTCCTCTAATTCATCAATCACGGGTGTCAATTTTTTCAAAAGGTCTTACAGGTTATAATTCGAATTTAATGGGGCCATTCTACGCTGCCTACGATAAAATTATTAAAAAGGAGAGCGAGTAAATGGATTTATCAGCGACGGCTAAGATACCTTTTTTATTTTTTGGAGCTTGGCCGGCAATATTTGCGATTATCTTTGGTTTGGCTTTGCTTCTTGTATTTCAGACCATGAAAAAGTTTAGAAACTTTTTTGGGCTTGCTTTTTTGGCTTTGCCTGGTTGCACCTTAGCAGTATTTGGTGTATTGGGAATTGGCTATGCCAGTGTTGAAATAAATAAGTCAGTCTCTAAAATCAGTCTTAATTCTCGGCAAATCATCAAAGAAAATGAAAGCGAATTAATTGAGAAAATTAAAAATGGATTTTATGTTGAGGCTGGGAAATCATTAAAATCCATTCGAGATAAAGGCGGCCTGAGTTTTGTAGTGCTGTATTTAATTCCAACGAATGAGCTTGTAGCCCAGGCTGGAAAGCCAATAACGAATAGTAAAGAGACTACTCCGAATCACATTTTAATTTCACATGACTTAGATGGTTCTATAATTGAATGGGGTCGTCTGGAATTTCAGTTAGATAGTCAAATCCTGCATGGTAAAATAAAAGAGATTGCTGATCACCTTGCGATTTTTATGATTAATATGGGTTTAGGCTCATTAATATCTTCATTGCTTCTTGCATTTTATTTTTTTCGTCATCTTAAAAGACCCTCTTTATTTGTGAATAATTTGCGAAAGGCAGTCACAGATTCAAAGGATGTTGAAGATTTATTAACTCGCATGAACTCTATTGATTACAATGGCGCATTTCTTGAAGAAGAGTTACATTTGAAGCATAATTTGAAAGTTATAACAATTGGAATGACAGAGCTACAAAATCGCTGGTTAAAAAATGAAACCGATGCAATTTTAGGAAGGATGGCTTCTCAAGTCAGTCATGATATTAGGTCACCATTATCTGCCCTAAACATGATTCTCACAACATTAGGAGAGTTGCCGGAAGATAAGAGGTTGATCATTAGAAACTCTACTCAGAGGATTAATGATATTGCAAATTTATTACTTCAGAAGGGTAAAGATAAGAGTAAACCTCAAAACTCCAGTCAAATTCTTGATGGTGAACCAATAATGTTAGTTGCGTTACTCGAATCAATCGTCAGTGAAAAAAGAGCGCAATTTAGACAAAAACTTGAAGTAGACATACAAAGCAATATTTTAAGTGGATATGGCCTTTTCGCGAAAATAGATTCTACAGAATTGACTCGCGCAATTTCAAACGCAGTTAATAATAGCGTCGAAGCCTTCAGTGGTAAGGGTTCTGTCACCATCGGTTTGGCCGGAGATTCTGATTATGCCATTGTCACCATCAAAGATACTGGTAAAGGAATACCAAAACATATTCTTGAAAAGCTTGGGCAGAGGGGAATTACTCACGGCAAAGAAGGGACTCAATCAGGTTCGGGATTAGGTGTCTTTCAAGCGAAAACTACTGTTGAAGCTGCTGGTGGAAAATATGAAATCTCATCTGAAGAGAACAAGGGAACAGTTATTACCATGAAGTTACCCAAGGCAAAAGCTCCTTGGTGGTTTTTGGAAAAGTTATCGTTCGCACCCGGAGCAACAATAGTATCATTGGATGACGACAGTACAATTCATCAGATTTGGGCAGAACGATTCAAAGACAAATTACTCTCTACGTTAGATCTTAATCACGTTACCTTTTCGTCGACAGAAGCATTTGAAGATTGGCTGCCAATGCAGGAATTTCAGGATGTACATTTTTTAATTGATTTTGAATTTCTGAATCAACAAGGAAATGGTTTGGATGTTATTGAGCGAAATAAAATTGCAGGTCAATCTGTTTTAGTGACCTCAAGATTTGATGAGGTAAGGGTTAGAAATCGATCTAAACAACTTGGAGTTAAAATCTTACCCAAGGGTTTGGCTCCTTTTGTTCCTATACAAGAGCGCAAAGAAAAACAATATTTTGATGCAATTCTTATCGATGATGACGCGTCACTCATGCACGTGATTTGGAAAATGGCCGCTAATGAATGCGGTAAATCCATTAGGTGTTTTGCTCGTGCACAAGATTTTTATGAAGCGGCTGATACTATTGATCCTAAATCTAATATCTTTATAGATGTTAGTCTTAGTGATGGAATTCGTGGTGAAGATGTTGCTTTATCGGTCCATAAATTGGGATTTACTGAAATCGCCCTGTCTACAGGTTACGATAGTTCATCAATAACTCCACCTAATTGTGTAAAAAAAGTAATCGGAAAAGATCCTGCATTTACTGTGAGTATAAGTTAAATAAAGCACCTTTTTTCAATTTTTCCAATCTACAAGTCATGCAGATCTATCGGCAAAAGAGCATCTCAGCTTAACCCGAGCGCCACACTGTGAAATTTTGCTCTAGAAATACGATTTTTCTGGTGTTAGCGTCGTGGGTTTTGC
>MEPT01000076.1:0-4176 GCA_001769925.1 Bdellovibrionales bacterium RBG_16_40_8
ATTGGTATTCATCAGATGGCTGATCGGTAAAGATATGCGTTTTCTTTAATAATCTTAGAGAACACACACATATGATAGTGCGGCGCGTTTATCGGTGTGCCTCTATGACTTTAGCCTTGGTTGCAAGATAGCTTAAATGTAAATAAAGTCATCATCATGACCGTGTCATATGATGAGTATAAAAAAGCAGTCGTAAAGCTAAAAGAAGCAATCGATCAACCAAAAAATGATTTTATTAGAGACTCAGTTATTCAGCGATTTGAATTTTGCGTAGAACTTTCATGGAAAACTGCAAAAAAAATTATGGGAACATCCTCATCAGCCCCTAAAGATGTAATAAGAGAAATGGCCCAAAATGAGTATATCACTAACACCGATCTATGGCTTAAGTCGATAGATATGAGAAATATATCATCGCATACCTATAAAGAAGATTTAGCCGAAATTGTCTACAAATTTGCGAATGATTTTTTGCCAGAATTACTTAAGCTTGTTAAACTATTTGAGACAAAATGAATTTTGGGCTTACACCTTCACAATATGAATTCATTTCTAACAATGTTGTAACTCCTCTAGAGCTTTCAGGAGCTAACATTTATTGTTACGGCTCTAGAGCAAGAGGCGATAATAGGCCGTTTTCTGACCTAGATTTGATGATTGAATCAGCACATGTTACCTCAGCACTTGAAACAAATATCAGCGCAATACAAGAGTTTTTAGTTAACAGCAATTTTTCATTAAAAGTTGATTTGGCCCTTTTCACGCAATTTGCTGAAACCTACAAAGATGGTTATCAAAAAGATAAAAAGCTGTGGGTTGTAAAAAAATAGAAGCTGAATTCAGCGTACCTTTATCGCAAGCAGGTGACAATTTTGGCGCCTTTACTACACCTCAAGCTAAAAATATAACAGCTACCCGTGGTAAAACATGGCAGGATTATTGCTACCAAAAACTACATGGCCACTGCATTATTTTATCGCGTTTTTTATGTCGTAATTATTACTTTTTTTGCTGTCAGTATTATTATCCTATTTATGCATAAAAGCGCCTATGCCGTTGATGCAGCTACGGTTCTCCCTAAGGGTATATTTCGCGCTTGGTTTTTGACCGCGCAAAGCGAAATAATTAGTCAAGAAATCAATTCTGACGGCAAACTAGAAAATTATGGCAGTCGTTTAAATCGCAGTGTTACTGTTGATGATCTAGTTTTACGTGACCCACGCATCGGTCAACTTGTAAACACTTTAAATACCATTGAACCCGGGCTTGGTTCAAAACTAATGAGCGCTAACCTGTATAGCGACATGAATCTTAGTACAACAGCTGCGATCACGGCACTAGAATATGGCGTTAACGACAGGCTAAGTATCGGCATAAACATACCAATATTTAGAAGAAAAGTAAGCGCTAACTTCAATGCCATATCAGTAAACAACGCCACGGCCACAGGCTCACACATTGGCGACATATCGCCAGACCTGCAAAATGCTCTTTATCAATTTGGCATAGAATCTTTTGATCGCGGAATGTTTGTGAAAAGCATCTTTACCGCTAAAGGCTATGATGCGCCCTCTTCATTTGATAAAACTGAACTTGGAGACGTGGTTTTCGGCGGTAAATACAATTTTTATAAAAATGAACACTTTTACTCAACAGCTTTATTAGGAGCACGCGCGCCAACTGGCAGCACACCATCTCTTACTAATATCTATGATAAGGGCTGTGGTAGTGGCTCATGGGGTATAGCAGGCGCATTATATGAGGAGTATTTGCCGAAGAAATCCATAAGTTTTGTGGCAATGCAGAAGTTAAGTTATGCCTTTTCAGACACTAGAGAGCGTGCGGTACCAAAAAATCAAGATGACGCTTTACCAAGTTTACTAGCAAAAGATGGTCAAGTGCAAAACGTTACTCGCACTCAAGCGCTTAGTTTTGACAGCGAACTTAGCTCTACCCTACGTTTACTGCGTGATTCTGAGCTAAGTATATGGGGCGCTTACCAATTTTCTGCTAAAGGCAAAGATCAATACTCTGGCCCCGGAGATTTATATTATGCAGGCCTAGAAAATGCCACTGATAACATAAGTCATAATCTAGAAATTGGTGCAGGATATTCAACAATACCAGCATATCGCCGAAAGGCATTCTCAGTGCCCGGAGAAATACAGCTCGTTTATAACTCGGTAATCGATGGTAAAAACATACCATATATGAATTATGCCTATATGAATTTAATGATTTATTTTTGAGGTATGCGTGAAAGTAGTTAAAAATATTTTAAGTTTTTTTATAAATACTATGTTGGCGCTAGCAGTCGTCGCCTGTTCACCAAAAAAAGTGCCGCAAATAAAACGCAGCTATGTACCTGATCTGAAGCAAAACATGTTAACGGTAGATCTAGTACCCAGTTACCAAGATCCAATATTTAAAAAATTAAGCGCTTGCGTGCAACTGTCTAACCTAAAAAAACAAGATGAAACAATTTATAATAAAAATGCTTCTAAATTCTCACTTTTTAAAAATTTATATTTTGATATTAGTGGTAACGCCTCTGATAAAGTTAAAAATTTTTTAGGAGTTATAGATCTAAACGAATCACCACTAACTAAAATAATATTGGCTGAAAAATTTAAAACTCCGACGAACGAAGAGTTTTTGACAAAAATTGAGAATGATTACCGAATCGGTAAACTCTCAACGATCGAATATGGGGTCATTCAAGCAGCTAAAGTTTCGCAGTGGAGCTTAACCAAAGCCAAATTTTTCGGCATTAATAAAAAATTAAACTCAATGTTTCCGGGTATTTTTGCTGAAGAAGTAAACCCCTCTGATGCGCTATATCTAAGTTTGGCTAAAAAATTAGGCTATAAAGAAGCATTACCAAATTTAAATCAGATATTAGCAACCACTACAAATCTGCTGCCAAAAGATATTGCCACACTTTCAAAAGATACAGAGTCTTCGCTTTCTGCAGCCTTGTCTGGGCTTCTTGACGAGCCAACAGATAAATTTGATGCGACAGAAGAGCGCCTTTGCTCTTTTGTGCTTTTTCATCGCGCTTTTGCGCAAATGCTGACATTAAAAGGCCATACCCAACCAGTAACCACTCTAAAAAATGGCTTATCAGCTGTAGAAAAACTTGATGAATTGCACCCAGAATTTGCGAAAACAGATTCTCCGGGGTATTTCTATGATGTTTTATCTGATACCCATGTTGTGCTTTCTGCCGATGATCTTAAAGATTACGACCCAAAAATACGGCCTTTATCAATTAACGGTGATTTAACCACATCACTAGAGGTTTTAGACGCTATGGTCTCAGCTTACATTGCCACAAGCCCCACTCTTTGGGTAAACCCTCTACGCTCACCTATTGGTGATATCGAAGACCAAAAAATAGCTGCCTTTGTGCCAGGTGAAATGCACAATCTCTCTTTAGGCATTATTACTATGCTAATAAAAAACATAGCACTACAAAATATTATTAAAGTAAATACCGCTGGCAAAGAGGTAAAAGGCGATGAAAACGCAGTCGGCGTTCTACTAGTTGATAATTTTTCAAAGCAAAATTCAATTAAGCTTTCGCAGGTGGCAAAATTATTAAGAATAACTGTTCGTCTTGAAAATAATCTTTTGCAACTTAAAAATAAAAAAGCCAAAGAGTGGGAACAAATCAATACCTTTTACACCAAGACTTTGCTTAAAAACTTAACTGACGAAATGCAGCCAGCTTTAAAAAGCTTATTTTTGCCGCTATTACTTCTTGGTAAACAAATGAGTGAGGCTAAAGATAACTGCATAGGCGAAATGCTCTGGGACACAAGCACTGGCAGCACCAAACCTCTTCGCACCTGCTCTGAACAAGAACTGATCGATTTTAAAAACGCGGCTTCTCTGCTCGCACGATCTTCAAAGTCACCTGTACTCTACAAGCAATATCGCTAGCCTAACGTAAACTAGCAATGGCTAGTTTACGTCCTTGTAATCAGCGTCAATAACGTCGTCTTTACCCTTACCACCACCTTCAGTTTTTTCTCCGCTGCCGTTAGTGGCTGAACCATCGCCGGCACCGCTAGCTTTCTTTGATTTTTCGTAAAGTGCTGCAGAAATCTTGTTACTAGCTTGTGTTAACTTTTCTAAAGCTGCCTGAACTTGAAGTAGCCCACGCGTCTCAAG
>MEPT01000076.1:4192-8007 GCA_001769925.1 Bdellovibrionales bacterium RBG_16_40_8
ACTTCAGCCTTATCAGCTTGTGAAAGCTCACCGCCCTTTTCTTTCAAAAGCTTTTCAGTTTGATAAATCATATTATCAAGATTATTTACCGCCTGAATTTCTTCATGTTTTTGTTTATCCTCTTCAGCATGAAGCTCGGCATCTTTAACCATACGTTTAATTTCTTCTTCATTTAAGCCAGATTTGGCGGTAATTTTAATAGCCTGCTCTTTACCTGAACCTAAATCTTTCGCCGAAACATTCAAAATACCGTTGGCGTCGATATCAAACGTCACCTCAATTTGCGGCACGCCGCGCATCGCAGAAGGTATTCCAACTAATTCAAAACGCCCAAGTGCCTTATTATCTTTTGCCAGCTCACGTTCACCCTGCATGACATGCACATCAACACTAGTTTGATTATCAGCAGCGGTTGAAAAAATTTGTGATCTGCGTGTAGGAATAGTGGTGTTTCTGTCGATTAATTTTGTCATTACCCCACCTAAAGTTTCAATGCCAAGTGATAGAGGTGTTACATCAAGTAAAAGCACATCTTTAACTTCACCACCCAACACTCCGCCTTGTACGGCGGCACCGAGAGCAACAACCTCATCAGGATTCACCGAGCGATTTGGCTCTTTGTTAAAAAGCTTTTTAACCGCTTCTTGAATTTTGGGTATACGAGTTGACCCACCCACTAGAATTACTTCGTCAATATCTGCAGGATTCATACCTGCATCTTTCATACATTTACGACATGGATCTAAAGATCGCTCAACTAAATCTTCAACCATCTGTTCAAATTTAGCGCGAGTTAAATTTACGTTTAGATGTTTTGGCCCACTTTGATCAGCTGTAATAAATGGCAGATTAATGTCGGTCTCCATACGAGAGCTTAACTCAATTTTTGCCTTCTCCGCTGCCTCTTTTAACCTTTGCACTGCCATTTTATCTGTACGCAAATCAATACCAGAGTCTTTTTTAAATTCAGTTATCATCCAATCGAGTATGCGATGGTCAAAGTTATCTCCACCAAGGTGAGTATCACCATTAGTAGCTTTTACCTCAACGACATTATCCCCAACCTCAAGAATAGAAACATCAAATGTACCACCACCAAAATCGTAAATGGCAATTTTTTGATCTTTTTTCTTATCAAGCCCATAAGCCAAAGCTGCCGCAGTAGGTTCGTTAATGATCCGTTTCACATCAAGACCAGCGATTCGACCAGCATCTTTTGTTGCTTGCCTTTGAGCATCGTTAAAATAAGCCGGCACCGTAATTACCGCTTCTTTAACCTCATGGCCTAAATAATTTTCAGCAACTTTTTTAAGTTTAATCAATATTTGTGCGGCAATTTCTTCAGGAGATAATTGCTTACCTTTAACATCAAATGCGCAATCAGAACCTTTTTCAACGACGTTATACGGAACAAGTTTTTTTTCTTCGCCTATCTCAGAAAATCTTCGGCCGATAAAACGCTTTGACGAATAAATGGTATTTTCAGGGTTTGTCACCGCTTGACGTTTAGCAATTTGACCAACCAAAATTTCATCGTCTTTGGTGTAAGCCACAACAGACGGAGTTGTTCGCCCACCCTCTTCGTTAACGATAACAACCGGCTCACCGCCCTCCATGACCGCAACGCAAGAATTAGTTGTTCCTAAATCTATACCAATAATTTTTCCCATAAGCTTCTCCTAATGTTTCTATTCTGTCTAAATGTTTCTATTCTGTCTAAATGTTTCTATTCTGTCTTTTTATAAAACCATTTCGCTATTATTTTCTTAAAACATACCCACACACAATACAACTTGGAGGCTATTTAGCTCTAGTCAAGTTTAAGATTTTTTTCTTCCAAAAAAACCTGATGGCCCTAAGACCTGTTCATTTTTTTCTTTAGCAATCTCACGCAAAAGTTCTTCTTCTTTTTTGGTCATTTTTTTCGGAAAGTCGATCTTTAAATGATAAAACAAGTCCCCTCTTGTGCTGCTGCGCACTGAAGGGAGTCCTTCATGTCTTAAACGAATTTTATCACCAGAATGGCTACCGGGCTCAACTTCTACTGTACTCTCATCTGATAGAGTTTTTACTTTAATTTCGGCCCCAAGTATGGCTTGAAGGTAAGAGATACTTAGTTCACTGTGCAAGTGCTGCCCGTCGCGCTCAAAGCGCTCGTCTGGTCGCACACGAATCTCAACATAAAGATCACCAGGGCCGCCACCCAAGTAGCCACTTTCACCCTCGCCACTTAATCTCAACTGTGTGCCAGAATCAACACCGGCCGGGATATTAATGCTTAATTTACGTTTAGAATGAGTACGCCCAGCCCCTCGACACTTTTGGCACTTTTCTTTGATAGCTACACCTTCTCCGCGACATGTATGACATGTGGTGGCCATCGTAAAAAAACCCTGCTGGCGCACAACTTGACCGCTGCCACTACAAGTATTGCAGGTTTCAGGTTTTGTACCAAGTTTTGCGCCTGAACCCTCGCATGTCACACAGGCCTCTTCTGTATCAAATTGAATCTCTTTTTGCGAACTTACTAAAACGTCTTTTAAATCAATTTCAAGAAAATAACGCAAATCTGATCCACGCCTGGCGCGCGACCTAGAGTGCGTACGCTGCCCCGTGGCACCACCAAAAAAGTCAGAAAACACGTCACCAAAGGCGCTAAAAATATCGTTAATATCATGAAATCCTGCCCCGCCTCCACCACCAAAGCCATTAACTCCGGCATGCCCAAACCTATCGTAGCGAGAGCGCTTACTGTCATCCGAAAGCACCCCATATGCCTCAGAAGCCTCTTTGAACTTGGCCTCTGCCGCATGGTCACCTGGGTTACGGTCTGGGTGGTATTTCATAGCCATCTGCCGGTAGGCCTTCTTAATTGACTCTTTATCAGAGCCCTTTGAAACCCCAAGGATGTCGTAATAATCTTTAGCCATTTTTGCAATATGAAGTGAGTTCCGCTAAAGTCAAGACGGGTTGTACAAAATCACTGTCCACCGGCAAAATGAAAGGCCCTAGTTCACGGTCGAAGCGAAAATAATTCAAGGGCGCCCGACCAACGGGTTGATCGCGGTAAAAATACGTTGTAATTTTACCGCGATGTTGTTTATACTGAGGCATGATCGCTCGCGCCCTGACACCGCAAATCCTGAAATCAATTAAGTCGAGCAAATCCGTGCTGCTGCTAGGGCCCAGGCAAGTTGGCAAGTCCACCTTGATTCAAAGCCTAAAAACAGATATTGAGTTTAATCTCTCACAACAGTCACTGTTTCTCGATTTCATCCGTAACCCTTCATTTTTAGAAGAACGACTGAAGTCTGAACTCCCCAATGGCGGTCTCGTTTTTATCGATGAGGTGCAACGAATACCGAGCCTACTGAACACAATTCAATTTCTCATTGATAAAAAGGTGGGTTATCAATTTATACTCACTGGCTCTAGCGCAAGAAAACTCAAAAGGGGCAAGGCCAACCTTCTCCCAGGGCGAATACACACTTATGAGCTGGGCCCCTTGGTTGCGGGGGAGCTCGAGTACACCGCCGACAGCGCTGAACTTCTCAAATTCGGCTCATTACCCGGCATATGGACAGAGAAAAATGAGAGAGAGAAAAAGAAAGTTTTAAAATCTTATGCCATAACTTATTTAAACGAAGAAATAAAGGCTGAGGCCCTCACTAAAAACATTGAGGGGTTTACGCGCTTTCTTTTTCAAATGGCGGCTGATTCATCTCAGTTTTTGGATTTAGCCAAAATCTCTAACGCCGCCGCCGTGCCCCGACAAACTGCGCAGCGCTATTTTGAAATTTTAGAAGACACGCTCA
>MEPT01000077.1:0-585 GCA_001769925.1 Bdellovibrionales bacterium RBG_16_40_8
ATAAAATAATTTTGGCGTTGTACCCACAGGGTGCGTTTGCTGATTAGAATTAAGCGAAAACCATGCGTAATCTTTAAGGTCGACTTCGGTAATACCAAACGGGTACTCTTCATTAGACACTCCAAGATTTCTTAGCACATATTCTTGCTCAGCTTCTGTTGGCAACCTATAACCTTCAGCAAAATAAATATCATCATTTGGCGCATTAATAATTAATTTTAAGCCTTCTTCATCATTTTCAGGTATGAGCGTACCCAGTGCTGCTGAAGTGCCTATTTTAAATTTTATTTGGTTTAAATCATAAGCTGGCTTTAAACCCATTTTTTCAGACATATGGTTAGCAAACACGACAGCCGACCACCAGGTTATATTTTCAACCGGATTATCGGGCTTAAGACTAACCAATTTGTTATTAACATTAACTTCAATCGTATAATCACCCTTTGCGAACCTTGAAGGGTTTTCTTTCATCTCATCAACCCACATTTTTTGTGTAACGGGCGTTGACATCATTTCAAATGAACTCGTTAAATTTACTTCAACTTTATCGCCTTCTTCTCCCATTTTAAAAACGCCTGCAGGTAT
>MEPT01000077.1:622-769 GCA_001769925.1 Bdellovibrionales bacterium RBG_16_40_8
AATTTCTTCACGCCTAACCTTAACACGTGCTTTTTCTTTTATGGTTATTTTCGCCCATAATAATATCTTTTTTTGGTTCAGTTTTGTTTCATTAATGTAAACTTGAATTTCTTCTCGATGAATTTGATCGGCGATATTTATTAATGT
>MEPT01000077.1:794-962 GCA_001769925.1 Bdellovibrionales bacterium RBG_16_40_8
ATTTCACCCTTATTAAGCGCGTTAATAAGTCTAATGGGCTCTGCGTTGCCAATGACCTGATTTTCTAAAAGCATAGATAAATATGCTATAAAGTTATCGGTACCATCTTTTTTATAAGAATTTCTGCCGCCAATATCTCCGCCAAGAAGTGTAGTGCAATTATCACTG
>MEPT01000077.1:1001-4769 GCA_001769925.1 Bdellovibrionales bacterium RBG_16_40_8
AGAAATCTTATCAATTTTTACCATTATTTTTTATTGTTCTTACTAAACGAAAACCCACGAAATCTCCTCGAAAACCTGCATTCCAATAGTTGCTTTGATAACTAAGCATTGCCTTATTATAGTCATCCCAGCCGCCGCCTTCTGTACTACGAATAGTGCTATACTCAATCCCCACGGGATTGTCGCTACTTTTAAATGCACCAGCTAACGAATCATGACCCCATTCTTTAACATTTCCTAACAAATCATGATAGTCGCCGCCGCCTATAACAAAAGATTTTGCCGTTGTTGCAACCGGATGAGTAGTCCCGCCTGAGTTATCACGATACCATGCATAATCTGCTAGATCAGACTCGGTTATTATTCGTGGATATACCTGAGAAGTCTTATCGCCTAGATTCAATAGCACATATTGCATTTCTGCCTCTGTTGGCAAACGGTAGCCTTCTGCTAGGTAAATATCACCATTTGGTGCATTAATTTTAAGTTTAAAACCATAATAATCTTCTTCAGGATCTAGCGTACCCTTTTCTGCAGAAGTATTAGGCTTAAATTTAATCTCACTAATATCATATGCGGGCACCAAACCCATTTTTTCTGAGACACGATTAGCAAAAACTACTGCTGACCACCATGTAATGTTTTCAACTGGATTATCAGGCTGCATAGTAATTAATTTGCCATTGATATTAACGCTAGTCATATGAGCACCCTTGGTAAATTTAGCGGGATTTACTTTCATCTCTTCAGCCCACATTTTTTGCGTTACGAGAGTTGACATCATTTCAAACGAATTAGTTAGCTTAAAAATTGATTTATGCCCCCAGTAAATCATTTCAAATTCACCTGCTGGCACAAAGTTAAGCTCTATTTTTTGATGAATATTTTCGGTTTCAGTGCGTGTTTCTTTGCGCTTTACTTGAACTCGCAATCTCTCTTTTAGTATAGATTTTGCCCAGGCTAATATCTTATTTTCATTTATATCAGTGCTGTTAATATAATTTTGAATTTCTTCATGGTGAATGTACGAAGCACTACTAACCCAGGTATCTTTTTCAAGAATTGGGTTTATTAGTATGCCTTTCTCAAGGCCTTCGATAAATTTTACTACCTCGACATCTTCTTTAATAATTCTATTTTCTAAAAGCATAGAAAAGTAAGCTATAAGACTACTAGTACCGTCAACCTTCATTAATCGCGTACAAAGATCTTGTTGATTTTGCGCAATAGCTACTGACCCAAAAAGAAATAAAGCTGCAATAAAATTCATGGCCTAATCCTGACAAGACGAAATCCGACAACACTATAGTAATCAACTTTCAAACCACTACGAAGGTACGAACGTAAGCCATCTTCATAGTAAGAGCAGCTACCACCTCTGACAACATGATAAAATCCTGATTTTGGCCCTTGTGGATCTACGCCACCAAAAAGCTCTGCGTACCACAAATCACTAGTCCACTCCCATACGTTACCGTGCATATCATAAAACTCATAACCATCGACAACTAACGGCGCTAACTGAGCAACAGGATGAGTAGTCCCATTCGGATAAGCAGAGGTTTTTGAATTGTCTTTATACCAACCATAATTTTTCAAATCATCTTTGTTGTTACCAAAATGATAAATGCTATTTATTTGCCCGCGTCCTGTTATAACAAATTCCCACTCGGCTTCAGTAGGCAAACGATACTGCTCGCCTTTTTTATGATCTATGATAAATTCTTTAATTATAGGAGCATCATTTTTTGCCAATTCATTTAATCGTTTTATAAACTCTTGCACATCATCCCAGCTAATATTTTCTACTGGGTTATCAGGCTGCATAGTAATTTTCTTACCATTAATGTCTATATCTGCAGTATGCTCGCCCTTATAAAACTTTGACGGGTTACTGCCCATAATCATCGCCCAATGTCTTTGCGTTATAACAGTCGACATCATCTCAAAGTCTTTTGTTATTTTAACAAATACTTTCTCATCACCCCCCATCATAAAATCGCCAGATAAAACTTTATTAAATTCAATTTTTTGATTTATTTCTTTAGTCTCAATCAAAGTTTCTTCACGTTTTTCTTCAACACGTTTTTTTTCTGTAACAACAGATTCTGCCCACCTGAGCAGTTTTTTGCTGTCTAAATTTGTAGTTTGTATGTACTTATTTATTTCTTCACGATGAATATATGAAGTGCTATTTATTAGGGCCTCTTCTTCTAAAATTGGGTTTATCACTTTGCCATTTGCAAGACTTTCAATAAATCTTAAAATTTCTATATCTTCTTTAATAACCCTGTTTTCTAACAACGCTGCCAAATAAGCGATAAAATCATTAGTTGCATTTTGATCACTTAGATTATTTTGCCGTTGTAGGTTATTTACGCTTAGAAGTGTATTGCAGCTTTGGCTTGCGTAAGTTACATGACTATAAATTAGAAAAATACAAAAAATAATTCTAATCACGGCACCCTCTTTGTGGGTATCTCGTGATTTTTTAAAGTTCTCACTAGCCTAAAACCAATTCCGCTACTTTGTTCGTCTGGCCTTGCTAGGTGATCACGATCATAGGTACGTAGGTTTAAGGTTACACCAAACCAACTGACCCCGCGTATTACCCGATACGTGCCAGTGGCCGGCCCTTGTGGATTTTCTCCACCTTTATAATCGTTCGCGAACCAATCGTTAATCCACTCAAATACATTACCCGCAAGATCATGATGTTCTTGCCCATTAATCTTAAACGATTTTAAGGTCGATCCTACTGGGTGTGTTTTATTTTTTGCATTTATAAAATACCATGCATAATCTTTAAGCTTAGCTACAGTAATATCATGCGGATATTCACCTTTTGACTTACCCATATTGGCAAGCAGATATTCTTTTTCAGCTTCGGTACTTAAGCGAAAACCTTCAGCCTCATAAATATTACCATTAGGAGCATTAATTTTTAACTTTAATCCCTCTTCATCACCATCAGGTTTTAAGTTGCCCGTTTCGGCAGATGTGCCAGATGCCCACTTGATTTGACTTAAATCATAAGTCGGCTTAAACCCCATTTTTTCAGATTTTCTGTTAGCAAAAGAAATAGGTTTACCATTTACAAAAACTATAATCGCATGCTCACCCTTCGCTAATAACGAAGGGTTTTCACCCATTTCTTCTAGCCACATCCATTGAGTGACCTGAGTAGACATAGCTTCTATAAAATGTGTTAAATGAACTGTCTTTTTATTTTGATTTGGCCCCATATGAAATACGCCAGGCGGCACTAAATAAAATTCAATTTTTTGATTTAACTCTTTAGTTTCATCGCTAATCTCTTCGCGTTTTTCGTTGACGCGATTTTTTTCTTTCACTACAGATTTTGCCCATAGTAAAAGTTTTTTTTGATCTAAGATTGTCTGTTCGATATATTTTTGAATTTCTTCGTGGTGAATAAGTTTAGTAACGCTTTCCCAGGTATCTTTTTCGATAATAGGGTTAGTCATCTCAGCATTTTCAAGGCTTTTAATAAGCCTTAACATCTCAGCGTCGGCTTTGATAACTTGATTTTCAAGAAGTATTGATAAATATGCGATGAAGTTGTCAGTGCGATCATTACTATGCAAGCTACTTGTCCCAAGAAGTACTTCGCACCTCTGATTAGCTTGACTTATGCTACAATAAATAAATAAAAATACAAAAATAAACCTAATCACAGTGTCCTAACTAAACGAAACCCTACAAAATTATATCGCGCATTGGGTCGCCAAAAATTTCGATTACCTGAGC
>MEPT01000077.1:4792-6885 GCA_001769925.1 Bdellovibrionales bacterium RBG_16_40_8
GGATCTGTGCGCACAGATCCTGATTTAGGCCCTCGAGGATCTTTGCCCCCCTTAAAACGATCAGAGTGCCAATCCCAACCCCACTCGCAAACGTTTCCGTGTAAGTCATGAAATTGATTTTCGTTTATAGTCAGAGATTTAAGTGTTGTCGCTACTGGATGAGTCTTTTCTTTTGCATTTTCAGCATACCAAGCATAATTTTGCAACTCAGTTGCATCATTGCCAAAACAATAGTCTTTATCTAATGTACCTGCAGCTCTTCGTATATATTCTTGTTCTGCTTCTGTCGGCAGTCTAAATCCTTCGGCTTGATAGATATCACCATCTTGAGCATTTATTTTAATTTCTCCGCCTTCGTCTTGTAAAGTTCCGCTTTCAGCATTTGATCCGCTTCTAAATTTAACATCACTTAAATCATATACTGGCTTTAACCCCATTTTTTCTGACATACGATTTGCAAATACAACAGCTGACCACCAGGTAATATTCTCAACCGGATTGTCTGGCTGCAATTTTACGGCATTTCTACTTTCATAAGTTGTAATAGTATTTTCACCATTTATAAATTTAGAAGGGTTTTCGCCCATTTCGTCTACCCACATTTTTTGTGTCACAAGTGTTGACATCATTTCAAATTGATTTGTTAGCTCAACTTTAATTTTATTTCTATCACCCATCTGAAACTTACCAGCCGGCAAAAGATTAAATTGCATTTTCTGATAAATATCTTGAGTCCCAACTCGAGCCTCTTCGCGTTTTACTTGCACACGCGATTTTTCTTTAACAGCTGATTTTATCCAGAGCAGAAGTTTTTTCTGGTTGATGCTTGTTTTATCAATATAATTTTGAATTTCTTCGTGGTGAATAAGTTGTGCGGTATTTACCCAAGTGTCTTTTTCATGAATAGGGTTTATAATTACATTTTTTTCTAGACTGTCAGATAATCGTAATAACTCTTTATCACTAATTATCTGGTGTTCAAGTAGCAACCCCATATAAGAAATCAAACCATCGGTGCCATCAGTTTTTGCATCTGATAAAATATTGCTACAAGTATTTTTTTGAGCTTGTGCATAAGAAGTAGTTAAAAATGCCGCAGATATTAAAAAAATAACAACAGTAATAAACTTCATTATCTTACCCTCACAAGCCGAAAGCCTACAATAAGTGGCTTTAACTGCGCTACTGGATGAGTACTTCCGCCTGGATTAGTAGGTGTATTTGAATTCTCATTGTACCAAGCATATTGCATAAGATCATCATCACTGCTGCCAAAGTAATAATTATCTTTAATAACTCTGTTTTCTAACAACACTGCCAAATAAGCGATAAAATCATTAGTGCTATCTGCTTTTTTATTTAAATTATGCCTCAAAAAAGCAGTACAACTATCACTGGCAAATGTTTGACTGCAGATGCAAAAAATAAAAATACTAATTATAAATAGACTAGTCATGGTTAACCTTCTTCAAAACCTGCAGCAAATCTTACAAGGTGTCTAAGTTGTTCTTGTTCATGATCACTTAAAGAATCCATTTTTATTCCTGTTAGGCGCTCTAGATTTATCAACAAATCATCAACCATTCGTTCTAAAAGACGTTGATCTTGAAAAATAGGGTGAAGTGCTAACTTTCTTATTTTTACAAGCCACTTCTCAAGAGGACGATCTACTTGTTTTACATCTCGCCATTTAAGCTTTTCTAACTCATCTAAATGCGTTCTGGCCGAAGTATATCTACTGCCATAATAAATTTGATCTGAAAACTTGGCTGCTAGCCGCAAAGCCTCGTCTAGCAGCCGATAAATCTCTTGTGGTAATTCATTAGCTGATTTTTCAGTGAAAAAATCATTTCTTTTAGCAAGATTTAAGTGATCTGCATCATCTAAAATATCTTTGATATGATCTGATGTAAACTCTCGGTAAAACCCTCTCTCTACTCCAATGGCATGAGAATCCATCGCAAAACGCATCAGTTGTTCATTAGTTTGATTAATCGCTACAAACATAGTCTGTAGCGGGGTTTTGCGGTCAATTGCGTTTCTTGCACGCAAAAGCTCTGAAGCATCAATTTTATCTTGACCGTCTGTCATAA
>MEPT01000077.1:6923-7525 GCA_001769925.1 Bdellovibrionales bacterium RBG_16_40_8
ACTCATGGCCTGAAGTAAAGCCTTTTGAATATCTGTGCTACCACCAGTATTTTTTAACTTTTTTTGATACTCGCGAATTACCTCTATAGCCTCTTCGGCGTTAGTTACACGCACGGGTTTTCCTGGTACATCATCAAACGGAACTATAACAACGCGATGTCTGTGTTTGCCGCCAGGGGTGACATCGCTTAGCGCTACACTAGTAAAAGCTGAAATTAGCCCAGCTTGAAATCTTCCCGGATCGCCGCTCATAGAACCAGAGGTGTCATAAAGAACAATCGTTATTCTTTCAGCCTCGTCTTTGCCGTACCCGGCAGAGATTTTTACTCTTTCTCTACGTGTTGAAACAAACGCGGTGCCTTCGCGAATATTATCTTCTAAACTTTTATTGGGCTGACCAAGTAGTGCTCTTGCCATGTCGCTAAATCTTTGCAGAGGTAAAAGATCTCGGCCTCTAGGTCTGCGCGCATCACGTTGCCAAGTTTTTACTTCAACAGTATCAGGACGCGGGGTTGAGTTTAAAATAAAATCAGAAATAGGACTTAATATAGATAGAAGCCGCAAATCATTTAGGCTTCCATCTTTTAATCTTTTGGCAACTT
>MEPT01000077.1:7562-7789 GCA_001769925.1 Bdellovibrionales bacterium RBG_16_40_8
ATAATCATTTTTAAGAAGAGTTCTTGCAACACTTGATAAATTTTTAACCAAATCTTGCACCAGCCCAATATCTTGTGAATCAGGGTGAGCAAGTTCTTCAAGTATTTTTTTAGCCTGAGTTAAAGCATCAATTAATTTTACTGGCCGAGGTATTTTGCCATCCTGATCTAATACCTGTGCGTAGATATCAAGAGCTAGCGTTAACTTATAAAGCTCTTGATATGTTT
>MEPT01000078.1:0-5829 GCA_001769925.1 Bdellovibrionales bacterium RBG_16_40_8
TGCAAGAAAAGCGGCGCCGGCGACAGTGCTCTCAATCATTTTAGGTCGTGATATAGCTTGGCCGAGATAATCAGCTTGCGATTGCATAAGTAAATTATTGCTAGTTGCGCCACCATCAACTTTTAGCGATTTTAATTTTTTACCTAAATCTTTTTGCATCGCTACTAAAATATCAAGATTTTGCAAAGCCATAGCATCAAGAGTCGCGCGCGCTAAATGTGCACTGGTTGAGCCGCGAGTAAGACCGCAAATTATACCTCGCGCTGAGGGATCCCAGTAAGGGGCACCAAGCCCGGCGAGCGCTGGCACAAAATCAACCCCACCTGAGTCACTAACTTGTGAGGCCAAACTTTCAATTTCACTACTTGAAGTAATAATTTTTAAACCGTCTCTTAACCACTGAACGGCAGCGCCGCATATAAATGCCCCGCCCTCAAGAGCATAGGTTGGTTTTGTCTCGCCTTTTAATTGCCACGCGATTGTTGTGAGAATTTTACTTTTAGAAGTAACCCGTTTTGTGCCTGTGTTCATTAACAGAAAACTACCTGTGCCGAATGTGCACTTGGCATCACCCACATCAAAACAAGCTTGTCCGAAAAGAGCAGCTTGTTGATCACCAGCAATACCAGTAATAGGAATTCCGTCAGGCAAACCCGGCACACCTTTAGTACGGCCAAATTCACCGCTCGATGGTTTTATTTCTGGCAGAATATTTTTTGGTACTAAAAAAAATTTTAGCAAGTCATTATCCCACTTTACTTTTTCAATATTCATTAGCATGGTGCGCGAGGCATTAGAAACATCTGTATAATGCGATTTGCCACCAGTTAGCCGCCACAATAAAAATGTATCAACGGTGCCGCCAGCTAGCTCGCCGCGAGACGCACGTGCGCGCGCCCCTTTTACGTTTTCAAAAATCCAGCGAAATTTCGTAGCAGAAAAATACGGGTCAATCACTAGTCCTGTTTTTTTCGCGATCGTATTATTTTTAATTTTTTTACAATAATCTGTAGTGCGTCGACATTGCTAAACTATGGCATTATAAACTGGTTTATGAGTTTTTCGATCCCAAACTAAAGTCGTTTCACGTTGATTGGTAATGCCAATCGCCGCAATATCTCGGGGATTAAGACCAGACTTTGCCAAGACCTCGGTTGTGGTGCTGGTTACTGACGCCCAGATATCTTCAGGATTATGCTCAACCCACCCAGGCTTTGGGTAAATTTGTGGATATTCTTTGTTAACTTTTGCTACCACACGACCGCCTTGATCCATAATGGCAACGGTGGTGCCAGTTGTGCCTTGGTCGATGGCCATTATATACTGGGGCATGGCTGACTCCTATGAAAA
Source organism: Bdellovibrionales bacterium RBG_16_40_8 (assembly GCA_001769925.1). Lineage (GTDB taxonomy): Bacteria > Bdellovibrionota > Bdellovibrionia > Bdellovibrionales > UBA1609 > RBG-16-40-8. The sequence continues at coordinate 1,351 of MEPT01000078.1, forward strand.
GATATTCGAGAAAATGCTTCTGCGTAAAGTGCCTAATTATTTTTTAGAGCTTATGCGCAAATACTTTCGTGTGCAAGTTGAGGGTGCAGAACATTTGCCTAAACGCGGACCTGCCATAATTGCACCCAACCACTCAGGCGCAAGTGGGCTTGACGCCATGATTCTTATGCACGAAATCGAGCGCAGCTGTGGGCGCCTGCCGCGAGTGATGACTCATCGATTTTGGTTTATGACCAAACACCTTTCTTTAACTGCTAATAAGCTTGGATTTATTAAAGCCACTACCGAAAATGGCATGCGCCAGCTTGAGAAAAATCATATCATGGTGCTTTTTCCTGAAGGCGAAAAGGGCAACTTTAAACCATCGATAAAAGCCTATCAGCTGCAAGAGTTTAAACGCGGCTTCGTGCGTTTGGCTATTAAAACCGGTGCTCCCATTATTCCGACTGTAATTATAGGGGCCGAAGAAACTCACATCAACTTGTCGCAATTTAAACTAACAAAATATATGCCTGGGCTACTAATACCCTTGCCACTAAACTTTATACCACTACCATCAAAATGGAAGATAAAATTCTTGCCGCCACTTTATTTGCCTTATAAACCTACAGCCGCTAACGACACTGAACTAGTGCGCGAAATCACCGACGACATTCGCGAACAAATTCAAGAACGTCTACGCAGCGAAATAAAAAAACGAAAAAAAATATTTTTTTAATTTACGTTATAATTTCGCATATGACAGTGTCGCTGCCATAGTCATTTGCCCCTGCCGTTAAAGACACGTTGATTGATTTGAATTGCGATTTTTTTCTATTCATGGGGAGGCACCATGTCGACAGACATGCGTGGTATTCAACAAGCGTCACTTTTCAGTCTTGTTCCGGGGATATCGGTCACCGTGAATTCAGATTCCCGGTACCGCGTGTTGAGATGGGGCACTGATTGTCCAAACCATGAATGGCTAGACGGATCGGCAGACTGAAGGATGACCGCAAATAAATTAGAGCGCTTACTAAAGTTTATTTCTTTAAGATTTTCGCAAATCTGAAATTCGTTATCTAACGGTTTATAGCTTGTATCGGTTAGATTAATTTGTTTAACTACTCCTCGATTTTATCTTCGCCTATCCACGCGGCTACACTTTGCCAGCCAGCAATCAATGCTCCAGGATTATTGGGATTTCGCGAAACAAGTCCTTTCATCAAAATCAAGGCAATTAACACCGCCACTACAAGTATCAGCACATATTCAACCGCCACCTGACCGCGCTCATTACGTTTACTCTGCGCGATGCAATCATTATTTTTTTTGATATTAAATATACACATACAACACCTTATCGGCATAAGAGAGCATGAGTACACAGTAGACTTTAGTCGAGCTTATGCAAAAGCTTCGTCGTAATCTAAATGCAAATTAGATGACGGGTACGTTTCTGCTAACGCCTTAACAATCTCTTCAACCCGCTCGTAAACGGTGGTAACTTCTTTATCAGAGATCGGGCCGCTCACGCCGACAACAAAATCACGGCCAAGACGCTCAACCACAATCTGTGAATTTTGCGCCAAATCTGCGAACGACATCTTATAGGCCTCATCAGATGGGTAGAGCATAATAAAAATATTTACGTCTGTACGCCTAAAGGTGTCTCGCACTTGAGAGTAAACGTCTTTCATCTGCTCTTGAATTATAAAATAAACTTTCAGTGCCTGCGCCTCTTGATATTGTGCAAAGTAAATACGAATAGGCCCATCAAATATAGCGGCATTAAAAGCTGGAGAATAAAAACGTGATTGAGTAAGAAACGAAATCTGCTGTCTCATGTTGTGTGCCTCTCAAGTTGATAAAAACCAAAGCTTATGTATGTTCACACATAGACTAGGAAAGTTCTTTAACGGTTTGCAACAAAAAAACACTAATAATTTAAGATTTTTTAAGATTTTGCTGGCAACCAGCGCGAAATACCTCTCTAATTGGGTGAAAGCCTATTTGGTAGAAAAGTTCACGCCATGAGCCATCTATAACTATAAAATCGCACTGTTTGCCAATTTCAATAGACCCTAGACTATCTTGTAGGTTAAGCGCGTGAGCTGCTCCGATAGTATATGCAGCAATAACTTCAGGTAATGTCATATTCATCTGAAGTCGTGATAAAACTCCAACTAACGAAAGATCCTGGGTCGGAGAACTACCAGGATTAAAATCAGTGGCAATAGCTACTCGTGCACCCATATCAATAAGCTTTCTTGCTGGCGGGTAATTCATCTTTAAATAAAAATCACTCGCTGGTAGCAATACGGCCGTGGTTTGCGATTTTGCAATCTGAGCAATGTCGGCATCACTTATCTCAACCACATGATCAACCGAATCAGCATCAAGTTCTGTTAGACATTGACTGGCCCCTGTATGGCTAAGCTGCTCTACATGACCTGTTAGGCGAAACTCAAGTGACTTGGCGATTCGATAGTAAGTTTTTGCCTGGTCAAGCGAGAAGTAACCTTTTTCGATAAACATATCGATACGGTCTGCCAGATTTTGCCGTTTTATTTTATGCAGCGTTGAACTTTGAATTTCGCGAAGGTATTTTTCTACGCTTTTATCTTTAGGGATTGCATGCGGCCCCAGGTAAGTGCTCACCACACGCGCTGATCTTATTTTTTTTGCAACTTTAAGAATTTTAAGCTCAGCCTCTTCGGTTAACCCATAGCCACTTTTTACCTCAATTGTCGCCACTCCTTGCCTTACAAAATTTTTGGCTCGCTCTTCAGCTAAACGAAGTAGTTCTTTTTCAGAGGCTTTTTGCGTTTGCTTTACTGTAGAGAGTATACCCCCACCTTTTTGCGCAATCTCTTGATAACTCATCCCCTGATTACGCATTTCAAATTCATTTTGCCGATCGCCTGCAAATATAAGATGGGTATGACACTCGACAAATGCCGGCATCACACACTCAGCCTTAAGTGAAATTTCAGTTATTTTGGGCTTAACTCTGACGCGTCTTTTGGCGATATTTTTTACCACAGACTCATCTGTAACATTTTTTGCTACAGATTCTGCAGCAGTTTTTTTTACTACAAATTCTGTCAAATCTCGCAAAGCTCTGTGCAGATTTTTCTTTTGCCCTACCCACAAAATATTGCTTTCTCGTGCAATTATTGCGCCGTCTTTAATTACTCCCAAGTCATGCTCAGTAATATACCTACCATCTTTGGCCGCTGCATCTTTGAGGGTCATGAGCTCTTTTATCCCGGTAAAAACTTTGAGCCCTGAGTTTACACCGCCTTTTATCTCCATATTTTTTGTGCTCACTCTGATTTGCGTACTTTTAATTACACTATTTTGTTGCACTTTTTCTTACACTATTTTTTGCGCTTTTTCTTACACTATTTTTTGCGCTACTCATATCTTTGCACTCGCTATTTTGTTGCGCTCGCTATTTTGCTGCATGCTTGCTGTACTCCTCATGTGTTCTGCGCTCGCATGCTTGAATAATACTATCACTACCGGTTTTAGTGTCACCCTCTGTTTCTAACCCTCACTATTTTGCCCTATACCTACTTTTCACCTTGACTTCAGACCATCGGTCACGTAGTGTCTGGCCCTGAGGCTATGGCAAAAACCAACACGCATGGATCTGGCTCTACTCGTCGACTTCACCCATCGGCTTATGGTGGCATGTTGCGCAACAGGCGATGTGGGAGAGGGCGACGCCCGATTTCTATAATCTATTCTATGCATATAGTACTGCGCTCTACGCTAGCACGAGGAAAATGGTCGTTTGCTGGTGACCAAAATCGCGAGATGATTCGTTATGTTCTAGCAAAACATGCTACAACGTGTGCAGTGAAACTTATTGCAACAGGAAACGCAGGAAATCATCTGCACCTTCGAATACAGGTGGCCAGCAGAGAGCAATACATTCATTTTATTCGAGCTGTAACTGGAGAAATAGCTCTTAAAATAAAAAAAATTATACACCCGGAGCGCGAACTTGCTCGAAGTAAAAAACATGAATTGGGTTGCGCACCCGACGAATCAAGTTCTGAGCAAATTTCGCTGAAGGAGAAAAATTTTTGGGATCGCCGCCCTTTTAGCAGCATAGTCGGAACGCTCAGATATGCAACACGACTAACTGATTATATAAAAATCAATCAGCTTGAGGGAAATGGCATAAGCCGCGCATATGCACGTCTTGTTGTCCAGAAATGGCGCGATGGAACTTGGCAAGAGTTTGAGCCCGGCACTGCCGGAGAATATGGATAGACTGCGGCAGAAAAAAATCGCGTTTGCGATTCTTCAACTCCGGGGAAATTAGGCAAATAAAAATATCCGGCTGCTCCACCCACTTCAATTTTTGGTAACTCGACCCGAGCAACCGTGACTCGCATTACACTAGCAGCAGGCACATTCATAGCCAAAACGAATTCACACCACGCTCACGGGCAGTTTTGATGGCGGTGTCGTAACCAGCATCGA
>MEPT01000078.1:5847-6513 GCA_001769925.1 Bdellovibrionales bacterium RBG_16_40_8
AATCCCATTGCTGGGTCTGCAGTTAAGACACGCGTAAGTCTTGACGCCGCTTCAGCCGTACCGTCAGCCACAATCACTTGACCGGCGTGCAGACTATAACCCATACCAACACCTCCGCCGTGATGAAAACTCACCCATGTAGCACCACATGCCGTGTTAACTAACGCGTTTAATATAGGCCAGTCAGCCACGGCATCTGAGCCATCTTTCATGCCCTCAGTTTCTCGATATGGAGACGCTACCGACCCACAGTCTAGATGATCGCGCCCTATTACAATTGGAGCTTTAACACGACCACTACTTACAAGCTCATTAAATTTTAACCCCGCCTTGGCACGTTCGCCAAATTCAAGCCAGCAAATTCGCGCCGGCAACCCTTGGTAGGCGATACTCTTTTCGGCGTGATCAAGCCATGTAAGTAAAGATTTTTTTTGCGGAAAAAGTTCTCGTAATGCATCGTCAGTAACTTTGATATCTTCAGGATCACCAGATAGCGCTACCCAACGAAAAGGGCCACTGCCTAGACAAAAAAGTTCGCGAATATACTCAGGCACAAAGCCAGGTATACGAAAAGAGTCCAAAACACCCTCATCGCGAGCTACTGCGCGAATATTATTACCATAGTCGAAAGTTACCGCCCCTTGTTCTTGCAGGTGAAGCATGCCG
>MEPT01000078.1:6575-6887 GCA_001769925.1 Bdellovibrionales bacterium RBG_16_40_8
ATACTCATGCTGCAACCTTCAGGAATATACCCACAAAGCGGGTCGTGAGCTGAAGTTTGATCTGTAAGCACATCTGGCAAAAAATTTTTAGCAATTAATTCGTGAATAACTGTAGCCATATTACCAAGAAGCGCCACTGATTTAGCTTGCCTGGCTGATTTATATTTTTCGATGCGCTTTAAAGCATCGTCTAAATTTTCAGCTACTTCATCTACATATTTCGTTGCCAGACGTTTTTTTATTCTCTCAGGGTCTACCTCTACAGCAAGTACCGTGGCCCCAGCAAATACCCCTGCTAATGGTTGCGCCCCA
>MEPT01000078.1:6894-14661 GCA_001769925.1 Bdellovibrionales bacterium RBG_16_40_8
AAGACCAGCAGTTAAAATAACTTTACCTTTAAGCGATCCGCCAAAGTGTTTTCTGCCAACTTCGTTAAAAGTCTCATAGGTTCCTTGAATAATTCCCTGTGTGCCGATATAGATCCATGATCCGGCGGTCATTTGCCCGTACATCATTAAACCCTTTTTATCAAGCTCATCAAAATGCTCCCAAGTGGCCCACTTGCCGACTAAATTTGAATTTGCAATTAGCACACGCGGAGCATCTTTATGTGTACGCAAAATTCCAATTGGTTTACCCGATTGAACTATAAGTGTTTCATCATCACCCAAAGTTTTTAAGGCTTCGAGAATTTTATCAAAACACTGCCAGTTGCGAGCGGCTTTGCCGCGCCCGCCATAAACTATAAGCTCATCAGGATTTTCAGCCACCTCCGAGTCTAAATTATTTTGAATCATTCTGTAGGCTGCCTCTTGTAACCAACCCTTACATTGGAGTTTTGTACCAGTAGGCGCTCTTATAGTTCTCGCTTTTATGTTAGGCGCCTTTACCACTCGAGTTCTCCAACTATATTTTCAACAGCCGCCAAAAGCGCTTCGCTATCTAACATAGATTTAATTAGCTTAATATCGCGCGCAAAAAATCTATCTTTATCTGCTCTTGGAATTTTTTTAGACAAAAATTCATAAGCCACCTTTACCCCTGCTGCGGCAGTTAATGGTTTAAGCAGCGATAGCGCTTGTGTAGAAGCTAGCATCTCCATGGAAATAATGTTTGCTACATTTTCTACGACGTTATTAAGCTTACGTGCGGCGATTGTACCCATGCTAACATGATCTTCTTTGTCGACAGATGTAGCGATACTATCTGCTGATGCTGGGTGAGAATAAATCTTATTTTCGCTCACTAATGAAGCTGCTGCCACCTCAACTACCATTAACCCAGAATTAAGCCCGCCGTTTGGTGCTAAAAAAGCCGGCAAATCACTAAACGCAGGATTTATCAATCGCGACACCCGGCATTGAGAAATATTACCCAATGCGCCCATGGCAATAGCTAAAAAATCTAATTGAAAAGCCACTGGCTCACCATGAAAATTACCACAAGATAAAACTTTTTTACTTTCTGAAAATACTAGCGGATTATCAGTGCTTGAGTTTGCTTCAATGGTGAGAGTATCGACCGCGTGGCGAAGGGTATCTTTTACCGCCCCATGTACAGCCGGCATACAGCGTAACGAATAAGCGTCTTGCACCTTTTCACAATCTAAATGACTTTTAGAAATTTCTGATTCTTCCCCTAGTAAGCGAATAAGATTACGTGCGGTTTTTTTCTCGCCAGGGTGCGGGCGATTTTTACTTATTTCAGGGTCAAACGGCCCGCGCGAACCACGCAAAGCCTCAAGCGACATAGCCCCAGAAATATCTGCAAGCGCACAAAGTTTTTGTGCTCGATAGGCCGCAAGCATACCTACTGCCGTCATTACTTGGCATCCGTTAATAAGTGAAAGGCCCTCTTTACTTTTTAATTCAAGAGGCTTGATAGATTCTTTTTGTAAAAGCTTTTCGGTGTCTATCGGCCCAGACTCGCCCCACACTTCGCCCTCGCCTATTAACGCAAGTGCCAGATGCGCCAGTGGAGCCAGATCACCGCTTGCGCCGACACTGCCTTGAGAAGGAATTATTGGCAAAATGTCATTATTTAAAAACTCTAATATCTTTTCAACAACTTCTGGCCGTACACCACTATGCCCGCGTGCTAATGCATTAGCGCGCAAGTACATGATCGCACGCGTTTCTTGTCGTGAAAAAGGTAGCCCCACCCCCGCCGAATGTGAGCGAATAAGATTTTTTTGCAAATCAATAATATCTTTTTCAGCAATGCGTACTGAACTTAAGGCTCCAAATCCTGTATTAACACCGTATATAACAGCTCCGTCAGCCACTGCCGCTTCGATATAATTTCGCGATTTCACCATCTCGTCACGTGCCGTTTTAGCAAGAGTTATGCTCTCGCCACTTAGAGAAATTTTATGCACGCTTGTAAGACTCGCATCAAGGCCATTTAGTTCCATCAGCTTACTCCCCGAGCTGCCTTTAAAGCGCGAATTGATTTTTTATAATCATTTTTAAAAACATAATTGCCGGCAACTAACACATCGGCATCACGACACTCTATTGCTGTCTCAGAATTAATGCCGCCATCAACTTCAATAAGTATTTGAAGATTATTTTTCTCAATCTCTGTGCGCACACGAGTTATTTTCTCTACCTGATCGTGCATAAAGGCCTGGCCACCAAAACCGGGGTTTACTGTCATAATAAGAACCAAATCTACCTGATTTAGAAACGGCAATATTTCTTCGATAGGCGTCGAAGGGCGCAAAGTAATACCAGATTTTTTGCCGCTATCACGAATAAGATTTAGGCATTTAGACACATCTTTAGTAGCTTCGACATGAATTGTTATGTAATCACTACCAGCAGAAATAAAATCTGCTATATATTTTTCAGGATTTTCAATCATCAGGTGTACATCAAGCGGCATTTTTGTACAGGCACGAAGTGCTCGCACAACTGGAGCGCCTATGGTGAGATTGCTCACAAAGTGGCCATCCATTACATCAACATGCAGCCAGTCAGCACCAGCTTCTTCAACGGCCTTAATATCTTCAGCAAGGCGCGCAAAATCTGCCGATAATATACTAGGCGCCACTAAAAATGGTTTCACTGCAGACATTCTCCTTTTACTAATTTATGCCCTAAAAGATAATCTTTGACACTCATTTTTGGTCGCGACTCAGGCTGAACTTCTAAAACCTTAAGAAATCCATCTTTACACTTAACTATAAAATAATCTTTGCCCACCTCGCAAATCTCACCTGTGTGCTTACTATCTGTAACTGAGAATTTATCTAAAATATGTGCGCCCCATATTTTAAGTTTTTTGTCGTTATGATGAGTCACACTGCCTGGGCCCATAAGCATAGCACGAATATGACATTGAATCTCATGAGTGGGGCGAGACCAATTAATTGTCGCCTCAGCCTTATCAATCTTGGCAGCGTAAGTTACCTGAGATTCATCTTGCGGCTGCGGGGTCAAATTACCGCGCAAATAATCCATAAAATCTACTGATAAAAGCCTTGCCCCTAACGGCATAAGTGCATCGTGAAGAGTAAACGCGTTCATGTCCTGATCAATAGGCAAACTGTAAGAGCCAATGACATCACCTGCATCTAATTTCAACACCATCACCTGAAGCGATACGCCCGTGATTTTATCACCAGCTTCGATAGCGCGTTGAATAGGGGCCGCACCACGCCAACGCGGTAAAATACTTGCATGAACGTTCACAACTTTAAGCGGAAAAATATCAAGAAATTTTTGCGGTAAAATTTGTCCGTATGCCACAACTACGGCAGCTTCTGCCTTCCAGCTAGAAATTTCTTGCAACGCCGAATCTATTTTTATCGATTTTGGAGAAATTACTTTAAGCCCGCGACTTTCAGCATATTCTTTAACTGGACTTGGCTTTAAATGCATGTGTCGCCCGCTTGGGCGATCAGGTTGCGTAACCACGCCAACCACTTCAAAGTGATTATCAGCAAGTAAACTTGCCAAATGAAAACGGGCAAATTCTGGAGTACCTAAAAAGGCAATGCGCACTACACTCACCAAGGCAGTCTAAAGCCGGTGCTGGGAGTCTGTCACCTCTTCTTCATCTCTATCTTTATTGGGATCTGGATACCCAAACTTTTTAATTTTGGCCTTAACGCGCAATGATTTAATTGGACTCAATCTATCAATAAAAAGTTTACCCTCTAAATGATCAATTTCGTGCTGGATACAAATAGCCAATAAACCGTCGGCTTCAAAGTTAACCACCTCACCGTTTTCGTCAAGTGCTTCAACTACAATGTGTTTTGCTCGCTCAACTATTTCGAAATACGTCGGCACACTAAGGCAGCCTTCACTATAAGTGGTTTTGCCGTCTTTTTTCTTAATTACTGGATTAAAAAGTATTAGTGGTTGGGTAATTTTTTTTTCAAGCTCAGTCTCATCACCTAATTCATAGCGAGTTTCAGCGTCATCACCCTCAGGGCGGCGAGTATCGATCACAATTAAACGCTCAAGTCGATTGACTTGGGCAGCAGCCAGACCAATACCGCGATAAGCATACATTGTTGCTAGCATTTCTTTAGCAAATTCTTTTAACTCCTCAGTAACTTTTCTCACGGGCTTACATTTACGACGAAGCCGCGGATCAGGAAATTTGAGGATTTCTAGTTGGCCCATAACACGCGATGTTACACTATTTTTTCGTTCTAAGCAAAAAGTAGAGCGCCGCTCCGCCCATTAGCACATTTGGCGCCCATGCCGCAATAATTGGCGGGAGAACGCCGTTTTTACCCAACGAAAGCGAGGCGCTGTATGTTATCCAATAGAAAAAGGCTGAAGCTATACAAACCCCAATGCTAAACATGCTGCCACTAGATCGGCCTCTTTGTACAGTAAACGGAATCCCCACCAGCGACAAAACAAGGGCGGCCATAGCAAAACTTATCTTGGAGTGCATATCAACTTCAGATCTCAGTGTATCAAAACCAGCCTCTTTGTTTTTTTGAATAAAACGTCGCAAATGAGAAAAAGAGAGAGCCTCACTGGTTGGAGGAGCAGTACGAATATCAGCCAAATCTTCACTCATATTCAATGTTTTTTTGCTAAAAGATTTTGTAAGTGGAAAGTTTGTATCCTCTGCCAGAAGAGTTACCGTGCCGTCTGTAAGATTCCAGGTGCGATTCTGCATAGTAACTGTTTTGGCTTTAATTACCTGAATCAAGCTCCAACTATCATCGAAATAATAAAGGGTTATTCCTTGAGCTAGACCCTTTTCTGCGTTTAGAGTTTGTATATTAAATATTGCGTTATCTGAGCGATACCAAATTTTATCTGTTTTCACTGTCGAAAAAAGCCCAGGCTTTTTTTTCATCTCTACGTAGAAAATATAATTTCTCTTTTGCGCAAAAATAGGCACAAGTCGATCACCAACCCAAAACGTAGCTATGCTAATTAAACCTACGAGAGCTAAAATAGGTAGGCTCACCCTGGCCAAACTAATTCCCATGCTGAAAAGCGCTACGAGTTCATTATTGCGATTGAGATAAGAAAGTGTAAATAAGGTCCCCACCATAGCCCCAACTGGGAGAAGCTGATAAATTATTATAGGAATATAATTTTGGTAATATCTTAGTAAAATGTCTGCCCCAACCTGAAATCGCATTGAGGTAGTGGTAAATTCAACGACTAAAAATATGGTAACAAATACCACAAGGCCTGCGACAAAAAACCCAAGAAAATTTTTTATGATATAACGATCTATAATCATTAACACGCGTAGTTATTTTAAGGATGGCACTCTCGAGAGTCAACTTGACTACCCTCGCAATTCGATGTTGACTCGATTCATGGCTTTGCGCGTCTTGTTGGCGGATGAAAGCGTCACAATAAAAAAAGTATTTCAGCTTTCTCTTCAAGATTTTGCTGTGGAAGTAACTCCAGTAACCATGGGGCTTGATGTGGTCCAGGTTGCTGCCAAAATTAAACCCGATATTATTTTTGCTGATGTTCTTTTGCAAAAAAAAAGTGGCTACGATGTCTGCCAAGAATTGAAATTAAATCCAGAGCTCGCATCAATTCCGGTAGTGCTCATTTGGAGTGGATTTATGGAGTTAGACGAAAAGCGCTTTAAAGAGTCAGGCGCCAATGCCCATCTTGAAAAGCCGTTCGACGCCCAGAAACTGCGACAAATAGTAACTAAATTCGTCCCAAAAACTAAAGAACAAAAACTTTCACAGTATCTCACCTTTCCGAACCTACCTGAATTTATTGAAGATTCGCACGTTCAGCCAGCAGAGCCGCCTCCTCGACCGGCAGCGCCGCCACCGCCGACACAATCGATAGGGTCGTGGTCTATGGATAGTTTTGAGCAAATTGAGCACACGCATATTCCTCCTATACCAAGTGAAGAGCCTACGCCGACAAAAGAAGAAGATGCTGAAGAAACTCAATGGGTGCAGAAAAACTTAGCAAATTACAAGCTAGATCCAAAAAAAATTAAAGAAGAGGCATCTGTAGTTAAATACAAAATTCCACAAGAAAAAATTGATCCAGATACCTTCGTCTCAAACACTTTTAGTGGGCTTCCGCCGCCACCGCCAGTAACGCAAAAAAAATCAGATGTCGTTAAACATGCTGAAGAATATGATGAAGAAGAGGAAGAAGAGTTTTTCGAGCTAGATTTGGGCGACGAAAAACTTCCTGATGCAACGCTTGATTCAACGCTAGAACCGGTGCCGCCTCCACTACCCCTGATAAGTGAAAAACAGCTAGAGGCCGCAGTGCGAGAACAAGCAAAAGAAATGATTGAAAAAGTAATTTGGCAGGTTGTTCCTGAAATTGCCACGCAAATCATTGAGCGTGAGCTTGCAAGACTTTTAAAAGAACGCAGCCAAAAGTGAGTATGGATCTACAAACCATCGTGAAAAATGCCATCGATGAAGATCTGCCTTGTGGTGATTTGACAACAGACAATTTAGCACTCAATGATAAAACCGGCCGCGCTAAACTCTTAGCGAAAGAAGATCTTGTACTTTCGGGAGTAGAAGCCTTTACACTTACATTTCAACAAATTGACCCCGATATACAACTTAATTGGCAATTCACCAATGGCCAATTCATATTAAAAGGGCAAACGCTTTGTGCGCTGAAGGGGCCCCTGTCATCACTTTTAAAAGGCGAAAGAGTAGCACTTAATTTTTTAGGTCACCTTTCAGGAGTTGCTACTTTGACCCGTTGTTATGTCGACCAAATAAAGCATACGAAAGCAAAAATACTTGATACACGCAAAACCACTCCTGGGCTTAGACAACTCGAAAAACAAGCTGTCGTGCATGGAGGAGGTTTTAATCACCGACTTAACTTAAGTGAGGCAATTTTAATAAAAGAAAATCATATACGAGCTGTCGGCAGTCTTAAAGAGGCTGTTTTAAAACTTAAAAAAAAACGTAAAGATTTTATTGAAGTTGAAGTTCGTAATATAGAAGAAGTTAGCGCCGCACTTGAATGCAGAGCTGATCGATTACTTTTAGATAACATGAGTGACACCGAAATGTCTGAGGCGCTAAAGCTCATACCAACTGGTGTTGAAACTGAGGCTTCTGGCAATATAACTATTGATCGCGCGCAACGGGTTGCAGAATTGGGCGTAAATTTTATTAGCGTCGGCGCACTAACTCACTCTGCACCATGCGTAGATTTGAGTATGCTTTTTGAATAACATTAGGGGTACTTATGTCTATCTTTGCAAACGAAAAATTTTCTGTTTTTACCGAAACTCAAAGTTGGCTTAAAGAAACTTCACTAGCTCACTCAGCTATGAAATCAACAACCAGCACAAATGAAATAGCAAAAGAAGAAGCATTTCTAATCTCTGATAATATCAAGGTATATTTGGCAGAAATGCAAACTGCTGGGCGCGGACGCGGCAACAATCACTGGCACAATTCTGATCCTGGCAATAGTTTTTTATGCACATGGTCTATACGCATTCAAGCTAGTCCACAAGCTGTTACTGGACCACTAGTCGGGCTTAGTCTTTATGATTCTTTGCAAGAGTCATTTTCATTACCGTCTCTTAGCATAAAACCGCCAAATGATATTTATCTCGAAGATCGCAAACTGCTTGGCATTTTAGTAGAAAACGTGACCGTAAAAGAGTCGTACAGACTTATTATT
>MEPT01000078.1:14682-28646 GCA_001769925.1 Bdellovibrionales bacterium RBG_16_40_8
TCTTATCCAACTGAAATATCTACAGCAATTCATTTGGCCGCTAAAGCAAAAATAACTAAAGAAAGATGGCGCATTTTCTTAAAATTACTATGGAACGGGATTGTCAATACATCGAGAGACGCCCAGGCGCCACACTTGTCTGAGCTACAACGTTATAGATTACTCGAAGCATTGAATCTATACCCAAAATTAAAAGAAAAATATCTTAGTGTAAGTCCCTTCGGTGACTTGGTTACTAAACAAAGGTCCATATCTTGGAGAGAATTATAATGGCTCTAACCTATACACCACAGACAGACACATCGCATAAATTACCAGATTTCACATTAAAAACAGTTGAGGGCAAAAACTGGAGTTCACAGACAATTAAATTAGCACCCGCAAAGGTAATTGTTTTTATGTGTAACCACTGCCCCTACGTCAAGGCCATTGAATCTCGTCTAATTAAACTGGCTGATTACTGTCAGACAAATGGCGTGACTTTTGTTGGTATTTGTTCAAACGACTCAAAAGACTACCCTGAAGATGAACCCAAAGAGTTATTAAAAACTTGGCGTGAGGGAAAATATAATTTTATTTATCTCATAGATATCGACCAAACCGTTGCCAAAACATTTGGAGCTGTTTGCACCCCTGATTTTTTCGTATACGATAAATCTAATAGCTTGGTTTATCGCGGTCGCCTTGACGATTCATGGAGGGACGAGAGTAAAGTCACCAGAGAAGAATTAAAAGAAGCAATTGATGCAATTTTGCGCGATATTCCGCTAAGCAGAGAGGTTTCTCCTTCAATGGGTTGTTCGATAAAATGGAAATGAACTGGACAGGAGCATATAATGACAAATGGTAATAAAAATAAATTTACTTTTAAAGAAAACTTACTTGCATATTTTTCTTATGGGCTTTTCGCCACAGGCTTCATTTGCGTAGGCTATGTGCTCATATCTTTTTTTATCAAAAAAAAAGAGTTCGCTACAATTGGCAATTTAAATTGCGTTAAAGATTCAATAGCCCAGACAGTATCTGATAATAATATGGCAGGTATTATTCCTAAAAATTCAGTAGTTAAGATTATGCTGGGCTATTATGGTTGCAATAACGTCAAACGCGACGATCTTGTTTGGTATCGTTTTTCAGACCATATAAATCCAGTGGTTAGATTGGTGCGCGGTTTACCAGGCGACAAATACTCTCTCACCCCTGATCCTTCTGATAAAGAACGCTGGTTTATTAATATCAATGGCAAGCCGGTAAAATCTGAAAAAGAAAACTTTTATATAAAATCAAACACTGTTCCGCCTTTAAAAACCTACGAGCTTTCTCGCGGTGGGGTTCTGCAAACCGATGAATTCATTATTTTATCAAATTTTCCGCCGGGTATTTCTGATAGCTCAAATCTTGGTCTTATTAGTAAGAAAACGCTAGTTGGCAAAGTAATTCTCGCAAAATGAAAAAGCTGCTAATATTTTTTGTAAGCGGTATAATTTTTTTTGGCTTAACTATTTTTTTTAGGTTAGGCGGATATAAATCAGTTGATATTAAATATACAACCTATCCAGAACTTTATTTACTTTATAAAGATCACTTTGGCCCATATCATAAAATAGCTGAAGCTATAACTGAAGTTGAAACATGGGCTACTGCGCAGAACCTGCCTTGCCGCCGCACATTTGGTGAGTATTTAGATAATCCTAGAATAACCGAAGAACGTCGTTTACGTAGTTACGCCGGTTGCGTACTCGACCAGCCCTTCGCAGACTCATCACCGTTTCAATATAAAAAAATTAATTCGCAAAAATTTGTGATTGCTTCGTTTTTAGGTGCCCCATCTTTAGGGCCGTTCAAGGTCTATCCAAAAGTCGAAAAATACATAAATGAAAAAAAACTAATTATATCTGGACCACCAATTGAAGTTTATTTGATAAAAAGCAATAATGAGGCAATGACAGAATACCTTTTTCCGGTAAAAGAATAAATGTATAAAGGGCTTATTAAGAGGCGTTATTCAATGTTATCGATAATTTTCACGGCATTTTTTCTAGTACTAACACCTCTATGGGCAGATGTGAAATGCTCTAATCAACTTGAAAAGCTTGAAGAAACTGAATACCCAAATAAAATGAGCTGGTGTCAAAAAAAAGATCAGCGTCATGGGCCATTTGAACAATTGTCTGAAACTGGCCGCCCGATAGTTCGTGCCCACTACAAAGAAAATAAACTTCATGGCTCATTTCAACGTTTTTACACTAGCGGTAAGGTTGAATCTACGGGTAATTATAAAAATGGCAGAGCCGACGGCCTCTGGCAGCGATATTACGAAAGTGGACAATTGCGCGATAGTGGCAATTTTACTGACGACCTCCCAACAGGCAAGTGGTCTTTTTATAGCGAATCTGGCAAACTCACATCGACAAAGAATTTTAAATCTCCGTTCATCAATGATAAGTTAGCTAAAGTCCGTCTTGGCATATTTACGCTAAACCGTCGCGATAAATCTTACAATGAAGATAATAAAACTGATCATGGGCTTATTGGTTTTGACTTTAAACTAAAAGATGTAACGAGTTGGTTTCGACTTTATCTAATTACTGATATTTTTCGCGCGGATTTTCCTGATAATAAAAATAATTATTACGGTCCCCATAATAGTTCAAAACGCACTTTTATTCTCTTAAATGCTGGATTCGAATTTATTCCGCCAATTTTACCACAACTAACTTTGACATTAAAAACCGGTCGGACCCTTCTAAGTATGTCTATTAGTGATACTGAACCTACTGGCGGCGCAGAGTTACGATACTACTTCGCAAAAAAGTGGCTTAATTACATTTATTTTGGCGAGGGCGATATTGGTAAGAACAATTATAATGTGGGCACAACCTCAGCTGGCCTTGCAATAGCCTTATAGCAAGTCAGTTACTTATCCGCCCTGCCGTAATAAATTAAGTGCCGAACCAGCCTTAAACCACTTAATCTGCTCACCATTAAAAGTATGATTTAAAGAAACACGGCTTTCTGATCTATCTTTATGCTTAATAACAAGAATTAAGGGTTTACCCGGCGCAAAATTTTTCAAGCCCTCAATACTGATTAAATCACTTTCATTAATCTTGTCATAGTCTGCTGGGTTAGAAAAAGTGAGCGCTAGCATACCTTGTTTTTTTAAATTTGTTTCGTGAATCCTAGCAAAACTCTTAGCAATTACCGCTAGTCCGGCGAGGTGACGCGGCGACATTGCAGCATGCTCACGACTTGAACCCTCACCATAGTTTTCATCACCTATAATCACCCAATTTTTTTTCTTTGCTTTGTAATCACGAGCAATTTTTGAAAACTCAATATCTTTCTGCCCAGACAATACGTTAGAGCCTTTGCCGATTGCTCCGGTGTATGCATTGGTAGCACCTAAAAGCATGTTGTCAGAAATATTGTCAAGGTGGCCACGATAGGCAAGCCATTTACCGGCTGGACTAATATGATCCGTAGTACACTTGCCCTTAGCTTTGCAAAGCACTAGCATTTCATGAATATCTTCACCACTCCATGGTTTAAACGGCTCAAGAATCTGTAGACGCTTTGATGTTGGATCAACTTTGATTTTCGCTCCTTTACCTTTTGGCTTTTGGTAAGCCTGTGGGTCACTGACAAATCCACTAACAGGCAATTCTGGCGCCTCGGGCGCAGTAAGTTTAATACTCTTACCGCCACTTTGTAGAGCGTCTGTTATCGGGTTAAAATCTAAACGACCGGCAAGGCCTAGCGCCATTGTTATCTCGGGGCTTGCAATAAACGAAAGAGTTTCGGGGTTATCATCGTTTCTCCCGCGAAAGTTACGGTTAAAACTATTGACGATAGAATTTCTTTCACCTCTTTTAATATCATCGCGTTGCCATTGGCCAATACATGGCCCACAAGCATTGGCAAGTACTATGGCACCGACATCTGTTAACACTTGCATTTGACCATCACGTTCAATAGTTTTTTTAATTTGTGATGAACCTGGACTTACCATGAACATCTGCGGCATTTTCATCCCGGCCTTTAAGGCTTGTTTTGCTACGTTGGTGGCCCGTCCGATATCCTCATATGAAGAGTTTGTGCAAGAGCCAATTAGCGCTACCGATAATTTTATAGGCCAGTCATTATCTTGTGCTGCTTTTTTCATTTCTGAAAGCGGGTGTGCAGCGTCAGGTGAATGCGGCCCTACCAAATGCGGCTCAAGTGTAGATAAATCAATTTCTATTACTTCATCATAATATTTATGTGGATCGGCCCATGTCTCTTTATCTGCGCTTAGTATATCCTTATTCTCTTCTGCTAATTTCGCAAGCTTTGCTCGTTTGGTAACTTTTAAATAATCACTCATCCGATTATCAAACGGAAACACCGAGCAGGTTGCCCCAAGCTCTGCCCCCATGTTTGTGATAGTACCTTTGCCGGTGCAGCTTATAGAACTACATCCGTCACCAAAGTACTCGACTATTTTATTTGTCCCGCCTTTAACAGTCATAATGCCGCACAACTTTAAGATGACGTCTTTGGCCGATGTCCATCCACGCATTTTGCCCTTTAGATGAACACCCACAAGTTTCGGGTTTTTTACTTCCCATGGTAAACCTGACATAACATCTGAGGCATCTGCTCCACCAACACCGCAGGCAATCATGCCCAGCCCGCCAGCATTTGGAGTATGCGAATCAGTACCAATCATAAGCCCACCCGGAAACGCATAGTTTTCTAGAATTACCTGGTGAATTATTCCGGCACCTGGCTTCCAGAAACCAATATTATACCTAGAAGAAACGCTTTCTAGAAAATTAAAAACTTCTTTGTTTTCATTCATTGCTATCATCATGTCCTTGCTCAGGCCTTCGTGAGCACGAATCAAGTGATCGCAATGCACAGTCGCTGGTACCGCTGACTCATCACGACCGGCTAACATAAATTGCAATAGTGCCATTTGGGCAGTGGCATCTTGCATAGCCACCCTGTCAGGGCGCAAGAGCAGAAAACTTTTGTCACGTGTAAGATCTTGCTCTTTAGGGTTATCTAAATGCCCAAAAAGAATTTTTTCAGCCAAAGTAAGCGGCCGATCAAGACGCTTTCGCACTACCGCCAAACGCTCACGAATTTTTTTATATGCATTTTTAACTAGCTCAGGCGAAGTATCGATTCCAACGCTATAAGATTGTTGCGGTTTAGTTTTTTTTACGGCTTTCGATTTTAGCGCTTTTGTTTTTTGCGTTACCCCACCACGTATACTTATCGTCATCTTTTTGATATATGATTTTTTCGCTGGTCGTTTCATTAATATTCTTACTGAATGTTTTTTAGTATTCTTTTTACTCATATTAATTTGCCTTTTTTACATGTTGTTAAATTTGCGAAATCAGCTAATCGTACACTTGCGCATTTTACATGTATAGCATTTGCTAATCGCGCAGGCGTTTGTATATTTCTAAACAATTATAGCTGTCTCTGACGGCTAAATTATCCCTGTTTGCTAAATTAGTACTATGTTCATGTTGATAAATATGATTATTTTCACGGTAACTAATTGAAATTAAAGTAATATTCTATAAATGATTTTATAAAATTGTGATTTAAAACAACACATTTTCTCCTAAAGGCATAGCTATCAAAGAGTTGGTAAAAATAAATATTAAATTATCAATATGAAGGCAGATCAGTTTATCCTTTACGTTTTAACTTTTATACCTTTAAATAACTTATGAGGCTCGTTACCTAGGATTGGTTCGGGCCTTTATTTTTTGCTGCTCCTTATCACGCTCACATTATTTCTTATTATGTATATCATACCCCTATATATCTCTTATTCTCTATATATCTCTTATTCACTGACGTGCACTTCATATGCGCTTATATACAATCCGAGTTAACACCCGCCACCTACGTTTACACGTAAGACTTATTTTACACGTAAGACTTATTTTTAATTTTTTCGAGAATAACTTTCTCAGGCGTGGTAGGATCTTTTGGATTAATAGAAAAAAGTGCTTGCTGCTCGCAACGTACTTTATTTTTTAAAAGCCAATTTAAAATATCAGAAAGTTTTTTATTTCGCTTATCATGAAAAAAAGGATCATTTTGCAAAACATCTCGTGCTTTTTTCAGTGAACGCATATCTGAGGCATTTTTTTCAGAAACCGGGTAGCAATGAAGATCGTATTTTTTAACATCTTCAGGTAAAACCCCAAGAAATCTAACCTCAGGCGCTGAAAAATCTTGATTGCGTATGAGAGAGGCAGCGGAGCCTGCCTTTAAAGTTCGGTAAATATTTTGCAGTGTATATGCGTCAAGATCGCCGTAAAAATAAACTGGGATCTCTAACTGATCTTGAATGGTTTTCACCCAACCTCGTACCCCATTACTAGGCACACCCTGTGCACCGACAACAATACATTTGTTTCTTTTTGTAAAACCATTCGAGACTAAAGTATTTGCCGTACCTTCTGATTCAATAACTAAACAAAAATCAATCTTACCGCGAGATCGCAGCTTAAACACCTGAGGTTTGTTTTTTGGTTGAAATGGCGTTGTACCCATAGAGCCTAAATCAACTTCGGCCTTGGTACCATCGCCTAAAGATTCAGTGACAATAAGTTGCTTTGAATATGTTTGCCCGCCGCGATCGTTTGCAAAACAGTTCATTTCTTCGCGATAAACCTGCAGCATATCACATATAAATTGTATTATTGCATCACTTTCATTTTGATCATCAAAATCAAGTGGGCGCAAACGGGAATCAGACTTAACATAGCCCTTGGCTATATAGTAAAGCTCGCGTTTTGTATTCACTGCCCCCGTTTGAATATTATTTAAAAGTACATCTAGAAAAAAAACTGTACGCGCCATTTTCTGAACAGACGAAACATTTAACTCTGTAGACACCATTTTTTTACCAGGGGTAAAGTAGCCAACGTTTGGATTATAAATACTGTTATCTAATGAGCACTTCACTGCCTCTAGCACGGGGCGCTTAGCATGCTCTAAATCTCTCAACATAGTATCGCAAATATGATGTGAAATATTTGGTATATCTTTTTTTGATTTTCTTAACGTTGCAGGAGCTTTTGCAATAATTGCCTCAATCTTGAACTATTTCTTCTTGATTTTCTAAAGATTCTTCAACTGAAAGATTAAAATCTTTTTGCTTTGCTTTTAGTGCGGCAAGTTCAGTCTCGGCCACACTAAGTTTATTTTCGGCCGCTTTGCTATCACGCCCCAGAAGTTTTGTTAAGCCTTCTTCTGCTCGTTTAACTCTTGCTTTAGGAGCACCAACAACTTTACCCAAATACTCAACTAAGATTGGCCCAAATTTTTCAATATGCTGAAGTTTTCTCTCAAGATCAGCAGCACTTACTTCGCGCTTTATATGACGAGATAGTTTTTGCCCGGCCTGCATCAGCGCACGACGTATTTCTTCAACAAGATCATCACTTGCGTCAATTGTTTCTTTAGATGCGTTTTTAAACTTAATAAATGGTGATACAACGCTTACCGCAATAACATATGGTCCAAACGGTAAATTGTCTTTAGCTTGAGCTAATCCGTAAACACGCCAATTAACTGACTCAACTGCGTTAGTAATAGCACAAGCAGCCTTATCAAATTGAAGTGGCACACGATTAGCAAACCTTAAAAGCTGCACCGCACTTTGCTCGTCACTCAAATTTTGTTTTGCAAGAAACCTGGCAACAGCTACCTCAACAACCACTGGTTTATGATCACATATTTTCGGTTTGCGCGCCACCACACTAAAAAAATCAACCTGACCCAATCGCTGAATACTTTTTGAAAGTGCTTCTTCACCTACATTCAATACAGACCTTGTTGAGGGATTTTGTAATTCTGTTGCCTGTATAGCTTGAAAAATTGTCTTAAATTCTGACTCACTTGTGCTTGTGATTGGTTTTTGCAAGAAAGACTTTGGTAATTTATTTTGCACAAAGGCTTTAATTGCTTCGTCACTAACTCGCGAAAACCCTTTTTTTAAAAAAGTCTGTAAATTCATTTTACCAAAAAGGTGTGCATGAGTCATAAATTCACCGAGTTTCATCGTATGCGGGTGTGGCAATGTCGGTGATGGAATTTCTGGCACAATCTCGCTAACGCGTTTTACTTCAACTGGCTCATTATCAAGAAGTTTATATTTAAGCGTTAAGTGTGGATTAACTAAAGTTGTACCTTCAAGATATGTTAAAAGCCCGCCGTCACCATTTAATTGCACACGCCCATCAATACGAAAAACAACGCTAGTACCGTGAGAGCGATCCCAATCAATAGTCTCTTTTTCTTTCATTGCGCCTTTATTTGCTTTTATATCAACATCAATTTGGCAACTAACTGCTTTACGCATGGCTTTGGTTTTGCTGATAACTTTCACTCCAGAAGCATTCGTGAGTTGCGCCCAGGTCGTGGCCGCAGAAATCCCAATACCCTGCTGCCCACGCGAGCAACGCCCTCGTCCGAACTTTGATGATGATAAATATTCACCAAAAACTGTTGGCAAATACTCTGGGTCAATGCCTGGGCCATTATCTTCAACCTTTATTTCAATAAGATCTGTATTTTTTGCTGAGCCGATACCCACACGCTTTACCGAAATATTTATTTCAGGCAGAATTTCGCCTTCTTCGCAAGCATCAAGTGAATTGTCTACCGATTCTTTTAACGTAGTTAGCACGGCTTTCACCGGTGAAGAAAAGCCCACTTGTTGCAGGTTTTTTGCAAAATACTCTGCGGTGCTATGTTGAGTAATTTTTTGTTGTGAATTTTTTTGCGCTGAAGATTTAGTCACAGTGAAAACCCTTTTCGTAATTATGGCTCAACCTTGGCCTACAAAATTAAAAATTTCAAGACTCAAACGAATTGATGGACCTTTTTGCATTAATGGCCTGCATGGTCAACTCAACAGGAGTAAAGTATTTTTTCTTAGAATTGCATGCTTTGCAAGACACCACAATATTGGATTTTGTTGACTTACCCCCGCGAATGATGGGCACAATGTGATCCATCGTAAGCTCTTTACGCGCAAACTTTTCATGACAATAATGGCAGGTCCCCGGCCCTATTTGTTGGCTCCACCATTGCGACGCACGAAGCTCACGGGCCTTCATTTTTTCACGCTGCACATGAATATCATCTGCAGAAATAAAGTAATTATTCATAGGCTGAAACTATAACACATTACGTCAAAAGAAAAGAGGTTTTTAATGCAATATTTTTGCTATATGTCGAAAGAAATAGAGACGTCCTAAGTATAAGGAGAAAAGATGACATCAGATACCAAACACCAAATAGATAAGATTTTAAATGAAAATAAAATAGTTCTTTTTATGAAGGGTACTGCTAGCTTTCCGCAATGCGGGTTTTCAGCTCGCGCGGTAACAATACTTCACGACTTTGGTGTAGATTTTACTGCAGTTGACGTTCTTGCTAACGAAGAAATCCGTCAAGGAATTAAAGAATATGGCAATTGGCCCACTATCCCACAGCTATATATAAATAAAGAACTCATTGGCGGAAGTGATATAATGCTTGAAATGCTAAATTCTGGCGAGTTGAAAACCGCGCTAGATAAATAAGTTTATGTCTAAAAATGTAAAAATATTCGATCGAATTATTCGCTTTATCTCAGGCATTATATTACTCACCTGGGCTATAGCCGGAGGCCCAACATGGACCTTTGTTGGGCTTTTATTTCTTGTGACTGCTAGCTTTGGCTCCTGCCCTATTTACTGGCTATTACGCATCAATTCACGATCGTAATTATCCGATATAAATATAATGAATTTATTTAGCGCCCCCCTTTATTACTTTTTACCTACTTGCGAAAATAATAGCCGGGGGCTGGCGTGAAGATTCTACTTTGCGAAGACGATAGCAATATTGCAACAATAGCTAAACTTTCGCTGGAGCAGATCGGCAAACATCAAGTAACCCTAGCTACCGATGGAGAGCAAGCGCTTCGCCTTGGCAGAGAAGAAAAATTTGATCTTATTCTTCTAGACGAAATGATGCCGAAATTAAGTGGTGTTGCCGTATGTTCAGAATTCATAAAAAGTCCGCAAAAAGTTGCGCCTGTTATCTTTATGAGCGCTAACCCGCAAGAAAAGCGTGTCGAAGAATTTTCTTTAGTAGCAATTGGTTTTATACCGAAACCGTTTGACCCCCTAAGTTTAAATGATCAAATAATTGCTATTATGCATAAAAAGCTCAAGAGGGCACAGTGAAATCAATTCGCAATCGCGTTCTCATTCTTTTTACTTTTTGCCTATGCAGCATTGTCACTTTCAGCACATTGGTATTTATATCTTTTTTACATCTAAATAAACTTACCTCTGATAATGAAAAAAGCTATGAAATTATCGAAAACGTTCTCGCCTTGCAAAACAAACAACTTAGCAACGAAAATCTTAAAGCACTAAATGTTACCTCAGTAAATTTAACCCCGGCCTTTCGCAGTGAAGCACTAAAAAATGTTTTAGAAAAACAAAATAGCAGTACTATAAATTTTCTTATGCGTACTGAAGGAGAATTTCATCGTCATAACATCCCACTGATCGAATATTTTCGAAATAGAACAAAATATTTTGGTGCAATCACATTGGCAATAATAATTTTTTTTATTTTTAGCATTGGATTTATTGTATTTAATCAGGTTTTCTCACCGCTTAAAGATCTTTCGAGCAAAATGAATGATTTTATTCATAACCGCTACTCATATAAATTCACCGTGCCCGAACTCAACGAAATCGGTAGTTTACACTCACAATTCAATTCTATGGCACAGAAGGTATTAAGCCAAATTAATGATTTGAAGTCGTTAGATAAAGCAAAAAGTGAGTTTTTGAGTATTGCAAGTCACGAGCTACGTACACCGCTGACATCTATAAAGGGCTCACTTAGTCTTCTAAAATCTGGGGTTACAGGTAAAACAGATGTAGCACCTGCAAATCTTATGACGATTGCGCTTGATGAAACTGACAGGTTAATTAGACTTATCAACGAACTTCTTGATTTAGCTAAAATTGAGGCTCGGCAATTTCCACTTAACTGTGAATGGGTGTGGGCTAAAGATTTAGTAGAGAAAACTTTTTCTGGACTGCAAGGGCTCTGCCAATCTGCTAATATAAAATTATCCGCTACAGAAAACTCAGATCTTGACCTTTACGTTGATGCCGATCGTGCTCAGCAAATATTAACTAATCTTATATCTAATGCGATTAAGTTTAGCCCTGCTGGCAAAACTATTGAAGTAAGATTTGTACTTAATGATCAAAATCAAATTCGTACTGAAATTACAGATTATGGCCATGGCATTGCTCCTGAAGATCAAGAAATTATATTTGAAAAATTTCGCCAATCGACGAACCCACTAAATCCCTTAATAATGGGCACTGGTCTTGGACTTGCTATCGCCAAAGCTCTCGTTGAGCAACATAACGGGCAAATAGGGGTTCATTCAGTCCCTGGCGAAGGCTCTACTTTTTATTTTACTTTGCCGCGCTGGCGTCATCACGATGAGCTAAATAAAGAGGCCGCGTGAACTATAATCAAATGATGGTCGATCTTAGAGTTGAGTATGTCTCTTCATTACCACAGAAAATATTAGATATTGAAACTCATTATATTGCAAAAGATCGTGAAAGGCTGCGCGACGATTTTCACAAATTAAAGGGTACTGGCAAAACCTACTGGGTACCTGAAATATCTGAACTAGGTGAAGTATTTGAAAAAATTTGTTTAAAAGAAACTATTCCCATTAATCAGTTTATTCCGAGCGCCATTAACCTTCTTAAGCAGATATACTCTTATCGCAAAGAAGATAAGGCTTATGATCTTTCACAAGTTACAGAATTTCTAAACGCACAACGCCTAATCTCTTGAATTGCCGAAAATCTAATTTCGTGTAAGATATGACGATGATTGAAGGTATAGAAACTCACACTGATGTTGAAACACTTACTTCTTACGGCAAAGATTGGACAAAGCATTTCACTCCGAAGCCAAAGGCTGTTGTTTTTCCACGTTCTACGGAACAAGTTCGCGATCTTGTATTATGGGCACGTAAAAATAAAGTAGCGCTTGTGCCCTCAGGTGGTCGCACCGGTTTAAGTGCTGCCGCCTATGCTACAAACGGCGAGGTAGTAGTAAGTCTTGAAAAAATGAATAAAATTTTAGAAATAGACTACCTTGATCAAGTAATTCGTTGTGAGGCAGGAGTGGTCACCGAGCGGTTACAAAAAAAAGCTTGGGATAATGGCTTTTACTATCCAGTAGATTTTGCCGCACGGGGCTCTAGCCAAATAGGGGGCAATGTGGCTACCAATGCTGGCGGCATAAAGGTCATACGCTATGGGCTAACTCGCCAATGGGTGACGTCTCTTAAGGTTGTCACCGGCATAGGTGAAATTTTAGAACTTAATAAGTCTCTTGTTAAAAACGCTACAGGATACGATTTACGACATTTATTTATAGGCAGCGAAGGAACCCTCGGGATAATTACTGAGGTAACCGTCGCGCTCACAAAACAGCCGAAAGAACCTGTGGTTTTTGTACTTGGGACAAACGAGCTTAGTTCTATAATGGAGATATATAAACGTTTTAAACAAAAATTTTTGCTATCTGCATACGAGATGTTTACCGATCTGGCGCTTAAGTACGTAACATCACAATGCCAGGTTCCTCCTCCATTTTCTACACCATCAAGATTTTATATATTAATTGAAATAGAAAAAGATTCTGATGAACTCATAAATAAGGCCATGGAACTATTTACCGAACTTTCAGAAGAAGGCCTAATAACTGATGGCACCGTTAGCCAATCACCAAAACAAGTAATCGATCTTTGGAAGCTACGTGAAAATATAACCGAAGCCACCAGTCACAAACAACCATATAAAAATGATGTCTCAGTGCGCGTTTCTAGAGTGCCGCAGTTTCTTGTTGAAATGTCAGCAATTCTTGCAAAAGAACATCCAGATTTCGAAGTAGTGTGGTTTGGTCATGTCGGCGATGGCAATTTACATATTAATATTTTAAAACCTGACAATATGGAAAATACTGAGTTCGTAAAACGTTGCAAACACGTCGATGAAATTATGTTTCATATGCTTGAACGCCTTGAAGGTAGCATCTCTGCAGAACACGGGGTTGGGCTCGTAAAAAAACCTTTTCTTAAACACTCCCGCAGTCTCAATGAAATTTCTCTTATGAGGCAAATAAAAAAAGTTTTTGATCCCGATGGAATCATGAATCCAGGTAAAATCTTTGACTAGGGCTAAAGGTACGCCGTAACCTTACCCCCAATTTAATTGCAGCTGAAGAAAAAATGTATCACTTTTGATGCGCTTACAAATTTTCACACCTATTTAATATTAAATATTTGCCTGTATAATATATTGAGGCTGAACGTTACCACTTACGATTTTATTTCGAAGTTAAACTAAACTCATAAGGAACAATAATGAAAATAAAAATATTTTTATCCGCGATCTTATTTTCTTTCAGTGCTGGCAGTGCTCTGGCCGGTGATCACTCACCATCTAAAAATGATGAATTTAATGATAAATGTATTGTCGCTAAAATTATGAGAAGTGAAAGCCTATCAATTGTTTGCGTAAGTAAATCAAGTAATGACGACATTTCAATTCGCATTATACCTTCTGATTCAATTGTGACAGCTGAGCAAATACTAAGTTTAATTACAGCAAACGAAAATGAAGGTTAAACGCCACGTACCTTTTGCGTAGCTTCAGTTATAGAAATTACTTCAGATGCAAATTTAATCATAAGTTCTTTTGAAAAAGTAATGGGCTCGACCTGCAAGTCGGTGAGCGATAATGTCGGCACAGGCGTATCATCATTTACAACATTAATGGCAAAATGAATTAGCGTCGAGGTTAAAGATTTTGTAGCTACACTAATAGACAACTTTT
>MEPT01000079.1:0-2025 GCA_001769925.1 Bdellovibrionales bacterium RBG_16_40_8
CATATCAATAAAATTACTTTAATTGGCATGTCAGAATCTTGACTTAATTAAAGTAATAGTATTTATATGGCTTCCATGGCGAAATCAAAAATAGCCAGGTTTACCCACCTAATAGCGATAGTTGTTGGCATTATTTGTTTAGTCAATGTGCTTGGCTATCTTTTTAATGCAGATATTTTATTAAAATATGGTCTATATATTTCATTTACAATGTTTTTCTTAACAACTACTGCCTGTTGGGGCACAGCAAAATTTGAATCCTTAGAAAATGAAAAAAATAAGGTTGAGCTAGAAAAAGCAAGAATTGAATCTGAAATTAAGGCTATGTTAAATTTTGCTCCAGTTGGTATTGCTCAGGCCATACCAGAAACTGCACGATTTATTCGTGTAAACCCAAAGCTTTGTGAGATGACTGGTTATTCTGAACTAGAGCTTTTAAATTTATCTTTTCGCGAGCTCATTGTTTCAAATGATGATAATAATATCTGGTCAGATGATGAGTTGGCAATATTTAGGCAAAAGGGGGTATTTGACTTTGAAAAAAGACACAGGCGTAAAGATGGCTCAATTTTTTGGGCGCGTATTACGGGTGCACTCTTACAAGGGGAAAATGATAATCCGACTAGCTCTTTAGCTATAATTCAAGATGTGACAGAGCAAAGACAGCGACAGACCATGCAAGTTATAGCGCAAAAGGCCGCAGAAGATGCCAATAAAATGAAAACAATTTTTTTGGCGAATATGAGTCATGAGATTCGCACGCCTATTTCTGCAGTTATGGGTTACTCAAGTCTTCTTCTTAATGAACATATTTCAGCAGAAAATATAAAAAGCTATATAGCAATTATTCAAAGAAATGGTCAGGCGCTTTCGCGCCTTATCGACGATATTTTAGATATTTCAAAAATAGAGGCAGGGATTGTAGATATAGAGAAATCGATTTTTTCATTAGCTGATTTTATAGCTGATGTTGAAGCGGTAATGCGCCCACGCGCCGAAAATAAAGGCATTAAGCTTATATTTTCAAACGATAACCAATTGCCAAAACATATAAAAACTGATCAGCTTCGTCTTAAACAAATGCTAACCAATGTGCTAGGTAATTCAATTAAGTTTACCGATAAGGGTTCAGTGTCAGTTTTTGTTAAAGCTATTTCTAAAGGTGCTCAGTGCCAATTAACATTTTTAGTTCAAGATACCGGAGTTGGTATTAGTGATAGACAAAAAGAAAATCTATTTAAACCATTTTCACGAATAGATAATTCATTATCTCGCCGTTATGGCGGCACAGGCCTAGGCTTAACATTATCGAAGCATTTTGCCAAAGTTATGGGTGGTGATATAGAGCTTGTAGAAAGTGTTCTTGGCCAGGGTACAATTTTTAAAATTTCAATTCTAGTCGAAGAGATTACTGAGGTTGATACAGCTGATAATATTATAAAAGAAAATAAGGAGGAAATAAATCATCCTCGGCCAGGGCTATTAAACGGTATTTGCGTTTTAATTATTGATGACTCTTGTGATAGTCAGCAGCTTTTTAAAATAATTCTTGAAAAGTGTGGGGCTAATGTTGAGTCGGCGGCTTGTGCAGAAGAAGGGATAGATAAGGCACTAAAAAATAATTTTCACGTAATACTTATGGACATACAGTTACCCGGGATAGATGGGTATGAGGCTACTAGATTACTTCGTAAAAATGGGTATAAAAAGCCTATTGTAGCGTTGTCCGCTCACGCAATGCGAGAAGCTCAGCGGCTATCTCTAGACGCAGGTTGTGATTATCACTTAGCAAAGCCAGTGCCAAATGAAGAACTTATTGACGTTGTCGCACGGTATTCATAGAATATTTTCTCTGAAAAAAAATAAGTTAAGAAAGCATCACAAAGTAACAACACTAATTTCACTTAGTTCTCATTGATTTCAACTATGATGTAGTTAAGGCGAAGGGGGTGCGGCATGGGACTTTGGATATTAAGCGAAACTCCGACAGAGGTTCAGCTGTTTTTGTTGTACCTGGCGGTTGTG
>MEPT01000079.1:2049-4005 GCA_001769925.1 Bdellovibrionales bacterium RBG_16_40_8
CTCAAAGATGTTCGCGCGTTTTTTTACCCTCCAGGGGCGAAGTTTCCCTTGGAGTAAAGTATTAAAGGCGCAGTTAAACGCAGTATTTCTCAAAATAGGCGCGAATTAACGCCAGTTGTTTTTTTGTTGACAGGTTATCTTGGGCGTTTGCCATATCCTCAAGCTCACGAAATAATTTCTCAAGCGTGGGAAAGCCGTATGGCTTTGCTATACCCTTTACGCTGTGACAAATTCTAGCTACTTTAAAAAAATCTTTGTTGTTTAGGTGCTCTTCGATAATAGCTAATTCTTTTTTTCGCGTATCACAAAATTGCGGCACGAGTTCATACAGGTCAGAATCAATAGGTATTTCAGTGTGTTGCATTTTTGGGTGGCTCCTTTATAGAAAAAGGTAATTGAATCACGCTTTCTAAATTTTCATTTCTGGGTGTTTTCTTTTTTACGAGTTTGTAGCCTTTGGCTTTATCATAGCGTATGTGAAACGGGCTTTTACCAAGTTTTTTTCTAATATTACATATGTGCGCGTCTATATTGCGAGAGTTGTAATGAAATTTACCCACTATCGAGCTAATAAATCTGCTGCGCGAAATGGCGTTACCGATGTTTTTAGTTAGAAGTAGAAGTATTTTAAATTCAATTGGTGTTAGAGAAATAGTTTCAGTTTCCGAAAGAAAATTAAAATATGCAGATTGTGTTTCAAGATCTAACGTTAGGCCATCAGCAGTCAGGGTGTTTTGCGACTTACTTTCTTGTGGTCCGTTTCTAATTGCTACCTGAAGCCGAGCTTTTAGCTCTCTAGGGTCGTACGGCTTAGTGATATAATCATCTGCGCCGGCAGCAAAACCATCAATTTTTTCTTCAATGCTATTTTTAGCCGTAATTATGAGAACTGGTGGATGCGAGCTAAGTTTGCAGATTTCAGAGCACAACATTAGCCCATCACCATCTGGTAAGTAACGATCTAATATTATTGCATCCCAAATTTTCGTATTAGTGAAAAAGACCTGGCTTGCTGATTTTATGTCATTTGTAAATTGAATATCATAACGAGAATAAAGTGCCCGATGAATAAGGTTCTGGCTTTCTATGCTGTCTTCTAGCACTAAAATCTTTTTCATATTGATTACTAGCGTCAGAGGTTAGCCCTATAATTAAATAAAATCTACCATTTCTTTCTGTGTCTCGAAATATTCTTGATTATTATATATCAAGAAATTTTTACAAATACATACGATAATCTTCATTTTATAACGCTCCCTCACTGCTAGAATATGATTATACACGGGGGGTGGTATGGGAACGGGTATAACAACAAACGCAAATTATAAAAAGCAATCACGTTTAGATGATAGATTAATGACTTCGATGGCAGATAAAAAAGTTCTGGTGGTTGAAGATGATCCTTTCTCGCAAAAATTTTTTCAAAAGGTAATTTCAGATAATTATAAAAATGTCGGAATTGTTTTCGCAAGAGATTATGAGTCGGCACTCAGAGCATACTACCTGCATGGCGGTTTTGATATGGTGATACTAGATATTTTTCTTGAAGGCCGAAGAAGTGGAGTAGAGCTATACAAGACTTTGCGAGAGATAACTTCGTCTACAAGTTTTATTATGACTTCAGCTCTTGAGCCTGAAAACTATAGGGAGCTTTTTGATGAAGATCTTAACCCGCCGCCTTATCTACAAAAACCATTTCAGCCTGAAGAATGTGCCGAGCTTGTAAATGTCTTTATGAAGGGGGATGCGTCATGAATGAAGCTGAAGTTAAATACCATGGATTTCTAGTTTCAAAAGATATGGCGTTATTTATAAACGAGAATATGCAAAAGTTAAAAGACATGTGTCCGGCTGACTCGTTTATGGCTATAGCGCTGTCAGCGGTGAACTCTCACTATCACGGAGAGCTCACCATAAATAGTCATGACATGTCTTTTCGCGCAGAAAACAAAGATG
>MEPT01000079.1:4016-7630 GCA_001769925.1 Bdellovibrionales bacterium RBG_16_40_8
ATCATAAATGTATTAACTGAGGTTGAGACTCAGCTTACCCGCTGGAAGCGGTTACGCTTTTCGCTAGATCCTTATCGTGATAAAGCACAGTCATCTTAGAGCTGGGTATATGGTCTTCAATAGCATCATCAGGTTCATTTTCTGTTGAGAATTTATACCCAACGCCATGCACTGATTTGATATATCCAGATTTTTCACCAAGTTTCGAGCGAAGCTTACTAACATGTGTGTCGACGCTACGTGGGTAAACATATACACCATCTCCCCAAATTTTGTTAAGGATCTCGTCACGAGAAAGCGCTTTATTGGGCTCGTTTAAGAATAAATTCAGAATTTTAAACTCGATAGGAGTTAAATCAAGAGTGCTCCATTTAGAATCTAATTGATTTTGAATTTGTACATGCTGTGCTCTTAGATCAAGCGAGATACCTTCTGCCCCCAAAACATGATCAATATCACGATTTTTCCAGCGAAGTTTGGCCTCAATGCGAGCCTTTAACTCAACAATATTAAATGGTTTGGTGATGTAGTCATCGCCACCGATTGAAAAACCAGTGATGCGACTTTCTACTGCTCCTTTAGCAGAAATAAACATTATTGGAATAGAGCTAGTTGCTTTTTGCGCTCTTATCCAATCACAAAACTGAAACCCGTCGCCATCTGGTAGTTCAATATCTATAAGAGCAAGGTCGAAGTCTTTATTAAACGTCTGCATTGCCTCAGCAATTGTTTTTACCCAAGTTAATGAATGTTGGTTATCTACAGCTCTTTTGATAAGAAAATAACTTTCTTCTTGATCTTCAAGCACAAATATTCTGCTCATTTTAATCCCCCCTATTGTTGAAAATGCTGTCTTATATATATTATTTAAGTGTTGCTAAATTATAGTTAGCTAGCCTTTTTTTCTTTTTTAAAATCTATTTGTAGTTCATCGCTATCTCCTGAGAGAAACCAATCCTCGGTTTCATATTCATCGTTGGTATGATTTGATTCGCGAAAAAGACCAACACAGGCTCTTAAAATACCAGCTACGCCTATTGCCACTGCGGTAAGTAATATACTTGCACAAAGAAAAATACCGAAACCAAGGCCAGCGACCATTATTAGCGAAGATACTGTTACGAACATGTTTCACCTTCCTGAGATGAGATCTTATTTACCCTTCTTTGCGACAACCATATTATGTATTTATTATCTTGTCGAAACACCAGTGTGTCGGTTGTGAATTCTTAACAACAGAATAATATATGTTTAATTTTTCACAATAGCTTAGCTAAAGAGTAAAGATTTTTTCAACTACAACTAATACGATTTAATAAAGGGACAGTTGGATTTTAAAAACGGGGGGGTTGGCGTATGATATCTTTAGATAAACAGCACGATGAAGCGATGGTGTTGCTAAGAGAGCTTGAAGTTTTGATGCATGAGGATTGGGTACAAAATCCATACGGTGGGGTTAATCCGGTTCAATTTGAGATATTTCAAATGACCTTATCAATAAGAACGGGTTTTGGTTCTGAACAAGCCGCAGATATTGATGGAATTCGAAAAAAATACAAAAATTTGATGGAGCAAATGCGTGCAGAAAGTAAAGTGGCAGCGGCTTAACGGCTAACGCGGCGTAACTTTATTTCATACACTTCTACAAATCGTTGTTTTTACCGGTAGTTAAGTTGTATTTATTAAGCCTACCTTAACAGATTTAGGAGGCTACGTGAGAAGTTTCATACAGCGGTTCGCGTTAATGAGTATTTTTTTATTTTCAATTGCTGCGGTAATAAGTTGCACAAAAAAAACTAACACAACCTCAGGGCCGACAGGTGACGTTATCATGATTGGTGAAGTTGGTTCTATGACAGGAGCTGAGGCCACCTTCGGTATGTCGACTCATAATGGAATTATGCTTGCTGTCGAAGAAATTAATGCAAGTGGTGGGGTGAAGGGTAAAAAACTCAAAGTTGTGTCTCTTGATGATCAAGGTAAGCCTGAAGAAGCAGCAACAGCTGTGACAAAATTAATAACTCAAGACAAAGTTATAGCAATTCTGGGTGAGGTTGCCAGTACACGTAGCCTAGCTATGGCACCTATTGCTCAGCAGTACAAGATTCCAATGATTACGCCATCATCAACAAACCCAAAAGTTACTGAAATAGGTGATTATATTTTTCGAGTTTGTTTTATTGATCCATTTCAAGGTTTGGTCATGTCACGTTTTGCTACAGAAACACTTAAAATTAAAAAAGTTGCTATTTTACGAGATGTAAAAAATGATTATAGTGTAGGGCTTGCTAGCGTATTTACTGAGGCTTTTACAAAAGCTGGCGGTACTATTATTGATGATAAAAGCTATAGCGCTGGCGATATCGATTTTAAATCACAACTTACATCTATTAGGTCTAAAAATCCTGAGGCCATATTTGTCCCAGGATATTATACAGAAGTTGGGCTTATTGCTCGTCAGACGCGTGAATTAGGTATTACGGTACCATTAATGGGTGGGGACGGCTGGGATTCACCAAAGCTTAAAGAAATTGGCGGCGATGCAATGAATGGTTCATATTTTTCGAACCACTATTCAGCTGAAGATAAATCGCCAAACGTACAAAAATTTATTAATGACTATAAAAAAGCTCATAAAGAGGTACCCGATGGGCTTGCGGCAATGGGATACGATGCTGCGAAAGTTTTAGCCGATGCTATGGGTCGTGCTCCTGACTTGTCTTCAGCTGCAATTCGTAAAGCGATAGCAGAAACTAAAGATTATCAAGGGGTCACAGGTACGATCACTATTGATGAAAAGCGTAACGCAACTAAATCAGCTGTGGTTTTAGGTATTGATGCCGGTCAATTTAAATACAAGGAAACTATTAAACCATAGGTATTATTTAATGACAGAATTTATTCAGCACGTGATTAACGGCTTAAGCCTCGGGAGTATTTATGCCCTGATTGCCCTGGGCTACACCATGGTATTTGGCGTACTGCAACTGATCAACTTTGCGCATGGTGAAGTATTTATGATTGGGGCTTTTATCGGTTATTATTCGGGTCATGCACTGGGTTTTGATCAAAACCCATCACTTGCTGCGCTATTTACTATAATGGCAATTTCAATGGTTGGTTGTGCTGTGGTTGGGCTTATTATTGAACGTTATGCTTATAAGCCGCTAAGAAGTCAGCCGCGCATTAATGTACTTATCACTGCTGTTGGCGTTTCACTTTTTCTACAATTTGCGGGTCAATTAAGATTTGGGTCAGACCCTAAATTTTTTCCTCAAGTTTATCGTCCTGAGGGCACATGGGAGTTTGGGGCGTTAAAAATTAATCCTCTGCAGGTTAATGTGCTCTTAGTGTCAATTGGCCTCATGGCAATTCTTCAATATATAATATTTAAAACTCGCGTTGGGCGAGCTATGCGCGCTGTTAGTTTTGATCATAATTTGGCCAGTCTTATGGGGATCAATACTAATCAAGTTATATCTCTGACCTTTATGATAGGGTCAGCTTTGGCTGGAGCGGCAGGTACCCTTGTGGGCTTAATCTACCCAAAGATTGAACCACTTATGGGGACACTCCCTGGATTAAAATCATTTGTTGCGGCAGTTTTGGGGGGC
>MEPT01000080.1:0-2125 GCA_001769925.1 Bdellovibrionales bacterium RBG_16_40_8
AGTATTATGGCCTTAACTGCAGACGCAAAATATGTAACAAGCGTAAATTTTTTCACTATTTATTATTACTATCCGGGTAACATCGATAGTTCAGCTCAAGCGCTTTTACAACAAATGGCTACTGTTGGAAATGGCGTTTCTTACAACGCGCTGTCAGGGTCGAATATTGACTACACACGCTTTCAACCACCCAAGAAACGCATCAGATTTCAACTAAAAGATGTTTTTGTAACTAACAACTCACTTGCCTGGAACAACGAAACTTTAGATATTGATGCCGACCAAGATGGCCTTGCAGACTCCGTAGAACTTGATTGGGGCAGTGATCCGACTATAGTTAGTACTAATAACAATGGAGTGTCTGATTTGGTAAAATATCGAATGGCTACAAATAAGAGTACAGGTCAATTTGGCGCCTCTGTGAATAATCTTACCCTTTCAGTATGTAACAACGTACCTCGCAGCGGCGGCGTCTATAGATCTTCAGACCCAAATGGATTAAATGATTGTGAAAAAATTCTTTTAAATGATGGTGGCGGTATTGATAACCCTGATTCTAATTCAGATCTTATACCTGACTGGCTCGAACTAAAAAATGGTATACCTTTTCAAATTGGCACTGTATCGGCCATCAATACCCCAGATCAAGATGGCTACAGCATATATGATAAAATCAAACATAGTTTACCTTTAAGTATACCAACGCAACAATTAATATCTCTACAGCCAACAGATTACAAAATGAACTTGATATCAAGCGATGGTTCACAAGATTGTTATAAGCTAGAAGTTACAGATTTTCCGACAGGTGGCGACGGCAATACCGTACGGGTTGATATTATCATGAAGAGCGACCTTTTGCGCGATACGTTTCTTTACCGCATCGGCAAAAAGTCTTTTGCCCTAGGTGCGCAAACACTTGAATTCAATGACTGGACAGATTCTGCAGAGCAAATTGCAAATACCTGGAAGATGTGGCCATGAGAAATAATTATATTTCAATCATTTCTGTTATATCTATAATTTTTTGTTTTGGCTGTGCTAAACATCAAAATGAGCTTTTGCCACTCGAGCTTGGCTCATTTGCTGTAAAACCAAAAACCATAACAATTCGTATTAAAAATTATAATCCAAGACCTGGTCAAGAATTTCAAAATTTATTCGTGTCTAATTATTCAGTAATCGCAGAGTTGGGGAGCTTGCAATTAAGCTCTGCTCGCGATGGCTTATCTGATTTTACAAAAAATCAAAAATATATTACAAACGGATTTGCCACCTTTAGCGCCGAATCAGTTTTACCCGGTATTGCAGATATTTTTCTTTTCTACTCTGGGATAGTATCGTCGCAATACTACACGCTGTATTGTTCACAAAGCCTGATGCAGAATTCATCAAACGATGCATTTGTTTATGACGATACTAGCAGACCAAATGGTTACTCAAACGAATTTCTCGGCCTACGTGACTGCGTAAAATATTACATGGGACTTAACCCAGCACTTTTTGATTACGATAATGACGGTATACCAGATTATCTTGAAGTACGCGCTGGTTTAAACCCTGCAAATAAATATGATGCCTACCTTAGTACCGCCGGTGACGGGGTACTTAATATTGATAAAGTTAAACGAAATATACCAATTGATGAAAACGCGTATACTCAACCCAACCAAATTTTTTCTTACAAGTATGAAACACAAGTTAATATCGATAACTCACGAGATTTTATTATTAGCAATATCCCTGTATTAAATAATGGTATTGAAAACTTTATTTCATTTAATCTCACTGAATATGATATCAGCGATACATCTACATCGATATATACAGCTTTTATGATTATCAAGAATGTTACCACCAGCGCGCCATTAGAAATAGGTTACTGGGCTACTGACCCAACTAAGTACTACAATCAACAAATTATTGGGTTTTAATCGATCTTGTCAAATCGCTAAATGTAGAAAGCTTGATACAAGAAACTTTGCACGGTAGTTGGCGCCATTTATGATCAAACGTACTTGAGAGCATTTGCTGTAAAATAATAGAACCGAAGTCACGCCGAAAGCCAAATAACCCCCAAGCGCTGGTATTTTGCATAATACTATTTTGCGAGCCACTAACAGAC
>MEPT01000080.1:2155-2634 GCA_001769925.1 Bdellovibrionales bacterium RBG_16_40_8
TTACCAAACTTATCAGACCTAATCACTCCCCAAGAAGAAAAATCGATTTTGTTGAAATTATCTTTTTGTAGCATAAAAGTCGCAAATACCAAATCACTTCCTTGCTCAAGTTCTATAAACATATCATTTATAACTGTATGCGGAGTAAAATCTGTATCTGGCAAACAAACTACGTTAAAATTAGACCACTTCTGACTTGATAGAAGAAGTGTCTCTGGCCATTCTCTTGTTAAACCAACACATTGTACTGATAGCTCACTTTGACGTCGCTCATCTAGGTATCGAAGTAGCCCGACCTTCTCAGCTCGCGTTATTACATGAGCACAGGCGCCAGACTCAGCTGCCAAATTTAGACAAAAGGCAATCAGCGGTTCGTTTTCATGAAAATTTTCTTTTGCAAAAACTTTATAATCACGTGTACCTACCATATTAGAGCGCAAAAGCATTTCTTTTGCTTCTGGTTGACCAACCCGGGTGCC
>MEPT01000080.1:2670-3028 GCA_001769925.1 Bdellovibrionales bacterium RBG_16_40_8
TATTCGCCTCAAGAATTATGTTACGCTTATGCCACAAACTTGTATCTTAAGTTTTAATCATCCGCAACTTACGGCCAAATGTGTTCAGACTGCTTTGAAGTTTATCGCTCCTGAGAAATTGACGCTTATTCATAACGGTAGTCGAGCAGAAAATGTAATGGCCTTACGCAGTGAATTTTCACAAATAGAGCATTTTGTTATAACTGAAAATCGTGGTTTTTCAGGTGGAGCGAATACTGCCCTAGCCCATGGGTTTAAAAAATCTTCTTGGATTTTTTTTATTACTAATGACTGCGAACTTTTAACTACTCCAATAACGCCTTCTAAGCCTGGTATTTTTGCGCAGCTTATTTATCGC
>MEPT01000080.1:3049-7021 GCA_001769925.1 Bdellovibrionales bacterium RBG_16_40_8
ATTGATTCTTTGGGAGCAACATTTTACCCATTACAAGGTAAACTCAAACATTTGCGAAGTGAAACTGAGGCCACTAAGCATTCTAAAAAGACAGCAAATATTTCGCATTTGTTTTCGCTTAAATATTTTTATGTTCCGGGCACTGCTTTTTATATAGACAGGCAATCATTTATTACATTGAATGGTTTTGACGAGTCCTTACATACCTACTGGGAAGATGTAGATTTTTCAGTTCGTGCCCACAAAAATGGTATTAATACCGGGTTTACCCCACACACCAAGCTAATTCACAAAGTTGGTAAAACCTGTCATAAAGACTCTTTTTATACACGCTATTTATTTCAACGAAATAGACTCACTATTAGTAAACGTCACGCCCCGCGCTGGGCGCGCTCCATACAACGCCTCTGGCTATAACGCAGCTGCGACACATAAAAGCGCCTGGCACCTTTTTGTTGCGCGATTAATTGGCCTCTGGCAATTTTCATCAATGCTTTATATTGTCGCCACTCCAATCGGAAATTATGCTGATATTACGTTACGAGCACTTGATGTCTTAAAAAATTGTGATATCGTAATCGGCGAAGAATATCGTATCGCCTCAACTTTTTTAAAAAAAGTTGGTTTGCCAGAAAAAGAAATATTACTACTTAACGAGCATGCAAAAGAAAAAGATATTCGCGAACTTGTAGACGTATGTGCAAGTAAAAATGTGGCGCTTATTTCTGATTGTGGCACGCCTGGATTTGCCGACCCCGGGGCAGCACTTATTAAATTATGTCGAGTAAAAAATATAGCGGTTACTGCATTACCTGGGCCATCAAGCCTTATGACTATTCTTAGTTTAAGCTCGCAAAAGTCTTCGCAATTTTTATATATAGGTTTTTTACCCGCAAACAAGCAAGAAAGAATTATGGCGATCAAAGCGCTAAAAACCGAAAATAAAAGCTGGGTTCTTATGGATACACCTTATCGCTTAAAAAATATTCTTACAGATTTGGCTAGTGAAATGCCTAACGAGCGTGGCCTACTAGGCGTCAACCTTACACAAGAATCTGAGCTTATAATTGAGGGTACATTTAAAGAGCTTCTTGCAAAATGCAGACTTGAAGAAGGTGAGTTTATTATACTAAGGTACGCCCACACAAAAGATAAATAATTCAGTTGTTATCTGGCGGCGGCCTATATTGCTTTTTACGCTTTTTTGGGTGCCAATATTTGGGCGGATCAACCGGTCGAAATTCAATTTCGTAACCTGACGTGGTTAGGTTATTTTGTGGACCTGAAAATCTGCTAAATGGCTTTGGCCTTGCTGTGGGAGGCGTTATGCCTTTTGGTGACGGAGCTGAATTCTCTGGCGGTGGTGTTGAACCCTCAAACGGCGCAGGAGGCTCATACGGTACATAGGGCTCTTCAAAACCATCACCTTCAAAAAAATCTTCGCCTTCATCTTGCGCATATACTTTAAAGTTAAGTACCGCAGAAATAATAAGGACAATAGCGGCAAAGACTAATGATAAAAAAGTAGCTCGCATTATCTACCTTTAAGAAACAGGTTTTTTCTTTTTATTTTTACTTTTCTTTTTTTTAACTAATTTATTTTTAGCTGTAGCTTTTTTAGTTACACCAGTTTTTTTCTTTACAATGGGCGCAGGAGGAGCCACTTGTTCGTCAATTGGTTCTAACCCTTGTACTGGAGCTGGCTCTGCATTTTCTTTTGTAGCATCCGCAATATCTGCATCGACCTCAGATGGCTGCGCGGTGGCTGCTTCATTTACATCGCCAAAATCATTATTAAAGGTTTCGTCATTTTTTGCCCACGCATTTTGGCTTATTAGCCCTAAAGAAAATATTATTATAATAAAATATTTTATCGCATTCATTTTTGGCCTCCCTTACCTAATTGTTATCATTGCAATAACTGCAATTATTTAATTAAATTCATACGCTCTTTACATTTCTCTGCATAATCTTTTTTGGCGGCCACAGCATGGTCTGAAAAATCTGAGAATAGACCATCTATGCCTTGATTAAAAAACAAACGATATTCGTTTGCCGGATCACCCTTATACGCTCTCATAAGAAAGTCCCCATCGCTACGAAATGTATATGGCACTACTTTTAATCCGGCGGTGTGCGCTTTTTGCACAAAATCTGTAATTTCACTTACTTCTCCATTTTTGCCGATTTTAACCACCGCATTCTTAGGCGGAGAAACCCATTCAGCATATTCACGTATAGTATTAAAATCATACGGCCACCTTGGTGGGGCATCAATTAATTGCACTAAATTAACCGGCGTCATTTGCCTAAGTCTTCTTAAATTTTCTACCTCAAAAGACTGAATCATCACCATTGAATCTTTAAAATTTAGATTGTATTTTTTAAGCAAATGAACAATTTTTCTTTCTACATCAAACCCAAGTTTATTAAAATATGCAGAATGCTTAATTTCAATAGCGATACCAATTGGTCGGCTACGTTTTTTTTCTTGTAGTTTTACAAACATCAAAACTTCATCAAACGTTGGTACTTCGTATTTACCATCGTTAGCATGAGAACGAAATGGCAAACGCTCTTTGGCTCGTAATTCTTTAATTTCGCCAAGAGTAAAGTCTTCAGTAAACCATCCGGTTTTTGATACTCCATCTATAATTTTTGTTTTTTTTCGATTAGCATATTTTTTTGTATAATCAGTAATATTAGTAGTTTCAGATATTTCATTTTCATGACGTACTACTAGAAAACCGTCTTTTGTAGGTACCAAATCTGGCTCAATATAATCTGCACCATTGTCAAGCGCGATATTGTAAGACTGAAGTGTATGCTCTGGCATGTAGCCAGGCGCTCCCCTGTGCCCCACTATCAGCGTATTTACGGGACAATTTAACGCCTTTGTCATTGCAGCTGAATAGTTAATCATCTTTTTACTTGATGTCTGTCTACTTGATGTCTGGTTTGACGAAATAGAAGAGGAAATAAGGCTATCGCTCGCACAACCCACTCCGGCTACCGATAGGCCGCAAAAAAAGAAAAAAGAAAAATTGCCACGTCTCATGAAATAATTCTAGCTATATAAATACAAGGTCACAAGTCGCGAACAAGACTGTAAACTATAGTCTCAATCAAGACTATAGGCGAGTTAAGTACTATTTTGAGGCAACCGATTAATATTTATGGCGCTA
Organism: Bdellovibrionales bacterium RBG_16_40_8; assembly: GCA_001769925.1. Classification (GTDB taxonomy): domain Bacteria; phylum Bdellovibrionota; class Bdellovibrionia; order Bdellovibrionales; family UBA1609; genus RBG-16-40-8. Next base: position 6,235 of record MEPT01000080.1, read on the forward strand.
CGTGTTTCATACTTATTTTCAATTATACTAACTCTATTTTTTTCTAATTATTCAATGGCTGGTGGCGCGGTATTTGACTTAAACACTTTTTATTTTACAGATTCTCTAACACAAACTTCAGAAGATAAATACGATCTCACAACCTATGCTTTTTTACTCGGCTTTATGCTTGATAACAAAGGCCGCTACCAACTAGGCTGGAACTACGCCAGCTACTCAACTAATAACATTTCTGACTCAACAACTAAAGAATATAAATCATCACAAATGGGCCCAGCTTTTGTGATGTATCTTAACAAAGATCGCACCCTTCGTTTCGGGTTTGCCTACAATCTATCAACAGCCGGTACTTATACTGAATCACCCGCAACTAGTGAAAAATGGCGTGGCACAGGCCTTGCCGGTGATTTAGGTTATCAATTTCAGTATTCTGAATCTTTCTCATTTGGTATGCGGCTTAACTACTCAAGTACAACGTTTAACGAGAAACTTGTCGATACCACACAAACTACAGTGTCTTATAAAAAAAATATAATTTACCCTTCGATAGCTCTCACTGTTGAGTTGTAGTCGCTTCAATTCAATACATTTTTTACTTAACTACCTATTTGCGTTTCAAAAAAACTTTAAAAAAGCCTAAAGACTTTGGTCCTATCTGCCGAAAACCTATGTACAGCGCAGCTTAAGTACGGCAGTGGCTCGATTGGTGCTTTATAATATGGAGAAGGTGAATTGTGGTACGTATGCGTAACTTCCCAGCAAAATTCATGACATTTCAAGGCGTTCG
>MEPT01000081.1:0-259 GCA_001769925.1 Bdellovibrionales bacterium RBG_16_40_8
GATACTGGCGATGAAGGTACGCAACTACCTGTCACCGACAGGATTTTGCCAACGCCGCAAAGTTTGTCTGGCTCAGGTGGGCAGGGTGGTGGCGGCGGTGGCTTTGGCGGCGGTGACATGTCATCTGGCGGTAGTGGCAAGAAAGATGGTGAGGGTGAGGAAGGCTGGGACACCAAAATTGACCGTGGGCTTGCTAGCGGAACGGGATTTACTCCCATGGGCGGATATGTGCCGTCTTCAAGCGGTAAGTTTGCTGGAT
>MEPT01000081.1:324-4368 GCA_001769925.1 Bdellovibrionales bacterium RBG_16_40_8
GGTGGTGATAAAAAGTCTACGCTTGCTATGCGTGGACCCGCGCTACTTCGAGAAATTCAACCAGCTAATACGGATATTTTTAAGAAAATGTCAGAGCGATTTTACCAAGTATGTTTGCGTGATGCACTTTACGACTGCGTGACTCTGCAAAAAATGCGTAAGCAATAAAGAAGGGAATTAGTTATGAAAAAATTTATTTGTGCACTGTTACTTTTATTATCCACGCCAAATTTACGTGCTAAGGACATCGCCGGTGCAGTAATAGGTGGTGCTACAGCTGGAATGACGCTTACTAACGCATATGTCGCAGCGACCGCCGTTTCAGCTACAGCGAACGGCGAGCAAGCTGGAACTTGGGCGGATACTTGTAACTACCCAGCTGGGCTATTTTCATGTTTTATGGTGGCGGGGTTAGTTTACCAAGTTATTACATCATTGCAAGACATACCAAAAGTTGCAGATGTTGCACCTCCTTGGGATCCTAATGGCCCTGCCAATGATGATCCTAGCACTGATATCGATTTTAACGGTGATCCAGATTTAAACACTAATAACCAGACCGATCCATGTGTGTTGGCCCCATCCCTGTGTGAGAAAATTCCGCCTAATTTGCCTCCTGAAGAAGAAATGTGTAAAAAAAATCCAGACTATTCATTTTGTAAGCGTCCCTCAGAAACTGATCCCTGTAAACTTTATCCACAACTTAAAGTATGTCATAAAGAGCTTGAGTTGGCTGCCCAAGGTTTAGGTTTTGACAAAAATGGTAACATGATCACGCCCGAGGGCAATATTCCGAAGGATCTGATGGACTCAGGTAAAAAAATGGCTGAGGCAGGGTTTCTTTCGCCGAAAGATGCTTCTGCATATGACGAGGCTTTAGCTAAAGCCAAGAAAAACATGCCGAGCGTGGCGTCTGTACCGGTTAATGGTGGCGGCAGCGGCGCGAGAGGCGGTGGTGCTAACAGCGAGATGCCTGATACTAGTTTTGACGATTTTTATAAAAATATGTATGGTAACCAAACACCTAAAGATCCAAAAACTAAAGGCCTTACGCGTACGCTTGCAAGTGGTGAAAGTATAGGCTCACAGACAGATAACATTTTTGAAATGATCAACAGACGCTACGATCAAAAGAAACAAGAAAAGATCTTTGTCGAAAAATAATGGTGGGGCTTCTGGGCTACTAAACAACCAACTTATTTATGTAATTGCCTGCAATAAGGTTAGGGGTCTGAGCATTGCTACTTGCTTGAGCGATTACCGAATTTTCTATAAGGCCATGGTCAAATGTGACGTGATCTCTTATGACGGCAAAACCAGAGATTTTGACATCAGGGCCAACCTCACTTTTTGGCCCCATAAAGAGATAGCTATCGGGGTCGAGTGCGCCAGTGAATTTTGCCCCAGGGCAAAGCCACTGTTTGTTGCCCGTTTGCACAAAATTTTGCCCAAAGCGCTTAAGAATTTGCGTAAGAGTACTGGCATGTACCGAGCTGCGGTCTAAGACAGCAAGTGCTTCTCTAGTTGATTGCAAATAGTCATTTTCGCTAGAGGTATCAAGCCACAACAGATTATCGTCGTGGTAAGAAAGAACTTTTTCACCGCTAGACATTGCTTTGTGTAGGCAATCTTTAAAAATATGAAATTTACCATCAGGCATAAATGAAAAAATCTTTGGTGAAAATACAAACACGCCAGTAAAATGCTGCGCGCCCGAACGAGCTAAATCAATTTCACCAAGATTTGTAATTTGGTGATTTGAGTCACTCCAGACGCCGCCTAAAGTTTTACCAGCATGCGGGTGGTTTGAAGTTAAAAGGGTAGCGAGCGCCTTATTTTTTTTATGAAACTCTAGAAGAGGCAAAAACCCGCGATTGTGATTAAAAAGTATTATTTCGTCACCGTTAGCTACAAGAAAATCATCTTTTGCGCGTAAAAGCTTCTCAGCATTTTTGATACCACCACCGCTGCCGAGAATTTTTGACTCAAATGAAAATTGTAGATGGTAATTTTGTTTATGAGTAACATGCCTAGCGGCCGCCTCGACGATCTTGGGTAAGTGGTGAGTGTTTAGTACAAGATTATCAAGTCCCATTTTTTCAAAGTAATAAATCATGTAGCTAAGCAGGGGCACATTTAAAAAAGGTATGGCGGGTTTTGCGATTTTTTCAGTAGTTGGGCGAAACCGTGTGCCAAGGCCAGCACTTAGCAAAATAGCATTCACGTTAAATCTCTGTTGGGTTCATATAGTCGTGCTCAAGTAGCCCATTGTCGCGAAGTACTTTTAAAAAAACCGCATATGAAGGGTATTGCTCAAGCGCAGACGCAACCTTGGTAATCGTCGGCTTTAAGTATTTTAAATATCTACGATCTTCGCGAGTATTATAAAAACTTGCAAAGCTGCCACAGGCCTTAAAGCAGCGCTGCAGTAGCTGCAGTTGCAGCATAGAATTAAAATGATCGCGTGATCCTTGCGGTATAATTTTTTGCGCGTTGATTAAATAATAATCTAAAATCTTTTGTCTTAAAATTTCGTTCATGTCTACGTATGAATCGTGAACAAGTGATACCAAATCGTATTGAATTGGCCCCATGCGGGCGTCTTGAAAATCAATTATGTACGTTTTGCCAAGTTTTAGCATAATGTTTCGCGAGTGATAGTCGCGATGGCAGATAAGCTTAGGCTCTTTATGAAGTGTTGTGCAAATATCTACGAAGACAGTTTGTAACTCTTTATGCGTCTGTGGCGAAAGCTTTATGTGACATAATTTTTCAATGAGATGTTCATGACCGTAGTTCATCTCCCAGAGAAGTTTATCGACATCAAACGAAATTTTAAAAGCTACGCAATTAGCATTTATATCTTTCGATGTTATGTGGTGTATCTTAATTAATTCATCTATTGCTTGCTGATAGTAGGGTAGTGCCAGCTCTTGATTTTGACTCTCCCAGAATTTTCTCTCAAGGGTTAGATCGCCGAGATCTTCAAGTAGAACAAGGCCTTGTTTAGGATCTTTCGCAATCACCTGCGGCACTTGTACCCCATGCTTAGCAAAGTGATTTTGCACGTTTAAAAATGGGTATTGGCCATCGTCGGTAAAAGGCTCCCATGCCATAAGAACAAAAGACTCGTTCTTTCGCACAATGCGAAGATAACGTCTAGCGCTGGCATCACCAGCAAGAGGTATGACCTGAAACGCATTAGTGCCAAGCGTTTTTATTAGAAATTCATTCATGCCTATAGCATGACAAAAAAAATAAGCTTCGTCTACACAGACGAGCGCCCAGTCAGGCCGTCATGCAAGAAATCTAGCATATTTTCGTTCTTATAAGAGGTAAAAGGCTGTGACATATACAAATAGCCGATACTTAAAACCCTTAATAAATCTTGATTAATTAAGGGTGACTTTCTCAAAGCATCTAATGTCGTAATGCTGCCAGAAATAATTTGCGGGCTCTCTTTATCGCGAGTTGATTGATAGTATCTAAGTAAGCCGAGCTGTTTGTCGTGAGATAGGTTGACCAAGTTGTTAATAAAAATAGTTACGTTACCTAGTGCTTTTATGGCTTGAGGATTGGTGAATATCGTAGAACTTAAGTCATCTGCATGTATAAAAGCATAGCGATTGGTGCGAGTATGAAGTTCAATAGCCATTTTGAAAATATCTTCTGAACTAGGGGCTACAATAAAAAGTGGAAAATTAATAGTCGATGCAGACGACTTTTGTAGTAGCGGAAACTGGTTCTTGCGAAATGCCTTAAGTGGGACAACATTGCGCGACGAAACATCTGGTAGTGTGGCAGACATAAGCTGCTCGAGCTCGTCAAGCGCATTTATACGATTAATATTTTTCAATCTATTTTCAAGAGTCATTCGAATAATTTTACAGATATATGCTATATCTTTTGAAGAAATTTTTTCTGGGTGTGAAATGTGAGCCACACCAGTAAGCGTGCCTTCTGAAAATATTGGTAAAAAAACAGACGCATCTCTAAGAACAATTTTGCTGTTGGTCAATTCACCGATTATTTGTGAATAACTGG
>MEPT01000081.1:4408-9767 GCA_001769925.1 Bdellovibrionales bacterium RBG_16_40_8
ACCGTATTGACGCTCAAGCAATCGTCCTAAGTGCGAGATAAGTGGTAAAAAGGGGTCTTGGTTAATCATCAGATTTAGCGTAACGCAAACTTTGTGCCGAGTTACAGCGCGGGCGCTGTAAAACAATTAAGCACCTTGCGTAAACTGTCGTCGGTAACTAGCTGATACTATTAGCATATAGCTAGTCATCAAAAAATAAAAAAATTTCACGAAAATTTACAAAATTGAAGTCTTGCTATGTTTTGGTCATTTGAGAAAAAAAGTTAAAAAATTAGGACTTGCATAAAAGTACTTTGGCGAACGTAAATTGCCTTGTTATGCATTGTATATGAGCAAGTGGCATCGCTTTTTTTTGCTAACACTACCACTAATTTTATGGGCGAGCATATCACGTGGCGAAGAAGTAAGTTTATGTACGCGTGCTTTGACAGAAGCCCCGCCAAGTGTTTTTCGTATCGTAACTTTCAATACACAAAATTTACATTTTGGCGATCATGAAAAATCTCACCATGAGCAGCGCACGACAGAAGAAATTAAAAAATTAGCTGATGCGATCAGCACTGTTGACCCAGACATTGCTGTTCTGCAAGAGGTAGACTCGGCTAATGAGCCACAGTACCTTAATAATAATTTTTTTCGCGATCGATACGATGTCATTTTTAAAGGCGGCAATGACCCAGGGGGATTTGAAATTGCTTTGCTAGTAAGAAAGGGTCGAGCCATTAAATATGAAGTTGAAACGCATAAGCATATGAAGTGGACAGACCCAGTTACCAGTAAAGAGATACCGCTTTTTTCGCGCGATGCCCCTGCACTTATAGTTTATAAAGACGCAGACACAGAAGGCATAAATCGCCCACTTTTCGTAATAATAGGTCACCACGCAAAATCAAAAAGAAGTAATCGCCATGATTTTGAGGGAGCACGCCTACGTACAGCTCAGCATGAGGCTATTGCAAAACTTGTTTTGGATTATAAATCACGTTTTGGTTCTGACCTGCCGGTTATTCTTGCGGGTGATTTTAATACAGAGGTTAATTCGGCACCTGAGACCGAATCAATTCGTCAAGTAATGACTGATTCTTTTGATATAATAAATGAGCCATTGTCAAAAAACGATAGAGTAACTCATACCACCTTTAAAGAAAATAGTCGCGAGGGCAGCTATAAACAGCTAGACGGAATTTTAATTTCAAATAATTCTCGTGTTAAAGTTTTATATGCGGGTGTTCGTAGAGATGTTTCAAAACTTGCCAAATCATATGAAGAAAGAGATCACCAGATTTCAGACCATTTTCTAATTTACGCAGACATCTCTGTTCAATAAGGTTTAAACAACTAGTTTATTTCAAAAGTTTACGCTTATCTAGGCCGTATTTTTCTACCTTCATTATTAACCCTGCGCGACTAATGCCTAATTCTTTGGCAAGTTTAGACTTGTTCCAGCCTGTGCGGCGTAGTCCGTCTTGAATTAAATTTCTTTCAAGATCTTCAAGAGAATCTTTAAGTTTACCATGAAGGCGTGCCCCTTGTATCTTGCCTTTAGACTGCTCAGAAATTTTAGGTGAAAGCATTTCAGCCGTAATTTTACTTTCAGAGCCGGCTAACACTACAACACGTTCAAGTTCGTTTTGTAGTTCACGCACGTTGCCCGGCCAAGCATAATCATATAATTTTTCAAGGGCGCGTTTAGTTAAAACTTTTTTGCCATGCTGATCGGATGTTCTATTAAGAAAAAATTCAGCAAGTAGCGGTATATCTTCTTTACGATCACGTAATGCCGGCACGTTTATATTAATGACGTTTAAGCGGTAGTATAAATCTTCGCGAAAAAGCCCTTGCTCAACCATCTCTTTTAGGTTTTTGTTTGTGGCGGCGATAATGCGCACGTTAACGCGTCTTGGCTCAACAGACCCAACCGGAATAAATGTGCCCTCTTGAATTACGCGCAAAAGTTTAACCTGCATGGTCGGCGAAGTGTCGCCAATTTCATCTAAAAAGAAGGTACCCTTATCAGCCATTTCGAAAAGTCCTTTTTTGTCGCGAATAGCGCCAGTAAAAGATCCTTTTATGTGGCCGAAAAGTTCAGATTCAAGAAGGTTATCATTAAATGCAGAGCAGTTTTGAATTACAAAGGGTTTATCTTTTCTTGGAGAGTTATAGTGAATTGCTCTAGCAATTAGTTCTTTACCAGTACCGTTATCGCCATGAATAAGGCATGTAGATTCTGCGGAGGCAATTTTATCTAGCAGGCTATATAAACTCTGCATTGGCTTTGATTTGCCAATCATATTATCGTACTTGTACCGGCTGCCCAATTCTTTATTTAATTCGCGTATGCGATTTTCTCGAGTGGTTATTTCAAGGTGAAGAGTAACAACTTCTTGGGCGACTAGTTCTACAAGCTCCATAAAATGTTCGCGATCTTGTTTTTCAATAGCCTTGATGCGTCCTATAGAGCTTTGAATAATTTCTGGCGAAGCGCCGAACGCAGATAGTCGCTCACGAATTTCATTAAGACGATGAATGCCTTCGGGATCTTTTAAAAACCCAAGAGCAACAACGCAACCCATAAATTCATTTTCAATAATTATCGGGGCTATAGCCATATCAAACCCTGCCATATCCCATTTGCGAAAAGTAAAGGAATTGTCTGAATTCTGGCGCATAGACTCCATGGATTTCGCTACTACTTCAGAAAGATTTTCTAAAGAAGCATTTTTGCTAAGTAGAAGTTTAATTGCTGGATTGATATGACTTGCGGATTTCGCGTCGAGACTGCGTACAACTCCGCGGTCGTCGGTAAAGATAATGTCGACATTCCACCACGAATTAAGAATTTGCTTTAATTTTTTTATTACGTGGATATGTTCGAACTCATCCCAATTGATCATGTGACTACTCCTTTGACAGATCCTTTTGTCTACTAGGCTTATCGTCAAAATCTTATACAACTTAAGATCTATATTTTTTTAGGTATTGTCCGGTTAGGCTATTGGTATTATTCATGATTTCTTCAGGAGAACCCTGAGCCACTAGTTTGCCACCTTTAGCGCCAGCGTCAGGACCAAGGTCTACAATGTAGTCAGATGCGCGTATTATTTCGAGATTATGTTCAATAAGTACTACACTGCCGCCAGCATCTACTAATCTATTGAGAACTTTAATAAGAAGCTGAATTTCGCGAAAATGAAGCCCTGTAGTTGGCTCATCAAGAATATAAAGAGTCGAGTTTTGGGTGCTCTGAGAAAATTCGCGGGCAATTTTAAGGCGCTGACTTTCGCCGCCGCTAAGAGAGCGTGCACTCTGGCCTAAAGTTATATACTCTAGGCCGACTTCTTTAAGCAGAGACAAGGGGCGTCTTATATTTGGGTAATTTATAAAAAAATTCATAGCCTCATTAACAGTCATACTTAAAATTTCGTGAATATTTTTACCGCGATAGGTTATTTCTAGAAGTTCAGGGCGAAATTTTTTTCCGTCACAGCTATCACATGGTATTTCTATATCATCCATAAACATCATGTCGATAACTTCAACACCTAAGCCTCGGCATACGGGGCAGCGCCCGCCGTCGACATTAAGACTAAATGAGCTAGCGCTAAAACCAAGATTTTTAGCTTCTGAAGAAGAGGCCATGACTGTACGAATTGCATCGTAAATTTTCATATATGTTACTGGGTTACTACGCGCAGTAGAACCTATTGGCGATTGATCAAGAAACAAGACGTTTTTTACATGCTCTAGCCCTTGAGTTTTTTCGTACGCTAATGCTGGTAAATATTCAATGTTAAGTGCTCGTGCAACGATTGGGTAAAGTGTGTTCGCGATAAGAGACGATTTGCCTGAGCCACTCACTCCTGTAACCGTTACGATACGATTAAGCGGTATTTTAAAATCTATATTTTTTAAATTATTACCGCTGCATCCGTATAAAGTGAGCACATATTTATATTTATTAATATCAACGGGCCTGGGCTCACGAAGCGGTACCCAGAGGCGGTCAGGTTTTAGGTAGGGTAGAGTATTTGAAATTGAGCTTTTATAAAAAAGCGTTTTGTTACCTGAAAATATTATTTCGCCGCCGCATTGCCCTGATCCTGGGCCCATTTCTATAATGTGAGAGGCGTTATTAATTACGTCATGATCATGCTCAACAACTACAAGGGTATTGCCTAGGCGATTAAGCTTATGCAAAACATTTATCAGGCGATCGTTGTCGCGTGGATGTAGCCCAATAGTTGGTTCATCAAGAACATAAAGGGTTTGCGAAAGACCAACGCCCAACTGATTAGAAAGATTAAGCCTTTGGTATTCTCCGCCTGAGAGAGTTTTTGTGGCGCGATCAAGATTTAAGTATCCAACGCCGACGTCACATAAAAATTGTAGACGTGAAATAATTTGTCGATAGGGCTCTGCACATATTTCACGATCATGCTCACTAAGCTTAAGAGCTTTTATTTGCTTCAGTAGCGCTTCAGCGGTCATAGCACAAAAATCAGCAATATTTTTTTTATTAATAAAAACTTGTAGGGCTAAAGGCTTAAGTTTTGTGCCTTTACAGCTCGGGCAAATAAAAGGGCTTTTGTGTCTTGCTAAAAACACACGAACATGCATTTTATATTTTTTGGTTTCAAGGTAATCAAAAAGCCCTTTTACGCCCCAAAAGTCTTTATTGCCGCTCCAAATTAAATTGCGATTTTTTTTAGAAAGATTTTTCCAAGGCAGGTGCATATCAATTTTAGCTTTTTTACAAAAATTCATGAGTTCGCGCCTATCACGCGTAGCGCTTGGCATAGTAAATGGCTTAAGTGCTCCTTGAGCTAAACTAAGTTCGGGATTGGGTATTACCTTATTTTCATCGATATTCAAAATATTGCCGAACCCTTTACACTCGTCACATGCCCCCACAGGAGAGTTGAAGCTAAATAGGCTCGAGTGAATGTCTGGAAAACTATAACCGCAGACATGGCACGAGGTGGCTTCGCTGAAAAGAATTTGTTCATTTTCGGTAGTTACCGCCTGGGCCTGCGCGAAATTTAGATGGGCGTTATATTTAAGTGAAAAATGATAAGCTTGAGTAATTGAGTCAGTAAGGCGCCCGCGATCACTTTCTGTAAACGCCAAACGATCAACAGCAATAAAAAAATCTTCTTTAGGTAGTTTAGTTTTTGGCCCTAGTTCAATAATAGTGCGTGATCTGGGTTTGTATATACGTAAAATTCCGTCAGTTAAAAACTGCGCCAAAAGTTTTTTGTTTTTAAGCGCCCGGTTTTCTGCAAAAATTGGTGCTAAAATATAGCCTCTTTTATCGGCAAATATTTCTAATATTTTTTCTGTTGCTCGCGAAGGGGATTCT
>MEPT01000081.1:9817-13329 GCA_001769925.1 Bdellovibrionales bacterium RBG_16_40_8
CATTAGACGCAAAAAATCAATAATTTCAGTAGTGGTGCCAACACTTGATCTTGATGATTTTACAGAATTTTTTTGCTCCAATGCGATGGCCGGCGGAATATTTTCTACACCTTCGATATTGGGTTTTGGGGCTTTATTTAAAAATTGTTTAGTGTAGTTAGAAAGGCTTTCGATGTAGCGCCGCTGCCCCTCGGCATAAAGAGTTTCAAAAGCTAAAGAACTTTTGCCAGACCCACTGGGCCCGCAAATTACCGTGAATGAGCCAAGCGGGATGCGTACATCAAGCCCTTTTAGATTATTTTGTTTTACGCCCCAAAGATGAATGTCTTTCAATCAGAAAGGTCCTCTTTGTAAAAATCCTTTTGGTCATCTTCATCGTTACCGTTTTCATCTTGAAGCTGGCTGGGTTCTGTTCCCGCTATAAAAGCCTGTCTAACAACAGTCTTTGATGAAGATGATGCTAATTTGCCTGTATCGTTATCTATGCTTGCAAGCACAATATTATCAGGAACATTAAAACTTTTAACCGGTAGACCCTCGTGGGCAAACTTCATATACTCTAGCCAAATTGGCAGAGAAGAGCGTGCGCCGACTTCGCCACGACCAAGGGTTTTTTCATGATCGTATCCAACCCAAACGCCAGTGACGATGTTTGGTGTAAAACCTAAAAACCATGCATCATAATATTGGTTAGTGGTTCCGGTTTTGCCCGCAGCAGGGCGACCAAGAGAGCGCGCCCGGCCGCCGGTGCCTCCTTCTTCTTCGACCGCACTTTGTAAGAGGCTTTGCATAACGTAAGCGGTCTCTGGTTTTATAAGCTGATCAGCTTCTTTAAAAAATATTGGTGACTCTTTAGCGGGATTTAGTGCTTTTTGAGTACTGCCTTCAATTTTCGCCGGAGGCGTATAGGCTTGTCCGGCCTCGGTAGCTTGCAGATAATCTAGATAAGCTTTTCGGCGTGCTTCATATTCTTCTTCAATTGGTTTAAGTTGCGTTTCAAAACGTTCATCTAGATTTAGGCGCCCATAAATTTCTTTTCCGGCCTTGTCTTCGACTTTATGAATTAGAATTGGAGTTGAGCGGCGACCAAGTCGACCAATTTGCGCAAAAACTTTCGTCATTTCATAAAGTGTCACTGAACTAGACCCAAGCGCCAATGTGAAATCTAAATTAAGCGGACTAAATACTCCGAGGCGGCGGGCGTAATCAGCTACAGTATCAACGCCAATTTTTTCGATTATTTTCACAGAAGGTACGTTTAGCGATTGAATTAGCGCATTACGAAATAAGATGTCGCCGACAAATCGGTTTGAATGATTAGTGGGCTTCCATTTTTTCGTGATAGTCTCAGCGTTGTCTGCCCCCACTACCTCTTGCTCTTCTTCATAAACTATTGGGGCGTCTAATATCTGTGTGGCGGGTGTGTATCCTTTATCGAGGGCAGCAGTGTAAACTAGTGTTTTAAAAGAAGAGCCTGTTTGTCTTGCTGTTTGCATCGTGCGGTTTAGTTGTGATCGCGAAAAATCATAACCGCCAACCATAGCAATAATATCGTCGGTTTTCTGATCTATAGAAAGTAGCGCCCCTTCGGTTTCGGGCTCTTGTTCGAGTTCAACCTGCGCATAATTTTCAAATTCTGGTAAATTTTCTGGCGGAGTATATTTTTTTCCAGATTTTTTTTTCAACTCAGTTAGTTTCTCGTTTATTCGTGGCGAAGAAAATTTATCGTCTAAAACCTTAACTAAGATAACATCACCTTTTTTAAAAACTTTACTCGGGAGTTTGACTTCTTCTGCCCAGCGCGGATCAACATTAGCGTCGGGCACCCGCGCCCACTTCATTGCTTCGACATCAATAAGACCGACAGATTCAGCAAAGCGCACATAGGTTAACCCCCACTCATCGTCAACTTTTGTGATAACAGCTTTTATGATTTCTCCGGGTTTTATATAGTCTGGTAAAACCGGCAACTTTTTAGGAGGGGCGGTGCTCTTTTCTACCTGAAGTTCAAAACCTGTTAGATTTAGTGGCTTATAGGCGAGAAATGTTCCATCGGGCTGCATGATCTTAAATGATGTTTGTTTGTCCAAAAGCCCATTACGTGTATCAAGTAAAATTTCTGCAATTTTGCTAACGTCCTCTAAATTAGCTAAGGGGCCGCGATACCCTTGGCGCTTATCAAGTTCGCGAAGCCCTGCTTGTACCTGTTTTTGTGCGGCTTGTTGTTTGGGTAGATCAAGCCCAGTGTAAATGCGAATGCCTTTATCTAGTACGGTTTCTTCTCCGAGTTTAGCGATAAGAGTTTGGCGAATGGTCTCAAGAAAATAGGGGGCAAGCTCCCAGTAGTTTCGTCGGGTGTAAATTTTTATCGGAGCTTCGTTTGCAACTTGCGCTTCTTCGTCAGTTATGAATTTTTCTTCAGCCATGCGTTTTAGCACGTAGCGCTGACGTTCTTTTGCGCGCTCTGGGTGACGAGCTGGGTTTAGATCAGTTGGGGCTTTAGGTAGCCCTGCTAGAATTGCGGCCTCTGGCAGCGTGATTTCTTTAAGCGGCTTATTAAAGTAAACCTCGCTGGCAACTGATACTCCATAGGCGTTTTGGCCCAAGAAAATTTGATTGAGATAAAGATAAAGAATATCTTTTTTGCTAAGGTGAGACTCCATACGATAAGCGAGCAAAATTTCTTTAATTTTTCGCGTGTACGTTTTTTCGTTAGATAATAGTAGTGAGCGCGCAACCTGCTGTGTGATTGTCGATGCGCCTTGAACTTTTTCACCAGCTCTGAGATTAGCTAAGAAAGCGCGTATAATTGCAAAGTAGTTGATGCCACTATGTTCGAAGAATGTTGAGTCTTCAGATGCCACAAAGGCGTTAATCAGCGTTGACGAAATTTCTTCATAAGACACAAGCGTGCGTTTTTCTCGTGAAAACTCACCAATTTTATTACCAGACCGGTCATATACTTCAGACACCAGCAGTGGGTTGTAATCTTTAATCGTGATCATCACGGGTAGCTGCGAGTAAATGTACATTACGTAAGACGTAACACCGACAATTGCTAAAAAAATAAGCCCAATGAATGCAGCAATAATTTTCTTCATGATTAGCGCATTAATCTACCGGTTTTATCAAAGTGTGTCGAGCCTAGTTGGCTCATGCTAGTCTAGTGCCGTTGTAGTCTAGCCCACCAGAGTGTCGCACGGCGGCATATGTGAGATTGGTTAAGGTGTGGCGTTATTTTATTTGCTGGCCTCTGAATCACTGCTGCCGTCGCTTTTTTTTGTAGAGCCAGCGCTTGGATCACAATCCACGCCTGATTTGTTTTCGTGTTGAAATGACTTATAGCACGCATAAGTTTGTGCTGTTTTGCATACGGGATCCATTTCTTTATTATCTTTTGAAGCGCATTCGCACGCGCTTATCACCCTACTGACTTTTGATGTAAATGCGGCGGCATTGTTAAAAAAATCACCGGCAGCATCTTTGCTGATACCTGTGCCAGAGTCTTTTGC
>MEPT01000081.1:13358-22479 GCA_001769925.1 Bdellovibrionales bacterium RBG_16_40_8
AGTCAGCATTGCTTTCGCGCATTCGATTTGTGAGAGTTTGTATTTTTTGATTGAGGTCATTAATTTCATTAGCTTTTTTATTTGCATCGACGGTGTATTTACCGGTGAGATCTTGATATTTTGAATCGTATTCGCTTTTAACTTCTCCAAGGGCTTTATTGAATTCGCTTTGTGTATCTGGCCCACCCATGTCTAAAACTAATTTTTTTTGTCGATCACGCGCACTTTGTATTAATGAGTTAATTTTTTCTACGCCAATTTTGTAATGATTGTCGATAGATTGACGTTTATTTTTATGAAATGAGTCTGACATGCAGCTTTGGTACTGTATATTAGCGTAATCAGAGTTTTTTTGCCGCCGTTTTTTTTGTCCGGTTTGATTCATTAAATCGAGAAAAGTACCTGCTGTAAGCGTCGAGGAGTTTAATTTATCGTTTCTTATTTTAAGGTGATCATTTAACGCAACGATTGCTTTATTATAGCAGTCATCCTCAATTTCGGCGATTTTGTCGGCGCGATTTAAGTTCAGTTCTTCAAAGCCAAGTGTAAGCTCAGAAATTTTTGCATTGAGATCGTCATATTCGGCGCGGCTTTTTTTAATATCCTCTTTGGCTTTTGTTGCCAATGCATCCATAGCTTTTTGACTATTTTTTTGTAAGCTTTGTGAATCTCGCAGGTAAACACTTTGAATATCTTGAAACTCATTTTGTGTATCAGCAAGCTCTTTTTGTGTAGTGGTTAGATCGTCTTCAAGATCTCGAGACTCTTCTTTTCGCTCTTTAATTTTATCGGCTAAAGATTCAATTAAATCTGCCGCTACCGGTGGGCATGATTTTAAAAACCCTGGGCTTATAGATTCATCGAAGGTTTTCTTTTGATAAGAGTTATTGTTTTGTGCTTGCGACATTTTACCCGAGATCATTTCAGAAAAAGATTGAATTTTATCTTGGCGTGTTTCTTCATCAGTTTCACAATAAATACCATTTGAAACGCTTTTTGTACCAGAGCGACATTCAGAGCATTGGCTGTAGACATTCAGACAGCTGTCAACAGACGCGCCAGACCAATCAGAGCGTCTAGATTGGCTCGCCGCTTTAGACCCACCACAAGAACCCAAAAACTTCGCGCGTGCATCCGCCATCTCTTCAGCCGCAGCTTTGCAGTTTTTTTTATCTTCGTCATAGGTGATCTTAGCTAGAGCCTGGGCGTGTTTTAGTTTTTCCTCATTTATTTCTGTCATGCACTTTTTGTAATTTTTGGGATCTCCTTTTATGCAATCTTTATAAGCCGTGGCGTCCATGCTATCAGTATTATTTTCTCTCTTTCCATCATTATCAGCAGCCACCAAAGCCAAAGGAGAAAAACTAATTAAACAGACACCTGTCAAAAAACTAAACAACCAGATTGAAATTAAGCGCATATGACCCCTCTACCCTATAGAAACAGCAAGAGTAGTGCCAATATACAGTGTACTCTCAGAGAGATATGAACGATAGCTGATCTCAAGCGATTTAGACAAGATCCAGACGAAAGCCCAATTTTAGAACAGGTCAGAGACAGTATGATTTATGCCAAATGACGGCGTAGCTCGGCGATGACGTTTTGAAAGTTATCTCTCGTGATAAGTACTTGCTCACAGGTCGGGTAATTTTCTTTGAACTTCTCAAGGCCGCGTGGGGGTTTTTCACTAGATTTTACCTCAATTGCCCAAATTTTCTTACCGAATTTAAGTACGTAATCAACTTCAACGTTTTTCTCTCGCCAGTAATAAAGAGTGCCAGGCAGTTGGCAGAGCATGGCGCCGATCATAAGCTCAAAAGCCCGACCACTTTCGGTAGAACTCAGGTCTGCATCAAGAGTGATTGAAAAAAGTGCTGGGCAAAGCGGCAGTATTTTAGGAGATGAACTTCGCGACAAAACTTTTTTGTTTGAAAATTTATGCAATTGTTTAATCAGAAATGCGCCTTCGAAAAGCTCAAGATAGTGCTTGACGAGCTCGACATTGCCCTTTTCTTGCAATTGCCCAAGAAGCTTTGTGTAGCTTATTTCTTGCGCGGCATAGGCACAGGCCAGATCAAAACACTGACGAAAAAGAGCTGGAGATTTAACTCTGGCCAGCGATAGAATGTCTTTACCTAAAACTGGCTGTATTATCGAGTTTTCGATGTAGTGTATCCAGTCGACCCTATTCTTGATAAATGAATAGCTTGCCGGGTATCCACCATAGCTCAAATAATCGTCTAAAGATAAGCCGAAGGATGCAGCACTTTCGAAATAATCCCAATGCATAACTTTATGTAGCATATAGCGACCAGTGAGACTTTCACTTAAGCCCTTTTGAATATTGAGCGAACTTGATCCCAATAAAACAAGTTTTAGTTTTTGACCGTTATTTTGAATTTTTTGTTCATCCCATAATTTTTTAACTGACTCAGACCAATTTTCAATTTTTTGCACCTCATCGATAACGAGAACGCCTGCGGGGCTTTTTGATTTTGCTTGAAGCCACTTTTCAAGAAACCACGCTGAAGTGCGAGGCATATCGCCGTCAGCTGAGGCGTAGACAGCCTCTTTTTTAAAATTATTTTCTATCAGTTGTAGAACACCCATGGTTTTGCCGACTTGTCGCGGGCCGAGAACTACATGGATGAATTCAGGCTGTTTTTTGAGTGTTTTACTTAGGTGGGCTACAAACGGTCTAGAGTAAACCTTCATTTTGGTAGGCTAACCTATCGTTTTTAATAGGTCAAACTATCATTTTTGATATGTTGACCTATTAAAAAAAACTTCTGTGATCAGCAATGACTGTGAACCCATGTTAAATCAGTGTGGTAGGCCATATGAAGACTTTAGGCTTCTCACTACAAGGTGAGCCTGCTCACCATCTCCAGGGACAGCCCCCTATTCTCTGTCAGTAGGGTTCCATTTCAAGTGACCACAGAAGCATACTAACAATACTACAGTAGGCGCCAAGACTATACAACACAGGCAAATGTTGTGCCGAGCAAAAAAATAGCTGTTCGTCCTGTAATAGATTGAAACAAATTAGCCGAAAAATTAATTGTGACGTATAAAGAACTTGATTTTTTCTTTCCGGTTATGGTGCTTTTTTATGGGGCACTAATGACGTTTGTGCTTAACTCGCCTCGTCTTATGCGTATAGCTGAAGAACGTTTTCCTCAAGAGCTATTACAGCAAATGAACATGCACCGTACGCTCGGTGTTTTCTGTCTTGTAATCGGAGCGCTTTGGAGTTTACAAAATATGTGGCTTATCTAGCGCGGCAGGTCTGAATTTGAGTTTTCTCGCGTTCAGAGTTCGGACATTAAGTAATCTTTCGGACAAAATTTAAAGTTATCTAGCAATAGTTTTGCTTTAAACTTTTGGCACTAAATTCGCTTTATGCAGCTTTGTGGCTAAAAATATCAATAACATAAACCAAGAGGCAAATATGATTGAAAGCTGCGCACACACAAGCATAAGAAAATCTACAGACGACGAGTTGATTAATAGAACAAATAAAATTATCAGCGAAGAAAGGCAAATCACCGCAGAGCTGTTACTTTATTTGCGAGAGATTGAAAGACGAATGCTTTACGCAAAAATGGGTTACCCGTCGATCTATGAATTGCTAACCAAGCATTTTAACTATTCAGGCGGAGCGGCCTACAGAAGAATTTCGGCGATGCGACTAATACAAGATGTGCCCGAGGTTGAAGAGAAGGTTAAATCTGGAGCCTTAAGTTTAACCACTGCAGCAAAAATGCAGACCTTTTTTCGTGAAATGAAGTTTGAGAAAAAACTTGAAATGAAAAACTCTGAAAAAAAGAAGTTTATTGAGCAGGTTGAAAATTTATCAACACAAGACGTAGATAAATTGCTAAGGCAAATTGCTCCAGATCTAATATCGAAGGACCGCGTGCGAACTTTGAGTGAAAGTCATGTAGAAATAAAATTTATAGCAAATGTTGAGCTTAAAAATAAATTAGAATACTTAAAAAACCTGTTATCTAATAAAATGCCGGTAGCTGGGTATAAAGAAATTATCGACGAGGCTTCAGATATAGCGATCGAAAAACTAGACCCACTTCTTCGTCAAAAATTACGCAGAGCGAATCCGCTAACGGATTCGCAATGTGTCACTAGTAAAATCAATATGTTAGAAGGTTTCAAAAAACAAATTGAAGAAGTTGAGGGGGCGGCTAGGCAGAGAGTCGTAATCTCTGCAGACCTAAAGCGCAAGGTTTGGGCAAGAGATGGTGGAGTCTGTTCTTTTCGACGAGATTCAGATGAAAAAATTTGCGGCTCTCGCTACCAACTCGAATTTGATCATATAGTCCCGATAGCAAGGGGTGGGTCTACCTCAATTGAGAATTTGCGTCTGCTTTGTAAGGCGCATAATATTTTTGAGGCCAAACGAATTTTTGGAGAAAAGCACATTGCCCAATTTGTAAAAAAACTTGAGTGATATAACTTAATCATGGCAGGCGTTGCGATTGTCTATAAAACAGGCTAAGACAGGGCAGTCATGGCAGATACACAATTAAGCTTTGAAAATGCAGATAGCGGCAATACTCCAAATGTATATTCGGTTTCAAAAATAAACGCGCTGATTCGCGAAAGGCTTGAGGGCGAATTTACCCAAATTTGGATAAAAGCCGAAATTTCAAATTTCAAAGCGCACACCTCAGGGCATTTTTATTTCTCCTTAAAAGATGAGTTTTCGCAAATAAGTGCAGTGATGTTTAAGGGGCTTAATTCTAAACTTAAATTCAGGCCAGAAAATGGCCTTGAGGTGATTGTACGGGGGCACATTACGGTATATGAGCCGAGAGGGAACTATCAGGTTTTTTGTGAATTTATGGAGCCTGTTGGCGCAGGCGCGCTGCAAAAAGCGTTTGAACAATTAAAAGCTAAATTGCAAGCAGAGGGCTTGTTTGATTCGCAAAGAAAAAGAGAGCTGCCGAGCTTTCCACGCCATATTGGGCTTGTAACATCTCCGACTGGGGCAGCCATACAAGACATTCTTAATGTTTTGAAAAGGCGTTATAAGGCGGCGCGAATTACTTTGGCCCCGGCGCTAGTGCAGGGTGATCCAGCGCCAGCATCAATAATTGCTGCCATCGAACTAATTAATAAAGTGCGTGATGTAGATGTACTAATTATTGGCCGAGGCGGGGGTTCAATTGAAGATCTGTGGGCATTTAACGATGAGGGAGTTGCGCGGGCTATTGCTGCTTCGCGAATCCCGACTATTTCAGCGGTCGGACATGAAGTTGATTTTACTATAGCTGACTTTGTAGCTGATTTGCGCGCGCCGACGCCATCAGCTGCCGCCGAACTTGTCGTAAAAAGTGTTATAGAAATTGAAGAAAAAATTCGCGGGTTTAAAGCCAGGCTGTGGCAGTCGTTTAATGCAACAATGAGAATTTACCAAGAGCGAGTTGTTTCATTATCGCGCCGGCTTGTTGATCCGCAGAGACGATTACAAGATCTGCAAATTCGCTGCGATGAACTATCTACGAGGCTAGAGTTTGCTATAATTCGATATATTGATGACAGAAAAACAGATGTTGAGCTTTTTTTGCAAAAGCTTAGTACACCACGAGAGCTTATAGTTCGTCTGCAAAAACGCATGCAGCTTGCAGCCGCTTATTTACAAAATGGCATGAAAAGCAAATTAACTCAGAACTCGGCGAGGCTTCGTGAAGGCGTGGGTCGACTTGAGGCAATGAGCCCGCTTAGGGTTGTGGCGCGTGGCTACTCTATTCTTGAAAAAAATAAGCATATTATAAAGAGCACTAAAGACGTCGTTATGGGTGATGCGCTTGAGGCAACGTTGGCAGAAGGGCGACTGCGTGTAGAGGTGATCGAGGTTATTAATCAGGAGGATGTATGGATTTCGAAAAAAAATTATCACGGTTAGAAGAAATTGTGACAAAAATAGAAGGTGGCAATCTTTCACTCGAAGAATCACTTAAGCTTTTTGAAGAGGGAGTAAAGAACTCTCGTGAGTGCCAAAAGCATCTCACAGAAGCCGAAGAGAAGGTGAAAGTTTTATTAAAAATTTCTGATGACGGATCGGCTGTAACCAAAGATTTTACTGAATAATATGGATCTTATTTAATGAATGAAAGTTTAATCTCACTAGTCGATGATTTTTTGCAGGAGCATTTCAAAAAGTGCACAAAGCAGTCGTCAGAGCGATCGTTGAGGTTACTTGAAGTAATTGAGTATTCTGTTTTTAGCGGAGGCAAAAGATTTCGTCCGCTAGTGGGTTTTCGTATTGCCGAAGCACTTGGTTGTGCCACAAGTCGCGTAGTACCTTTTTTGGCAGCAGTCGAGCTTGTGCACACCTTTTCTCTGATTCACGACGATTTGCCGTGCATGGACGACGACGATTTTCGCCGTGATAGGCCTACCAGTCACCGTGTATTTGGAGAGGCTATGGCGCTTCTTGCTGGCGATGCTTTACTAAGCGAAGCTTTTTTCGTTTTGGGAAAACATTATTATAATATTCCTGAAGTGGGGCTTGAGCTTACAAAACTACTTGCAGAGGCAGTTGGGTATAAGGGAATGATAGCCGGGCAAGTAATAGATATATTATCAGCGTCGCAAAGTGCTGAAGAATTTATGCAGCTTCATGAGCTCAAAACAGGTGCTCTTATTTGTGTAGTTGCCGAAGGGGTCGCAGCTATAGCACGCACGGATACAAAAGAGCGCGAAGCACTTCGAGAGTACGGCAAGCTTATAGGTTTAGCTTTTCAAATTGTTGATGATATGCTTGATGCTGATACTGAAACCTCGGGTTTGCCTAAATTGATCGGTCTTGAGGCAACCAAAAGGCTTCTTGAGCAAACCACCAAAAATGCAGTAGCGCAATTAGAACTTCTTAGTGAGGCGGGTCTGGTGACCGACGCCTTACGTGAGATGGTTGAATGGAATATACACAGAAAAAAATAACTATGCTGCTGCTTTTAGATACTTTACAATGGTATATAAAGACTAATATAAAATGGGTAATTTCAAGACGGAGATTAATTATTCTATGAAAAACAGACGCAAAGAGAGCGTTTTAATTCTGGTCGCCTTATTTTTTTTAAGCGCATGTTCTCAACTTACCACTAGACATGATGTTACCACAGCACCCGGCGGGAAGGGGCCTACTAGAATTAACAAAGAGATTGATGATTTTAGCGATAAAATAAATGAGGTCGAGGTGCCCGTTCCTACGGTACCACCAGAGGCTACAGAAGAAAAACGCGTTGCTGTGATTTTGGGCCCAGGCGGGTACAAAGCCTTTTCGCACGCGGGTGTGCTCAAAGAATTAATAAAAAAAAATATACCAATTCAAGAAATTGTTGGCATCGAATGGGGTGCGTTGGTAGCAGCTCTATACGCGCAAAGAGGGCAAATTAATGAAGCCGAATGGAAGCTATATAAGCTCGAAAAATTAGACCTAAGTAACGCAGGGTTTTTCGGACGCAAAAATGAGCCGCAGTCTATTAATGTTCTTGATAGTTTCTTGCGAGATAATCTTGATGCTAAAATTGCTAATAAAACAGCCGTGCCATTTTTTTGCCCGAGTCTTTCTCTTGCTCGAGGAACGATACAGTGGCCAAATGATTATCCGCTTTACCAAGCAGTGAAAATGTGTTTGCCGTATCCGCCATTATTTCAACCAGATAATCAAATGGTTGCCGGTTTATTTAGTTTAGAAGAAATAATTTATGAACTTAAAAAAAATAATTATAATGTTATAATTCTGGTGAACGTTCTTGGCGATGGAGGCTTAATCGAAAATCAGAAAACTAAAAACGACTACGCGGCTTCGATACTTTGGCAGGAGGTACGTCGTAGTATTTGGCGAGCTAAATCAATGGTCACAGACGTAATTGAAGTGAATACGCGAGGGGTGTCAATGCTTGATTTTGACTCTCGTAAACTGCTTGTTACTGCGGGTGAGGCAGCGGGTGAAAAAGCAGCGAGTGAATTAGTTAGTAAGTACGGATTTTAAAAACTTAACAAGAAGTTAAAGATTATAAGGGGTTTGGCAGTGCGCATACCACAGTATGACATGACTATATTTGACGAACGAAGAAAAATTCTTACTCAGAAGATAAAAGGTTCTACTCTAGTTTTAGCAGCACACCCTGAAATGATTCGTAATGGAGACGTACACCACGCTTATAGACAAGATAGCAGCTTTTTTTACTTAACTGGATTTGAAGAGGCTAATGCCATTTTTGTTTTTCGCCCGGGGCACACGCCAGAAACTGTAATGTTTGTGCAACCGCGAGACCCTGGTATGGAGACCTGGACAGGTTTTCGTTACGGACCAGAAAATGCAAAAAAATATTTTCGTATTGAGCAAACGTATACTATTTCTCAAATTAATGAAGAGCTACCAAAGTTATTAAAAGACACTGATAAAGTTTATTATTCACTGTTTGTTAACCGCGAGGTTGATGCTACTTTATTGAGAATTATTAATGAGATTTCGTTAGCGCGCTCGCGCACTAACAAGGGCAACCTTACAATCGAAGACTCGCGGCCACTTATTGGAGAGATGCGCATTAAAAAAACTCAGCAAGAGCTAATGCAACTAAAAAAAGCTTGCGATATTTCAGCTGCGGCCCATGTCGAAGTAATGAGGTCAGTTAAACCAGGCGTGAACGAGCGAGCCCTGCACGGAGTATTTCTTAAGGCGATCATGGAGCGAGGTTGTGCACGAGAAGGCTATGGATCTATAGTTGCCACCGGAGTAAACGCAACAACATTGCACTATGTTTTTAACGATCAGGTTTGTCGCGACGGAGATATGATACTTGTCGACGCAGGCGGTGAATTTAATTATTTTACCGGAGACATTACGCGCACATATCCGGTAAATGGCAAATTTAATACGACACAAAAACGCGTTTATCAGAAAATATTGAATTTACAAAAAAATTTAATAGCCGCAGTCAAGCCGGGGATGACACGCGAGGGGTTACAAAAAGAGGCTATCGATGGTCTTACAGAAATTATGCTAGAAGAAAAATTATTGATTGGGAAAAAAGAAACTTTAATAGAAAATAAAGATTATTTTAAATTTTATCCGCATGGCGTAGGGCACTGG
>MEPT01000082.1:0-2301 GCA_001769925.1 Bdellovibrionales bacterium RBG_16_40_8
CTTTAAGAACGTAATTGATTAAAGATTGATATGGAACTCCTGTTTCTTCAGCCAATTTTTTAAAATAATTAATGACTCCCATATCTAAACGCATGGTTACAGATTCTTTAAGCAATTTTAGATATTTCGGGGAAGCCTCTTTTAATTTTGAAAAATCATATTCTTTACGCATCATACACCTCCATGGAGCAGCCTTTGTTCTTGTTTGGTTGCTTTTCTCGCTGAAATAATTCGAACGGTTATGCCCTCAAGGCTCTCGCAATGAACAACCACAAGAGTCCGGCTATTAATACTTATGCCTATTGCAACGTAACGTTCTTCGTCCTCAGAGTGATCTGGATCAAAAAAAATTCGAATTGGTGAATTCAAAAAAATCGTAGCAGCTTCACGAAAATCAACCCCGTGCTTCTTTTTATTAAGATCGTTCTTACCCTCATTCCATTCGAAATTAACTTTTCCGACCCGCATAATGTGTACAATGTACATATTAAATAACTAAATGCAAACCGAAAAGGGATAAGGCACCTATTAATTTCTCCTCCAGTTTAATTGCATCTGGCAACACAAACCCATTCGGCCTATAAAAATAGGAGTATGCTCCCGACAGACAGCCTAAGAGCACGCCACTCGAGAAGCAGATGCTGACTCAAGGGTTGATCGAAAAAAGACAGTGCGGCTCATGCAGCATCTGCTACTCTTGTTGGGATAGGGAACACCAAGACTTCGTGACTATGAACTCGACCTGACATCACACTCAGTTTTCGGCGAATATTGAGTGCATGGTTAAGAGATTGATTGAGCATATTCCCATCGAGGTGAAGTTAAAGGAGATGCCTGTTGCAAAAGACTTCAGACACCTGCAAACATTTATAGAAGAGTACAAATGTCCGCATGGCGGCTTTGTAATATGTCGCGCCCCCAGACGAATAAAAATCACAAAGTCTATCCAGGCGATCCCATGGCAAGAACTCAGCAAATTGGCCGAAATGTGCGAGTGAGTCGACCTCCAGGTCTATAAAACTCGACGCCGACGTGAGCAAGGTGCGAATGCAATTTTTCCGAAATGCGCTGAAATTTTTAATTTTAGGCCGAGCACCGAAAATCATCCAGCCCCTCAGTTTAATTGAAATTGGCGATTTTGCTTCTTTTTCGCCATTAACTACGTCACAATAGACTTTGTGATATCTGCGCGCCACAAAGGAGTTTTTAATGATCGAAAGAGTTCAGTCCTTGCCCGCAAAAAGTTTTTTTCTTTTTGGCCCAAGGGGAGTCGGAAAGTCGACGCTGCTTAAGCAAAAGATTAAGGCGAATTTATTCTTAAATTTATTAAAGAGTTCCGACTTTTTAAAACTTAAGCAAAACCCAGATCACCTCATTGAGCTCTCAAAGCCTTTGAAAGCCAAAAGCTGGATAGTCATAGACGAAATTCAGAGAATCCCTGAGTTATTAAACATTGTTCATGAAATATATGAGTCGCAAAGAATTAATTTTGCCCTGAGTGGGTCTAGCGCACGAAAGCTAAAGCGAGGCGGCGCCAATCTTCTTGCGGGAAGAGCTTTGCAAACCTTTCTTTATCCGTTCGCCTATCCAGAATTTAATAAATTGTGCTCTCTGCATGATGCCATTGAATGGGGAACGCTTCCCAGCATCATCACAGAGCCAGAATTTCGATCGGAGACACTGGCCGCTTATGTCGAAATCTATCTTCGCGAAGAACTTATTCAAGAAGGTATTATACGCAACACAGAGTCGTTCGTGAGATTTTTAAATATCGCTGGGATTATGAACGGCCAATCCTCTAATTATGAAAATATCGCTCGTGAATCTCACACGAAACGAACTACGGTGCAGACATACTTTGAAATTTTAATTGATACTCTTATTGGTTTTTATCTGCCCGCTTATCAGCCAAAATTGAAAGTGAAAGAAGTGTCAAAACCAAAATTTTATTTTTTCGATTCAGGCGTGGCAAGGGCTTGCGCCGGCCTACTGAGCCACCCACTAGATAACGCTTACAAGGGATTTCTATTCGAAACTTTTATGATTAATCAGATAAAAAGTTATAATGAATATTCAAAGAAAAGAAGAGGTCTTTATTTTTATGGTATCGCCGGTGGAAACGAAATCGATCTTATCATTGAAACGCGAAAAGGAGGCCAATCATCATCTACAGAGCTGATTGCAATTGAATTTAAACTGGGGGGCCGATGGAAAAATGAATGGAGGCGCGGGCTGTCTGTCCTGTCAGAACATAAGCCCTATAAAATTATTAAAAAATACATTGTGTATACAGGTGAAAAG
>MEPT01000082.1:2351-4984 GCA_001769925.1 Bdellovibrionales bacterium RBG_16_40_8
CGGTCTTCTTTTTGCCGGAAAAGTGTTTTAACTGCTAATAAAAATTATTAAAAAATACAGTGGTTAGATGTAAATTCACTAGCTGGTTCAGGCTCTATCACTTATCTGAAGGCTTCATCAGGTGCGATAACTACGGCGTGCTCATCACAGGTCATATCAAGAACACACCTGCCTGCGCCTCGGAGAGGGTGTGCATTGAACGCGTTTACCGGAGCTGGCGTTTACACGGCATCAGTAACTGGGCTAACTTACCCAACTAAGCCGGGCGAAATCATAAATGTAAAAGTTGTGGCCGCTGACACTGACGGAGTAACTGGCTCGCCACTCACTACAACCGTCACTTTGTTACCAGCACTCGCGGTGGCTGAAAACTCAGTTATCGAAGGCGCGGGGTTACAGTTTGTGGTAGCGCTTAACGTAGAATGGTTTAATCCATCAACGGGCGTTTCAATGAGCGGAATGCCAACCACTGGCGGCACAAATAGAATTTTTTCTCCTCCGTTTACAGGAGATGCCGTACTGTATTTAGCCGCTCCTTCTGGTGTACCTGCTACTCCAACATGAATTAATACACGATTGACAAACTTATAATTGTAAGCGTATGTCATGCTAGTAAAAAACTGGCAAAAATAAATGTATTTTAATAAACTAGAGAGGTTATTTTTATGAGAAATTTAATTACATTAGCGTTATTAATATCAGCACAAATCGGGTTCAATAATGTCGCCAAAGCTGACTCATCGTGGGCAGAAATTATCAATTCTAATCTTTATGTTATGTTTCCTAAGATCTACATGCCAAATAACGGAGTGGGATACGATTACCTGCCAATAACTGCACTTTGTAAAAATGGAGATATGCTTCGCACTGTAGAGCCAGTTAGTGTTTGTGTTCGCGCTAGAGGATTTAAATGTAAAGAATACGCTCTACAAACGCTAATAACCCCCATTCTTCACCCAGAAGAACGCTGCACGAGTTGGCATCGAGGTCGCTGCGTAGATCGTTATACTGAAATTGTACCTTACCCACTTCATTACAAAATTAGTGTGTATAATAGACGTCATCTACCTAGAGACGTAATGTTCAAGAAAATTTATTCAATCCCCGCTTGTAGTAAAATTTAAAATTTCCGGTCTATATATACATGTCAAACTTCTGGGCGATTTTTTTTTGTTAGTCAGACTTTAGCTCTCAAAAGTCTTCAGAATTGTTTTAATTTAGCTCGTAATACCTTTAGTTGGCATCTGATTTGCTCCTTATAATATGTATATGTATCAAAATGAATGAGTGGGGGCAGTAGTGAAAATACTATTTAAAATATTGTTAAATTTGGCGCCTATGCGCATTTTAATTTTATTTATTTTTTCACTGATCCTTGGTGGTTGTAATTCACCATTTAGAACTAATGAAAGTAAACTTACCCAAGAACAAGAAATAGACTCGAGTTCAGAATCCCCTGACAGTAACCCTCAGACTACAATTAAAAGTTCTATAACCCAACATGGAATAACTTGGACTTTTTCAAAGCAAGTTACTGTCGGGCAATTTGTAAATGGTGATTATTATGTGGTTGGTGACGTCACAATTACAAATATTGACCCTTTGCCAGCTCACGATAGAAATGGTTCTGTTTTAAATCTTCCGGTTAACATTCAACGAACCGGATTTGATTCTCGCACCGAAGGGAATCGATATGACAAGACTCTTAGGGCTAATTTACCTATTAACATGAAAGCAGGAGATTCATTAATATCAACCATCAGCGTTGACACCGTTGGCGCAGCAAAACGAGTAATGCGAACACTGGATGCTACGGTAAGTCCCGTAAAATCAGCGTCTGTATTGACTAGTCTTAGTGCACCCGTTTCTCCAGACGCTTTTAGACCATCGTACTGTGATAAAAATAATAAGATATATTTCTCGAAAAATTTACGAAGAAATTTACTTCCGAAATTAGCAAAAGTTTCAGGTACACCTGATATAAAAACATTTGAAGGATATTTTCAAAGACCATGGATCGACACACTCTATTTTGGTTTTGATGCCCCTATTGATTATATGCCAGATTATGGCCGCGAGGTGGCAAGGGTTGTAGCTCACGCTTCTTTGTTATTAATGCTTGATTATTCTGATCAAGAAAAAGAGAAACTATTAATCAATTTTGTGCAATACGGGATTGATCTTCATGGTGCGGTTGAAGCCGGGCACTCGGGTTGGTCTGCTCATGGCGGACATGGAAATGGTCGAAAATTGCCGATAATATTTGCAGGAATTCTTCTGAACGAAACTAAAATGAAATCTCCTGCCGGTAGTTATAGTGAAGATGTACAAACTATGTACCGTACTGGCTGGACCGGAGCAACCGCGCTTTTTGCCGGCCATAGGGGCCAAAGTGGTGCTACAGCCGATCACCCAGATTGGGGAGCTTACGAGCATCTTCAGCCGAAAGATTGGCCAGGCATGACGGGTGAGAGCTAT
This sequence comes from Bdellovibrionales bacterium RBG_16_40_8, assembly GCA_001769925.1. Lineage (GTDB taxonomy): Bacteria > Bdellovibrionota > Bdellovibrionia > Bdellovibrionales > UBA1609 > RBG-16-40-8. The sequence continues at coordinate 4,830 of MEPT01000082.1, forward strand.
CGACGATGTTGTACAAGTGTGGCTTGGGTTGGCGAAGCTTTGGCGATGCGCCTACTGAATGCTAAGGATACATGGAAGCACCCAGCATTTTTTGATTACGTAGATCGTTGGATGACAGAAGACGACACTCAAGCAGTAAACGCGATAAAGACTAG
>MEPT01000082.1:5070-6301 GCA_001769925.1 Bdellovibrionales bacterium RBG_16_40_8
GACCCGCAAACAAATATCGGCGCTACTGCCAATTAGTTTTACACTTAAAGATCGCAGGCTCGCTTTTAATTTCTTATAGCTGGCTACAAGCTTGCATATAACCATTTTTTATGAATAAGCGCCACATTTCTCGCATATTACTATGTCTGGGACAGCTTGGCATCTGCCTTGCGATTACTCTGATATTTATATCAGCGTACGCAGAATCAATTAAAAATTACTACCAGATTTTAGATGTTTCTCCTAACGCCACTTACTTTGAAATTAAAAAAAAATTTAGACAGCTTGCAAAAAAATATCACCCCGACATCAATCACGGGGACAAACAAAAAGAAGAATTATTTAAAAATATAAATGAATCCTACGCAGTTTTATCTAACCCAGAGAAACGCAAAAAATTAGACCGCGATTTAGAATTAGATTTAGAAAACCAAGAAGACCTAGCAAATTCAGAAATTTTACAGACTTTTAATCAGCGTCAAGGTGAAGAAGCTTATGCGGCGGCACAGCGTTTTTCAGATAAAGTTAGGCAAACGCACGCCATTAATGTTGTCGATATCGTTAAAGCTGAACTAAGACGTCATGCTAAAGATTCTATGAAAATGAGGATTTCAAATGCCTTAAAAATTATCGATAGAAACTCTCAAAACTTAACAAACCTAGGACTACTTAAGCCAATTTGGCACGACATAGACCTTACACATTTTGAAACTATAGAAGACCTTTATATAACTGAGGCCGTTTTGAAAGCTTCATTTCTATGGTTAAAAAACGTTCAGCGTACAAACACAAAAACATATGAAGAACTATATGATTATGGCATTTATACCCTTAAAAAACGGCTTGGCCGAAAAAATGCTCATGTAGCAACAGATAGTGATGCAATACAAATTCTCGTTCGCGTTATGATTTTTGCAAACGAGTACAAAAATCGCGACTGGGAGCCGCCAACCTTATTTGAAAATTGCAGAAATGCATTAAGAAATTTTTGGCAATAAGACCGGGGGTACGGTTAAGACCGGGGGTACGGTTACGGCGTACCTTTGGCCCGATCGAGGCGCGCCCACAAAACATGATCAGCGAGCACAAGGTAAGTCATGGCTTCAAGCACAGGCAGCGCGCGTAAAACTATGCAAGGATCGTGACGGCCGCGTTTAGCTACATCAAGAATTGATGATGTGGGTTTAAATGCTACGCGCATGGTAATGGCCTCACCTGTTGAAATGCCGCC
>MEPT01000083.1:0-2341 GCA_001769925.1 Bdellovibrionales bacterium RBG_16_40_8
GGGGATTTACTAAATACGCGCATGAACTTGGCCTGCTAACTCAAATCGGCACAAATGCAATTTTACTACCTAAAGATTTTGAAAAAATTGAAAGTGTCGATCGATATGTTATACCGTTAGATGGGGCAACACCAGAAATTCACAATGCCGTAAGGTTTTGGCGCGATAAACATCATGAAATTATATTAAATCGATTGGCAAAATTGTCTGCCGCAAAAAAATCTACAACGGTGTCAACTGTAATTACCAAAAAAAATCTAAATCACATCAGACCGATTGGTGAATATTTAAAAAATCTTGATCAAAATTCTCAGTTTCTTCACGCCTGGCACCTTTATTTTTTTATACCAGAGGGCCGTGGCGGCGCCATTAATAAAGATGAACTCATTATCAGTAAAGATGCCTACTTTGCTGCGGTGGCAACTATTTCTGACCTTAATTTACGTTTTAAAATTTTTCGCCGCCTTGATATGATGAACTCAAAAACTGTAAAATTTTTTTCAAAAGACACAAGCGGCTTGAACTCTCCTCGCTTCATATTTTTTCCCATTCAGCCTTGAGGCCCAGTTTATCAATCCAAAGCTGCAAGTATTCATTATCAACTTTTGAACCCGCCAGGATTTCACGAATATCGGTGAGATGCTTCTCCGCTCCACCCTCACGGTAGTAATCAAGTTTCTTGAGAATAATATTTTCTGGGGCCGCAATATAAACCTCGAGCTGTGACAAAATTTCGATCTTAATTCCTGACTGCTGGTGAATCAGGTTGAAGGAGCCTCGGCTAACCCACTGATTCTACACATGTTATAAAATTTATACGTTTATACCATTGATTTTTGTAGTGGTATATCCGTATAATATAAGGCATGGGGAAGAAATCGGAATCAGTTATTAAATATCTTAAACGGCATCCAATGCTCATGGGGCAGAAGGCTCGTGAATTGGGTGCGTCTAGACACGAGCTTAAACTCTGGACTGACCAAGGTAAGATTCATCGTATCGCTAGCGGCGCATATAGCCTCACAGCTCCGCTGGATACTCCAGAAGAAATTATTGCCACAATCAAATCCCCTTGTGCTCTTGCTGGCCTGACTGCTCTTATTCATTATGGGTACACAAACGTAATCCCTCAAAAAACATGGATACTTGTCCCACTCCCCCGACCCCGCATTTTTAGAAGGGGCGTCGAAACAATGCGGCAGAACCCAGGCGTTTATAAAATCGGACTCACCACGACTCATACAAAATGGGGGCCTATTCAAATCATCGATCGTGAAAAAGCCGTACTTGACGCTATTCGAGGCCGGTTTCTTGACGGCGAAGAAAAATTTCGTGTTCTTAAAAGGTGGCGCAAAGACCCAAAAAAGAATAGAACCAATTTGACGAGGTATTCAAAACTAATGCGCGTGAATAAAGACATATTTAATTGGCTCGCATTTTTGGTGGCAGACGAATGAAATGGCAAGCCATAAAACAAAGAATCAAAAAACTGATTGAGGACAAAGAGTCTGGCTTTCACAAATTTAACTTTAATGAAGTACTGTCCATACTTGTGCGCGAGAGATTAGTTGCTCGCGCGTCTCAATCGTCCATTCGTGACTCTATCATTTTAAAAGGCGGCTTACTTTTGACGCTCAATTATACAAAACAGACACGATTTACAAATGATATGGATATTAATCTTAAAGTCGCCAATGACTTAGCTTCTTTTCAAAACGCAGTTGATAAGATCACCACCGTTGACTTGGAAGACGGCTTTTACTTTAACCGCAATGCTGGCGAAATATTAAACAACGAAGATCGCGAGTATGATGGTGCATCATTTAAAATAAAATGCACATTTAGTGAAGAAGATAAAGATATGATTTTCGACCTTGATATTGGCGTTGGTGATGCGGTTGACGCCGTTTTAGGAAGACTCCCCACCTTTAAAGAATTTGATGTCACTTCACTAGAGCTTGCGATTTATCCTGCAGAGGCAATAGCTGCTGAAAAAATTCAAACTTGCATTGCCCGCGGAAACGAAAATTCGAGGATGAAAGATTACTACGACCTTTATAATTTACGTGACATCGTTGATATCAAAAAATTTCATGTGGCTGCCTTTAAAACTTTTAAAAACCGAAGCACCAGCTACCCATGTCAACTTCCAGAAAGCGCTGACGATTTAAATTTACTTCAGCCACGCTGGAATCATTTCTTAAACTCGAAGCAGTATCGCATCATTCAAGCTGCGCCAAAAAATTTATCAGAGATCATGAACGCAATACGGGAATTCTATGGTACCCAAAAGCCGTAAATTCAGATTTAACATGAGCGCGGCTGCGGTTAAAAACTATTA
>MEPT01000083.1:2392-5633 GCA_001769925.1 Bdellovibrionales bacterium RBG_16_40_8
AGACCATCCGGATATTTTGATAGGCCACGAACAAACTCTTCATCCACGACGGCTGTTTCTAAAACAATTCGATTTTTTAATTCTGCATGTAACTGAATTGGATATTAGCAAACCCGGTGCCACCCCGGCGATTGATCTCCAATTTTTTAATCAAATATTCTGTACCATTAATCATCTGAAGGTCAGATATATCAAGGCTCAATCGAAATTATATATTTGAAAATACTGGGGTTTTTACGATTTTACATTGATCCGGTAAAAACTAGGTAATTGTGACAATATTAGGCCAAATGAAAAGCAAATTTGGATTGTCCGAAAACCCGGACAAGCAGTCCTTTTTTGCCTCAAACCTCAGCATGCCACAGAATCATCCCATAACTGATGTCGACTGCGCTGGTGGGCACTTCTCGGTCAATAAAATCGAGTATCTCAGCGGTCTCGAGGTCACCAGCAGGGCGGCCGTTCATGCGGCTGTAGCAATAAGCCTCTTGCTTTAAAAATCTTGTTAAATAATCAAGACGCGTATTTTTTGAGCTAAAGGGGTCATTTAATTTTCGGACATTTTTAAATCCCAGCTCATCAAAAATCGGACCCAATTTTTGACCAGCATAGGTATCAACAGAATTTTTACTACAATACTCATTAAAAAAACTAGAAAGCTTATCGAAACTCTTGTGCAACTTCACAAATATGCGCGCCTTTCTTGAGTTTCGATTTTAGATTTTTTAGAATATCCCGAGCGTTTGAAACATGAAGCAAAAAATACCTCATCAGTACGCCATCAAAATCAGATAACTTGATTGCCTGGGCGTCTTGAACATCCGCTAAGCAAAACGAAATGTTTTTCATCGGGGTCAAATTGCAGCGATCAAGAAAATGCTGCCTTTTATCAACTCCAACAAATGACTTGTCCGGATGATCACCTGCAAGCCGTCGCAAAAACAAACCATTGCCCGTGCCTATATCAAGCACTTGCTTACAATCATCAAAACGCGTTTCACGCATAAACTGATGATGCCTGTCGTAAGCAATGGTCACTTGTAAATTGAGTTGGTCTTCAATCACAGGATCGAGGTCTATCCAAATGTCACTACTTTCGCTCATAAACTCCCTGATTCAAGGCCTCGCAAATGATTTCCGCACTATTTATGAGCGGGATCAAGATAAATTTAGCCACTCATGATGTTTTGCGTATCGACTTGGCGCAGCCCATTTTGCGCTCTGAAGTTCATTTGAACTTGATTCTGCACCAATACTATTTTTCCATTTTCTTAACTTATGGACTCAAGCCCGTCCACTCCCCTCGTCACACTTCTTTAAAATTAATTTTTCAAATTCGCTCTCTTGGCGGAGCGCCAAACAAGCATCTTGATATTTCAAATCGCAAGCCTTCTTCAAATAATACAAATAGTTCAAGCTCAACGCCAAAACTGTTCAGACGAAATTCTCAAATGTTTTTACGAAGTTTTGGTACCCGGGACAGAACTTGAACCTGCACACCTTTCGGCACTAGATCCTAAGTCACATTTAATAAGGAGGTCAATTAACATATTAGTTCTGTGCTATCGCAATGTTAGATGAAATACAATCAATAATATGATCCCAGCTCGACGCCTTTTAATTACCTGTGAAAACCCATGATTACTGTTGCTACCCGCCCGTATTCCGCCCATGAGAATTACGCCTTGATTAAATATACCATTATTGGTATATTAAGACGAGATGAAGCAACTTGTTTATTATTCAACTGCAGCAGGTAAAGAGCCCTGCCGAGATTGGCTTAACGACCTTGGGTTGACGGATCAAGCCGCGATCCATGCATACATTGACCGTGTGGCGATGGGTGGGGCAAAGAAAAACGTGAAACCATTGGGTGATAGTATCTTTGAGATCAAAATCGATCGTGGTCCCGGATTTCGCGTTTATTTTGGGCAAGTTGGACAGAAAATTATTTTGTTGTTAATCGGCGGCGATAAAGGTTCACAGAAAAGAGATATTCGCCTAGCCAAAGAATATTGGAGGGACTATGAATCGCGGTAAATCATACGACGAAGAATTGAGCCTGAAGCTCAAAAATATTAAATTTGCGCGCGCCTACATTGTCGCTCTCATGGAGGGCGATCATGGGTTGAGCGTCGAGGATGCGCTTAAACACACCATTTTGCGAATGGGTATAAAAGAGTTTGTACAACTTGCGCGTGTGCCACAGCCCAATGTGTCTGAATTTATCAAAGGCAAACGCAAATTAAAGCCAGACACGCTCAATGAGTATCTCAAACCGTTTAAATTAAAGGCGAAGCTGATATTAGAAGAGGCGTCTTAACGGGTACTTATGCCAATTTGTCCCATGTGTTGTCAGGAAGTCGAAGCATTTCATAAAAAAAGTCATGTTATGGCTACGTGGCTGCATGAGCCCTTGTCGTTATGATAATGGCAAGATTATAAAAGTGCAAGCTTGCGACTTCCTGATTGGGCTGCTTTAGTGCTTTGCAAGGCATCGCCACCGCGAGAAATACGCGGCGAGCACGAATATAAAGCAAACTTCGAAACGCTGGTCGATAAAATTTCAGATCTTCTTGAAAATGGCCTAGACGACTGTGTTTCTGCCTGGGGTGAAGTGAATCAAGTTCAACTCGCCAAATATATAAAAAGTCAAAAAAGAGCAGGTAGGCGTAAAAAAAGAGCAAAGAAGGATGAAGAATCGCACGTTGAATCTGCTACTGCCAAAAAAGTAAGTTAGGAATTTATTCTAAATAAGGAGATGCCAATGGAACCTACGTTCAACCCCACCACAGAACTTCGCCCGACTCAAACCCCTATAATAATTATTCTACGAAGGGAAATACAAATCCATACGCAGAGTGAAACCAGTATTTCAACACATGAGAGATGTCTCCCTCGCCTAAATCACGCACCGAAATCGATGTTGGATCCAATTTCATTATGAGGCCTCGCTGACATCCCAGCCGGGAAACACAATTACAGCGGGATGAACACGCAATGCTTTCGCCAGAACTTTTGCTCTTTCAACTCCGATATTAATTCGACCAGCTTCCATTCCAGAGATTGTGGATTGGGGGAGTCCGCTGAGTTTTGCCAATTCATTTTGCGAAAACTCCTGTAGTTCACGAATCACCCGCAGAGACTGCCCAGGAGTCATTGCGACTCGAGTTTTGGCGGGGGCGAATTCGTCGCTTTTTAGAATTTTTTTAACCTTTTTTCCTGTAATCATGGGGCGTAA
>MEPT01000083.1:5777-15982 GCA_001769925.1 Bdellovibrionales bacterium RBG_16_40_8
GAACGATGTCCTTCCATTTCTCGAACTTTTCCTGGATTTCTTTTGGTGCTTTATTAAGGACTTTGACTGCGTTTTTTTCCAGGAAGACGTTCCACATACTAAATATATACTATATCTTATATGGTATGTATATAGTTAAAAAACGCACTTTCGAACCAAAAATTGAATGTATTTCAGTATGGGCCATTCAGACGTGGCCACGACGATGAGGTATGTTCATTTAGGTGAGGGTCATCTTCGCGAAAAAGCGCTACTTGTGCAGCTCAAACTCCCCGTGAAAAACAATGTAGTAAAGCTGGCCCGCCCATAATCCAGCCATGAGAATTAAAATTGGCGAAATTCAAGTTCGCGACTCAAACTGTTCAGAAGAAATTCTCAAATGTAATTAGTAATTTACGAAGTTTTGGTACCCGGGACAGGACTTGAACCTGCACACCTTTCGGCACTAGATCCTAAGTCTAGCGTGTCTGCCAATTCCACCACCCGGGCATACGAATCATAGTTCATTTACCAGCAATAATTTTTCGATAGTCTGGAGCACGCATTAGTTGCGCCAACTCTTTTTCAGAATCCATTTCTATGCGCACCAGCCAACCTTCATTCATCGCATCGTCATTGATTATCCCTGGCTCTTCTAAAACGCCTTCATTTACTTCAATCACCGTGCCTGATACCGGCGACACCAAATCGCTTACTGCCTTTACGCTCTCAACTACGCCAAAGGGCTCACCTTGAGTTACTTTTTGCCCGGTCTCTGGCAGCTCAACATACACTACTTCGCCCAGTGAATCTTGAGCAAACTCGGTAATACCTACTGTGCACAAATTTTCATCAACTTGCGCCCACTCGTGATCTTTTGTGTAATAATTCTCTTCAGGCACAATATAATTAGACATTAACTTGCTCCTTTACAGCGGTTTATTCTTCGCCAAAACAGTTTGTACAAACGGAGTTTTCACCACACGCGCCTTTGCCGCACGACCGCGAATATCAATACAGATCTCTTGGCCAACTTTGGCTAACTCTGTAGAAATATACGCAATTCCGATGCTTTCACCAAGCGTGGGCGAAACTGTACCACTAGTTACCCTGCCAATCTCGCGATTGTCAATTGCGAGCACGCGGTAACCATGGCGGGCAATGCCTTTATCAACCATTTTAAACCCAACTAACCGCTCTTTTAATCCAGCCCGCTGCGCCACCTGTATTTTTTCTTTGCCGATAAAGTCTTTTGCGTCAGGCTTTACAATCCAACCCAGCCCAGCAGCGTACGGATTTGTCGTATCGTCAAGCTCATGACCATATAAACAGTATTTCATTTCAGTTCGAAGTGTATCGCGTGCCCCAAGGCCAATGGGTTTAACTTTAAAACCCTCGCCAAGCTCAAATAATGTACGCCACAGTAACACAGTTTTTGCTGTCGGCACAAAAATTTCAAAACCGTCTTCACCTGTGTACCCTGTTCGCGCCAGGTAACAAAGCGCTCCACTAAATGGGTATGGCGAAAAATTAAAAGCCGCTACAGATTTAACCTCTTCACCGAATACCTTTGACACCAACGACACGGCCATGGGGCCCTGCACGGCAATTTGTCCCCATAGAGCGCTTTCATTTGTTAATTCTGCGCCCCGATTGTGCGAGTTTATCCAAGCCCAATCTTTTTCGGTGTTCGAGGCATTCACGCAAATAAAATAGTCATTATTTTTTTCAATGCAATAGACGATAATATCGTCAATTATACCGCCTGCTTCATTTATTAAAAGATTATATTGCGCTTTACCATTTTCGATAAGGCTTACATCGTTAGTGGTCAACCACTGCAAGGTTTCTAGGGCACGATTACCGCGAACGCGAATTTCTCCCATATGCGAAACATCGAATATACCAACTCGATTTCGCACCTGCTCATGTTCAGCACGTATGCCTGTGTACTCAACAGGCATAAGCCAGCCGACAAAATCTACCATTTTAGCACCAAGGCGCAAATGCTCTTCTTTTAAGGGAGTAGCTTTGGGGGTCATTGCAATTGCAGTCATTGCGCAAATCTACTCTTTTATTTTTGCAGGGGCAAGTTTCTCTCCTATGCTTTAGAGAGAATCTAAATGCTTCCATTAATTCCCGATGACCGCTACAAAAAGCAAAGACCGGAGATAGTTGCGTGCGTGACAAATTTGCGCCCCGGCGCAATTTTCGTCACCTTAATTAGTGTAAAAAGATCAGAAGTATCAATCAGTTAAATCCTATTAAACTTTGCCGGTGGCCTAAGTGTTGCTGGCACTATCAGCATGAAGCTTTCTGCGCGTTATTTTATCTGGGCACTATTAACGGTTGCGTTTACGCTTTCTGCGTGCGGCCCTATTGCTCGGCCGACTTTAGACTACAATGAAATATCAGCTGACGACGATGAGGTTAGAATTCAAACCGGATCGGTCAAGGTTAGTAAAAATTCTGAAGAACAAACTCCGTACACAATAGCAGGCTACGAAAATTTATTTAATGAGTTGCGTACAAGTATTGAAAACGAAACAGATGAGTCTCTTGCTAAATCAATAACAGACGTGATTATTAGCACCACCGACGATAAAAAAAATCAAGTAGAAGAAAGCCCAACACGCCTTGAAATGAAGATAACCCTTAAATCATCTTATCAAAAATCATCAGAAGAACTGCGGTTTGAAACTTTACTCGAAAACGAAGGCGAAAAGCGCATAGCAAAAAATATAGAACAAGAAAGTGCAGATAAAACCGCGTTTCCGTTTACGAGCGACGTTGTTTGTCATGAGAAAAACTGCCACACAATTGAAATACGTTTGAAAAAAAATCTGCCCCTAAACGATAAAAAAACATTCGATGAAAATAGCGTCATCGGTCAAGCTGGAATACTTTACAGTCTCTCGCACTCAAAAATTCGCGCTCAGCACAACAATAACCTAACTGATTTTTCTTCAAATACTCTTAAAGATTTCGCCAAAGAGGTTCAAACACATAAAGCCAAACGCGCGTCTGTAGCGGTAGTGAAAGGAGCCTCTTATTCGCAAGTGCAAATACCAAAACTTATAGAGGTAAGAACTGATCTAGTTGATACTGCAAGCCAGCCATCTGAAATAAGTATGGTTAAAATCAACGGCGAGCTTGCAAAAGGAGAACTTGTAGGTAATGACCCTAAATCTGGCAGTTTAATATTTGATGTAACGCCCGCCAACTCAAACGAGACAATAAGAATATATAGCGATGAAAATGCTGCTGAGCCGCCCCCCCCGATGCCCCAATTAGTTAACACTGGCAAAGTAAAATCAAAATCAATATTTGCAGTAAATAGCGATAGAGATAAATTGCCTGGCACAGCATATGTTAGTGCGGTATTTGCCAATTACGCAAACAACAATGAGGTTCAACGCATGGTCCGCGTATGGCTAGGGCAAGAGAAAAATAAATTCGCTTGCAATCGGTCAAGTTATGGCCCAGAAAGTCTAAAGTTATTTATAGAACACGCACAAAATATTGCTCCTTTTATAAAAAAAGTTACTGAAAAAGCCGACGTAACCCCTGAAATTGGGTACCTTCTACTACTAGAGTCGCCGTACGCAGTAAACCCCCTATACCCCACGCTTACGGTAAGTAAAGCACCAGGTGAACTGGTTACTGCAACCGGGCCATGGCAAATTATAAATGCAACTGCGCGAACAATTCGTGATGGTTACGGTCATCCATTTCTTATTTACCCAACAGTAAATCGTCGAGCAAACCCAAATGATGATCGCACTTTCTTTTTAAACTCAACATATATGGCAACGCTGTTATTACGAAATTTATTTAAAAAATTCTCTTTTGACCCGGCTCTTGCAATTTATGCATATCACGCAGGCGGGGGCGCTACATCAAATCACGTTCGCAAAACTAAAAAATATGATAAGTACGACACCACACTTTCAGATATTTTAAAATACCGCATGCAAACAAAAGCAAATTGCGACTACCTAGCATATACCTACGCCTTTCTTTCAGCTCTTACTATCGGACAAAACTTAAATGCATACGGACTTGAAAATATTAAACCGTCAACAAGTGAAAATTATAAAAAACGCCTTCGCAACCCAAAAAGTTTGCTGCCAACGGGCATATAAGGCTTATAGGAGAAACCGATATGACGAACAATAAGACGCGTTTTTTTGCATCAAGAATATTTTTTATTATAGCCACTCTAGTTGGTCTTATAAGTTCTGAAGCGTCAGTATTTCAAGGTATTATCAGATCGTACGAAAATAGGGGCTGTGAAGAAGCTAAAGGCGCGATTAAGGGCATTTATACACTTGGCACCATAGGGCCAACCTGTAAGGCAGAAAAACTTGGCAACTCACAACGAACCAATTTGCACTACCCCGAATTTATCGTTGACGAGACTAAAATTCAATTAGAGTCGAAAACACGTAGTAATTTAACTGATAAGTCAGAACAGTATGTGGCAGATTATGGTATTAGAGTCGCTAATCTTATTGACCAAATGTCTTACGATTTTTTAAAAAAGCGCGAGTTACTTGAATCAAAAGAACGCAAATCTCAACCTATAAGCAAAGAAGAACTGCAAAGCTGGATGCTTTTTATAAAATTAATAGCCTACCAAGAGTCAATTTTTACGCACTATCAACTTGATTCTACCGAAGGCGATGAAAATGTACGGTTGCGCGTAATGGTTGGCGACCAACTTTTTGCGCGTAAATGTCTCGACCAAAAATATAAAGGAGAAGAAGGCGAAGAAATAGAAAAAACAACCTGCAAAGTAAAATCAAAACCAACGAAAGTTTTAGACACTAAAGGAAGACCGATATATCGCTCAAAAGGTATGTTTCAAATTATGTCTAGCCTAGATTCAGAACTTTCTCGGCGAAATTTTGATTTAGTTAAAAATATAGAAAACGGCATGAATCACGTTTATAACCACTGGGCACGCATACTTGAAATAGCTCCCATAGAGGGCTCACTAAAACGTGTATACTCACGTTGTCACAGGCTTGTTCATACTAAAAAAGGCATTGATTACTCTGCTGCGATTAGATCAGCTTACGGCATGTATAACGGTGGTGACTACAGCATTTGTCGATTTGCCGACAGCGACGCGCGCAACACAAAGTATGAAGCTGAAAACTCTGGCTGCGGAGTCGATAAGATAGCATTTAAAAATACTCGGCAAAAATCTCTTTGCACATCTCGACAAATGTGTGGGGTAAATGCCTGCCCATGGGTTAACGACACTCGACTCAAGAGAATTGTAAAATCTAAGCCTTGGGAATCTCGTACTAGGATAAATGATGAAGCCAGAAGAACTAAATATAAAAACAATAACGAAGAATTTGAGTTCTCGTTTGATCTTAAATGTATGCGCGAGGGCGGGAGATTTTGCCTAAAGGCTAAAGACCCTAAGACAACCCTTGACCAACTACTAACAGACAAACTAGATAATAAGTTATTCACCATGGATATGACCGCAGTTGAAAAGGGCAGACTCGAAAAAAGTTTTTGTGTTTACGATAAAAATATTAATAATTTTGTATGCACGACCCAAGAAAAAATGGTGCCCTGTTTGCGAAATAGACAAGAATTTCCGCTTGAGCTTATAAGAAAAAATAAATCTGTAGCTAAAGCTTATTATACGATTTATGAATTACCAGCAGACGAAAAAACATTTAAACCCATTATAATTGATAATCCGCAAGAGCTTTGCTCTGGATCAATCGATGGTGTTTTTATGCCTGGCCAATTTGTTGAAACCAAACAAGAGCTAAGTTTATTTAAAGATAAAAATCTAAAGAGTCGTAACCTAGGGCACATTGAGTCTGATAATGTTGTGCAGATACTCGATTTTGACATGAACGTCGAAACAGGTCTTGATCGATGGTATAAAGTATCTATTTTAAATAAGAAAAATCAGTCGGTTGAAGGCTTTATTTATGGTGGCGACGATTATGACTGGCAAAATTATTTGCAAGAATCAGCGCCGCCGCAAACAGACATTTCGCGTAAAATATTACCGCAGACTAGCGATATTGTTATTGTACAAAAAGAATATTCGCTATTTGAAAAAATACCAGATGAACAGATAAGCATAATGTTTAAAAATAATATAATAACCCCTGTTGCTCCCGGAGAAAAATTTAAAGTACTTGATGTGCAAATTGTAGGCACTGATCAGATTATTTACTTACATGTAGAAAATATAATAACTCACAACACTGGCTATATAGCCGCTGGGCAATTAAACACCAACGCTATCTCAATTAATGCTTCTATAGAAAATTATATACAGATAGAAAGATTTAAATACTAAGGATTTATTGAAATGAAATTGTTAGCGTATATTTTAGCAGCATCAGGGCTCATACTCATTAGCATAACTCTTCGCTATAATTCTTCACCTAAGAAAATTGCTAGTGTCAATAAACACGAAAAAATCGAAGTGAGAATATTAGAAAATCCAGTGATTCACATGACAGAAGCCAAAACTTTTACGCCGCTACTTACAACTACGAAAGATAGCACTAATAACGATAATTTTATTGGTAAATTTCATAAATTAGAAACGTGTCTGCAAAATGTCGATAGTTATTGTGACGAATTTTCATCAGACTCTGAACGCAATTATTCTATTCAAATTCTCACCGAACAACATCGTATAATAAATGAACGTTTTGAGAATTTACGACACAACCCTACTCTACGTGATACGGCAAGCGAATTATTTGCTCGCGAGATTCTTGTTAAAAGTTATGGCCCTGATTTACAGCTATCAGCACTTAATTTGATCTCACTTTACCCACCAAGCGAAGAAAATTTAAAAGCAATTACGACACCTTTGCGCGTTACAATAGAAGATCAATTACTTGAGCGCGGACTAGAAATTTTAGACAATTACAAAAATATTTCTAGCTTTCAAATGCAGATAACAGACCTATTTGATAATCAAATTCGTACTGGAATTTCAGAAGAAACATCTAAAAAAGCCGCAGGAGCATTGTTTCGCTTTTTAAACGAAACTTCATATGCACATTTTTCTGAAGTCCGTGAGGATTTACAAAAATTTATAGCAACGAAAAACGCCAGTGCAGCATTTCGTGGCCGCTATTTAGCATTAGATTCTGCTCTTCGCGAATACAAAGCGCTTAGCCGTTAACCTTGAGTTAACCTTGGGCGGCTGAGGCTTCTGCTAAAATTAAAGTGTTTTCTAGTAGCATGGTAATGGTCATAGGACCTACTCCGCCTGGCACAGGGGTAGCTGCTTTTACCTTTGATTTTAGTTCTGAAAATCTGACGTCGCCACAAAGGCCACTGGCAAGACGATGAATGCCCACATCAATGACTACTGCATTTTTATTAAAATCATCTGCACCAAGAAAGTTTGGTTTGCCAGCCGCAACAACAACTATGTCGGCCTGATTGGTCAGAGTTGAAAGATTTTTTGTTTTTGAATGTGCAGTGGTTACGGTGGCATCATTAAGAAGTAGCAATTGCGCCATGGGCCTACCGACAATTTGACTACGCCCTATCACTACACAATTTTTACCAGATACTGAAATTTCATAGAACTTTAGAATCTCCATTACTCCTTTAGGGGTGCAAGGCACTACCCGCGGGCGTCCGGCGAAAAGAAGCCCCATATTTTCGATAGTTAATCCATCAGCGTCTTTCTTAGGGTTAATGTGGCTCAAGATAGTTTCAGCATGCAAATGTGATGGTAGCGGCAGCTGAAGCAAAATTGCGTCAGTATCTTTATTTGAATTTAGATTAGTTATAAGTTCGATGACCTTTTCTTCTTTTGTATCAGCCATTAAATGATGATGTAACGATCTGATCCCAATTTCTTCGCAGGCTTTAACCTTATTGCGCACGTACACATGGCTTGCAGGATCATCCCCGACAATAACCACGGCAAGGCCGGGCTCTCGTTCGTATGTCTTTTTAAATACTTTGGCGCGTTTTTTTAGTTCTTCACGCTTATGTTCAGAAACCTTTTTGCCATTAAGTAGTAGCATAAGACTCTCCAATGATTTTGAGCTATTGACTAAATTATGTGGCTACTCTAGCATGCGTGAAACTTATAGAGGAGTGTCATGGCAAGCAAAGTCAATCTTTCTAAAGATGGTAGTTCTATCGATTTCAAGGCTTCTGAAAGCCTACCAACCACGGCAAAAAAGTTTCGCCAAAGCCCTGAAATTCAAGGCTTTTATAGCTTTGTCTATGACAACGGGCTGCAGCGTGAATCATACGAAATATTGACTGCTATTATTAACGCTAGAAAAGCCAAACGCGCCGAAGAGGTCGCCGCTATTCAAGCTGCCCTTGAGGCCGAGTCCAGAGCCAAGGCTGAAGCTAAGGCCAAAGCTAAAGCTGAAGCCAAAGCACTTCGCGAAGCCGAGCGTCAGGCTAGCCGTGAAGCTGCTCTGCACGCTAAAATGATTGAAAAAGAAAGAATCGCTAAAGAAAAAGTACGTGCCAAAGCTAAAGCTGAGGCAGAAAAAGCTCGCGCTAAAGAAAAAGCCGAAGATCTAAAAGCTAAAAAAATCGCTTTTGCTAAAAAAGCTGCAGAGGCTAAAAAACTAGCCATGGCTAAAAAAGCTGATGCCATCAAAGCCAAAAAGGTTGCAGAGGCTAAAAAAACTGCTGCTATTAAAACTAAAAAGGCTGAAGAAGCTAAAAAAGCCGCTATAGCCAAAAAAGCTGCAGAGGCCAAAAAACTAGCTATGGATAAAAAAGCTGATGCCATCAAAGCCAAAAAAGCGGCAGAGGCTAAAAAACTAGCCGTGGCTAAAAAAGCTGCTGCCATTAAAACCAAAAAGGCTAAAAAAACAAATAAGAAGCGCTAATTTGTGTCCCGGCGCCTGAAATCCGATTTTGTGTCCGGCGTCCGGCGTACCGTCCATAAATTTGCCTTTAAAACCTCATAAAAACGATTTCATTTGGCACACAGGTTTGCACATACCTATTTAAGTTACAAAACTTAAAGGAGGTTAATGTGAAAATTAAAAACGAAAGTGGCCAGGGTTTAATTGAATATCTAATTCTTACCGCACTACTAGCAGTGACCGCTATGGGAATAGTGCGAATAATGGGGCATTCAGTATCTGCCAGATTTACAGATATTACTAATGCGCTTCAAGGTTATGAGTCTGGGCGAACTACTGTCGAGCGGCCAGAAGAAAGACACTATCGCAAAAAAGATATGAGTGATTTTATGCAAGGAGCTGTTGGCCGTGGGCAAAGAGACTGAACGCGGATCGACACTCGTTGAAGCAGCTTTTTTACTTATTTTATACAGCACAATTTTTATTTTGAGCTTACGGGTAATTTCAATTGGCATTTCTCGATTATGGCTAGAACACTGCCTTTACTCTACATTACGTTGTGAGCTAAAAAGCGAGCCCGATTGTCGTAAAAAACTTTTTGAAAATGCGAGTATCCTAGGTTGGGGGCAAATATTACAAGCAAAATTTAACCAGCAGTTCACCACAAACATGTACCAATTAGTGAGTGGAGAAATACTTTGGTGCAACAACAAAACAGAGGCCAATCAATGCGACAAAAAAAATCAAATTCGCCTAAAAATGCAGATCAAAGAAAAAGAACTAGCGGATTTGCGCTCATGGGATTCTTAGTTTTCGCTCCCCTACTACTCACTATTTTTGTCGGGGTAGGTACGACCGTCGTTTGGCTTCGCGAATATACGCTGCTGCAAAGTAAATGTGATAACTACTTGTACAGCCTGCAAAATCAGGTAGCTGAACACTTAAATCAACTATTGCGGTTAAATCCTCGCGCGTTGTCACTTCGCTTAACTCACAAAGTCGCTCAGTTGAAATTGGCGGCCGCCGTCTCTTCTGGCAACGCGGTAGCTATTGCGCTAGCTGAAAGCCGACTTGCCAAAATAGAATTACAGCGCACACAACTCGACAGGCAGCAAAAAACTATTATTTTAAATGCCGCTAACACCTTACAATCAGGCACGTTAAAGACTAAACTTTCTTTACAAAAACAAAAGCCACAAATACAGACTCGTCAACTTGATGTGCGCCCCGATGTCATCGGGGATATCGCACCAGCTTACCAGGTGAGAGATAATTTACGCGACCATCAAACCGCCACTGTTATTTATACTTCAACAAAACTAGGCGTCAGGTGGTCATGTGCCGCCTCAATTGAAAATCGAGGTGCCATAT
>MEPT01000083.1:16000-18088 GCA_001769925.1 Bdellovibrionales bacterium RBG_16_40_8
AAGCAAATCTATTAAGAGAACCTCTATGAAAAAAAATACAGGGCAAATACTCGTTGAAGCTTGTGTTACGTTGGCTTTGTTTTTGCTATTTATTTTTTTAACATTACAGCTTTGCCAAACGGGGTTGCGTGAAATTTCACGCTTTCGATTAACTAAAAAGGAGACTTATGAAAATAAAACTACCAAATATAGAAATTATAAAAAAACACCCACGGTCTATGATAGTGATATTTATTATCTTTTGCGCAATAATGGCCTGGCTCGTAGAGACAACCAATCGCACAAATGAAAAATTAGCAGAATCCGAAGCTCCTGAAGCAATAGATACTTTTATTCCTAGAGGGTTTGTGCTGGTGCCCATTGAAGTCCAAAATCTTGCATCTTTAGACTCAATTGTCGGACAATTCGGGGTCGTCGACCTTTATGCTGAAGATAAAACGCTACCTGTAGGTCGCGGTTTAAAACTTGTACGCAGCCCTCGTGACCCATCGCAGTTTGCCGTTATGGTTTCAGAAAGTGACTCGCGCACGATCGTCAAACATGGGCAAAAGCCTTTTCATGTTACCGTACAAAATCCGAATCAAGTAAAATCTGAGGTGCAAACCAAAACTCAATCAACCAAAATTATTTGGGAGAATTAAGATGAAAGCTTTTAATATTTTATATTTATTTATATTCGTGTACTTTTTCACATTATCACTTTTTGCTGCCGAAGAATTTATTTATCGACCCCCACAAATGAGTCGGGTTGAATTTCTCGCCAATAAAGCAGCTCATCCAACAAAAATAAGCTATGATGATTATTTGTCTAAAAGCACTGTATCAGAATCTCTTAAAGAAAATCTTAATAACACTTTTTTAAAAGCCCAAGAAGTTTTTTTACAGTCAGAAATTCTACAAATAGATAGTGCGTGGCAAGATGTTGTGGGCTTTTCTTATAAAGCCGATTGGGCGCAAGCTGAAAGAGAAATGATTCAGATCGCATACTTACGATTAGCACAGACAGCAACTAATACAGCAAAGACTCACTCTTATTTACTAGCAGCAATACAGTTTGACTCTACATTTGCGCCTGATAGTCGACTATTCCCGCCACCCATTATCGAGCAATATAAATCAATTCTTCATAACGAAACTCTTGTACCTATAGACACCAGTAAATTTTCTGAATTTACCATTATGCTAATTAACGGAGTACGATTTAATCTCACTGATAACTCGCCTATTAGTTTGCATCGCGGCACTAAGCGCATAACATTAATTTCACCTACTTATGAACCCGTGACACGAATTTTAAAAATTAGTGAGCATGACGCTAATGCATTTGCTTTTTTCCAGCCACAAAAAAAACTTCTAAAAATTGCTCAGTCAAAAAAAATGGCTTCACCTATAAGCTATATACCAAACGCTGCGGCCTTAGAAACTCAATATCCTGCAATTGAACAAAAAGTGCTAACTTCAGAAACGAAAGTATTTTACAAAAAACCAAAATTTTGGCTGGGGGCGGCTCTTGTAACAGGAATAATAGTAGCAGCAAAAAATTGGCAAAATGACAAACAAGAACGTTCACCGACTCATCGCGAAGGGTTTTAGTTAAAATTAAAGTTACTAGCTTGTTATTTGCATAGAACTGCCACGAAATTTCATAGATACCGGTATCCCATTACTAAAATCTGTGTAGGTTTCATGAAACCATTTAGTATCTTTGTGTGTATGACCTATTACCCAATTCATCTCTGGCGCCATAATGCCCTCTTTTTGTCCATCGGCAATAGCTGTTAAATTTTTTTGCACGCTTACATCTTCAATTGGGCTATCACTGCCAAAATCAAATGGCACTCCGGCAACTTCTAAATCTCTCCAGCGAAATGCAAATTTTGTAAGATCACCAATTTTACTTGCTAACCATTTTTTGTCGCTTAAAAAGTGACAAGGCTGCATGTGACATACAACTGTTATGTTACGCAAAATTTCAATAGTTTCAGGGCGCAAAAGCTCGACATGTTCAAGGTGCAGCTTACCTGAAATTTTTTTGGCCTTAAGATCAAAAGCAATTTTTGCCACTCGATGCGCTGCTTCGTCACCAAT
>MEPT01000083.1:18100-18499 GCA_001769925.1 Bdellovibrionales bacterium RBG_16_40_8
TCTGAAAACATATTCGCATCATATCTTGAAGGGTGTTCTCTTCGAGAAGTTGTAAGCCGCTACCTGAACCTGATTTATATGGTTGGCTTAGCCAAGCGCCTTCAGACCCCAAAGCCCCGTCGAAATAAACTTTAATACCCATAGGTCGTATAAGATTAGGCGACTCTTTTTTAGAACGTATTGCAAAGTCGACAGCACTTTCAAACTTACTTGCGTCATCTGCGTTAAAAAATTGCTCCACCGCTAAATTAAGTTTGCCGTCTTCTTCAAGTGCGCGAGCGGCTTGCCATTGTAAATCATCACAAGTTAAATCACGAATATGGGTAAACCCAGCGCCGTGAAAAACTTTTTGGCCTTCAAGTAAATCTTCTTTAATTTGTTCAATAGTTGGTTTTGGCA
>MEPT01000083.1:18523-21608 GCA_001769925.1 Bdellovibrionales bacterium RBG_16_40_8
AGCTAGATCAATTAAAACTCCAGTAGGGTAATTATCATCGCCTACTAAAATTTTGCCTCCGGCTTTAGCTAAATAATTTTTTTGCCAAAGACCTGATAGTTTAAGGGCCGCAGTATTTACCCAAACCGCATGACCATCAATACGCAGAAAATAAACTGGGGTGTCGCCAAATTTCTCGTCAAGAACTTCGCGAGTCGGAAATTTTTTATCAGTAAATAAATTTTGATCCCACCCATAGCCCAGTAACCAATCACCGCAAAAATTATTATTCTGTGGTTTTAGGTCATAAACATCTTTTGCCGAACGCAGACTATGAAGTTTAAGCCTACGATTAAAGCTACCCGTTGCGCGCCAATGCACGTGACTATCGTAACAACGTTCAATTCGACCTGAAAACATATCAGCGTACTGGTGGGCCGCCGCGCCCCGTCCCATTGTAGGGATTATTCAAATTGGGGTTGTTTGGGTCGTATACATTACCTGTCGGAGTTAAACCGCCGATACCGCCGCCCAATCCACTACTACCATACCCATAAGCTCCAGTAGATATCTGTTGTATTTGCATTTGAATACTTACTAGCTCTTGCTGAAGTCGACTAACAAGCTGAGTGCGTTGCGTGTAATCTTGCTGCATACGCATCTGTTCAGACATCCAAGACTGCATTTGTTGTTGATACATAGACATCATCTGCTGTTGATATTGCATCGATGCCATGCTGCTTGGCATTCCCATGCCGTTACCCATACCGGGCATACCGCCGTACATGCCTGGCATTCCCATTCCGTATGGCATACCACCCATACCGGACATTCCGGGCATTCCCATTCCGTTACCCATACCGGGCATACCGCCGTACATGCCTGGCATTCCCATTCCGTATGGCATACCACCCATACCGGGCATACCGCCCATGCCCATTCCGTATGGCATACCGCCCATGCCCATTCCACCCATACCGAATGGCGATCCCATACCGCCCATGCCCATGCCTGGCATTCCACCCATTCCACCCATACCGAATGGCGATCCCATACCCATACCTAAACCGCCATACAATCCAGCGCCCATGCCGGGCATACCGCCCATGCCCATTCCGTATGGCATACCGCCCATTCCCATACCGGGCATACCCATGCCCATACCTAAACCGCCATACAATCCAGCGCCCATACCGGGCATACCGCCCATTCCCATTCCGTATGGCATACCGCCCATTCCCATGCCGGGCATACCCATGCCCATGCCGCCATATAATCCAGCGCCCATGCCGAATGGCACACCCATTCCCATACCTGGCATTCCGCCATACATTCCTGGCATCCCGATACCGCCATATAGTCCACCACCTGGCATTCCGCCAGACATTCCGCCTGGGTAGCCAAACGCGCCCGGTCCACCATACATACCACCGCCGGGGTACATTCCCCCAGAACAGCCGTAAGCACCAGAGCCTCCGCCCGTGGCTAAGCCGTAGATGCCGTTCATCACAAACGGATATGCCATGCCGTAAGCTAACCACGGTGACGTGGGCCAACCCAATTGTTTATTTTGATCAACGGTATATTTTGTGCCGTAGTAAGCCGCTGCCGCATTAATCCCTGAACCAAGCAGCGTCAATAATTTATCACTTGTGCTAATGGGTCGATCATTGGGATGAACACAAGAATAACAAATGCCCGCAGTTGTTTTCCCCTTAGCCATATCATCATACCAATTATCGACTTCATATTCTTTATCATCACGAAGCTGTTCATCAGTTTCTTCTAGAATTTTAAGTTGATAAGTTAAATCATCAAGCTCGTTTTTTGCAGTCTCAAATTCAGTTAAAACATCAGAGAATTTATCTATAGCCTCGGCACACGCATAAGCAGGGTTTGATTTATTATCTACGGTTCTATTCTTGTATAGCTCATACTTTCTTTCGTCATTAACATAATTTTTATCAACGCAAATACTTTCGCCTAAGTTTGTAGCTCCCGGAAAAACATTTGCAGCCCAATTAGACGCAGCCTGGTTATAGTCTTTATCATCACCAGCTTTTTTACAGAAGCCTTTTGTCCACGGCACACGAGTATTTTTTTTGTCTTCTATAAGGTTACCGGTATTTGCGTCACAAATTTCTCCCAAATTATCAACCGTGTATGGGTTTGATAAATAATCGATGGTTCCGGCGGCAACGTGGGGCTTAAGCCAGCCATTAATTGCTGATTTACTTTTGTTATATGCTTTTTCAGTTGTTTCTTTTTTACGCTCAACCGTTTTGATTTTTTTCTCAATATCACGAATCTGCTTGGCGATTGCCTGTTGATTATCTTCTATTTTTTTTACTGAGCGTGGGATACTAACTCCACTCGAACATCCTTGTTGCCCGAGGTAGGCTCCGCCGCCAACATACATTCCCTGCGCTCGCGCCGTTGATGAATTTAAAAACAAAATCCCAATCGATAAAGACAATATAAATTTAAGCACTTGAGTTTCCTCCGCTATCCATTTCGACGGTTTTTGCGCTCAACTTAAAATCTCCACATGAATCACGACGAAAGCCCAGTCCTTATAAAAAATCTTCACTTACTTAAGCCACGAGTTTCTGCGCTTTTTGCCGCAGCCGCAGAGCCCTGTCCTGCCGCCTCACACAATTCTTCATCTGTTACGGTAAAACTATATGATTTTAAATCATCACTGCCACTTAATGCCGGCCGCTTATCATTTTCATGATTCGGAAAAGCTGTCTTATCAGCTACCCCTGTACCAGATGTATAAAATGAGAGCTTCTGATAAGGATTACGCCCTGTTGGAATTACAAAACCGATGTTTTCTTTTACTCCGCCCGTTTTTGTATCTTTTAGTTTTTCGTACTGCTTGGCCACAAAGCAAGTCCCGGTATCGAACAATACGGTCGTTCCGGTTTGTGACTTAACTTCATTAACCATCTTTGCGAAGTCCGGCTTATAGTCTTCATTAAAACTCACAGGTTTTACACAAGTACCGTAATTATTTTTACCTGAATAAAGATCATTTGCAGTGTCTTTAGATTCTTTTATGCACTTAACTAGGGCATCAGCTACAGAATCTTCTTTCAAAGAA
>MEPT01000083.1:21653-22244 GCA_001769925.1 Bdellovibrionales bacterium RBG_16_40_8
CGACGCGCGTACATTTGTCTTTTTTGCGGAGGAGTCTTATACCCACTATCTAGTTTTTTAATTTTACCCCTGCGCCCGCCCTGCTCGTATCGATCTGGGTCACAGAAAAGTCTAGTCGCAGTTTCGTATTTAATGCCGTAAACGTTCATAAAATCTTTATCAGAATCAGGCTCAACTGTACCTTTTTTAGATTTACCCAGCCAAAAATCTCGATTGGCCCATAATTTAATCTTATCTCGTTCTTCAGCACTTAAATCATTAGTAGGATCCCAATCGTAGGTATCAGCACTGCAATGGCCAAAAGTTTGCATATACTGAATCATAGCATTAGTGTCGATATGAGTTTGATCAAACTTACCGTCACCGCATGCAAGCACCATTGTACTTAAAAGCGAAAGCCATTTTGTTGAAACAGAGTAATAATTTTTTGCGTCTGTCGGTGATTTTGCTGATTTGGCCTTATTGCGTTCTGCCAAACAGACCATGCAGCGAGCTGCCGTATGATGAAGTTGACTTTCATAGGCTGTTACGTTTGATGAACAGCCTGTTGGAGTGACCGTAGATTCACTAATCTCATTGTCGTCAATTTCT
>MEPT01000083.1:22314-23185 GCA_001769925.1 Bdellovibrionales bacterium RBG_16_40_8
CATCGTCAGAGTATTCGGGGTAGCTACCAACAATCTTTTTTAAATTGGCGGCTATTGAATCACGGCGGACATAAATACTGCGACATTCATCTTTTTCAACTACATTATCTATGCGGTAGTCTGCGTTCGAACCATCAGCCTTACTAATTTTATAGATATTGTCTGCGTACTTTTTTCTTTTTGCCTCAAGTATGTATGCTATTTGACCTTTTTCTTTTTCTACTTGATTTTGCCAATCTTTACTGCGCAACTGGCTAACTTCTTTATCACTAAGCTTGCGCTCGCAGTGATTTATATAATCTTTAAAAACTTGATTCATAGCTGACTGCAAAGTATCAATGTTTTTTTCAAATTTACTAGGGTCAATGCTTGCATATTGCTCGTCTAATGATGCAAGCGGTGGTGTTATATTATTTTTCTTATAAATTGATAATATATAAATAAGCTCTGAGTAAACAGTGTCGTCGTAGGCATTATCAGCCAACTCTTTTAGAATTTTTGCCGATTTTTCGTTTGTCATTTCAGATTTTTTTAGTTTTGGCTCAGGCGCAGAATTTGTGACGTTAAAATGACTTCTTGTTTTTTTAATGATGTCATCTATTTTAATTTTATTATCTTTACTTAAAGTATCACGAACCGTGTCGCATTGAGCGGTTGCCTTAAATCTATATTTATTTTCTATACAAGCTCTACCCACATTACCGCTTAGGCCTGATAAATAGTACCCACAGCGCACCCCTGGCCCGTTGCTACCAACACACTTGGCATCTTTTGGAATTTCACACTCAAATGGAATACGCTTGTCACCACACTCGGCGGGCTTGTCGCATGGATATTGGCTAAGATTGTAGGCATATATACAGCGTCTTGA
>MEPT01000083.1:23192-24742 GCA_001769925.1 Bdellovibrionales bacterium RBG_16_40_8
TCTTGGGCGCCAGCAAATTGACCGAATAGCGAAGCATAAAGATAATTCTGATCTTCTGAATTTTTCAAATGCGAATCGGCAAATAGTGAATCGCGAAACATAAATTGAGCTTTTTCTATATCAAGAGCCATACGACGTAATTGTCTGGTATACTTTACGCGCTGAGAGTGTTCTAAACGCGCAATTTGCTTAAACGTTAATAGTGAAAATAGTTTTACTGATTTCTTATTTTCATGGGTATTTTGTTTTGCAGCAGCCGCTACATCAACACCGGCGAATTGTAAAAAAACTCCGAGCACGCCAAACAAGAGCACATTGCGCATATTAACTCTCCTAAACATATAGCGTCAGTACGTTAATTTTCTTATGATTATTATATATTGGCAATTTATGAAAAGCGATCATAGGCCGTGTTTATCGACGTAAGTCTAGCGGATTTAAAAATTGCCATCACCTTTATGCAAATCTACTCTATAGTTTTATATATGCTTAATAAGATAAAACACACAATTATGTGCGTAGATGATGAGATTGATAATGTTGAGGCACTTGAACGTATTTTTCGCAAAAAATATACTGTACTAAAGGCTACCTCAGCCGACGAAGGTCTAAAGCTTCTTAAAATCAATAAAGTATCGCTAATAATTGCAGATCAACGCATGCCTATCAAAACCGGAGTTGAATTTTTAAAAGAGTCAATTGCTTTGTACCCAGATGCCGTGCGTATTTTGCTTACAGGCTACACAGACGTAGATTCAATTATAGCTGCAATCAATAGCGGCGAAGTATACCGTTATATTACAAAGCCCTGGGACCCCGCAGATCTCGCGCTTACCATTGATAAGGCTATTGAAAAATATGAGCTTTCATCTGAGCTCAAAGAAAAAAATGCGCAGCTGCGCACCGCTTACGAAGAGTTAAAAACTCTCGACGAGGCAAAAAATAATTTTATGATTTTAATTAATCACGAATTAAAAACCCCGCTAACTGTAATCTTGAGTTTTTTAGAGCTTTTGCGCGAGACTTCGCTCTCTGCTGAGCAAAAAAAATATGTTGAGCGCATATCATCAAGCTCAGAAAAGCTAAGGCAAATTATTGACGACGTCTTGTCGTTTGTCTCGGCCGAAACTGGGCTTATGAAAGTGACTAAGAAAAAAATCTCAGCACAAAAATTAATTGGCGATATTTTAGAGAAATTTACAGATGCCGCGAGGGCAAAAAAACAAAAAATAGTGCTGCCAAAAAAAGATCAAGATCTAAAAATTGACCCACAAATTATTGGTTCAGCATTTGAAAGACTTCTTGATAATGCTATCAAATTTGGCGATGCCGGATCAGATATCGAAATTAAAATTACCCCAGCTGGTAAAGAGCGTATTGAATTTGCCGTGATTAATGAGGGTAAACCTCTTTCTGCTACAACTATTGAAAAAATATTACGCCCTTTTAGCCTTGACGAAGACATCATGAAACACTCCCAAGGCTTAGGCCTAGGCTTAAGTTTAACCCAGGCTCTTTTAAAGCGTCACGACTCCGCTCTTCACATCGAC
>MEPT01000083.1:24832-32691 GCA_001769925.1 Bdellovibrionales bacterium RBG_16_40_8
ACTTGTAATTGCCACTTTAAATCGATTTGAGGCTGTCACGGTAGTTGCAAAGCCCTTTGCTTGATTCGCAAAGGAGCATAAATTGCGTCATATAGTTTTTTTATTAATATTGCTAAGTAGCTTACAATCTCATGGAGAAAATTTTTATTTAACTCCAAACGAAAGCTCCATTATTAATATACCGGTCGGGCAAACCGTGCGCGTAAAAGGCAAAAAAATAATTTTGATCGAAGATCTCGGCAAAAAAATTAAAGTTATAGGCTTGCAGCAAGGGGTCGCCACGATAAATATAGGCGCTAGCATTTACCAAATATATGTGGTGCAAAAAAATAAGCTTGATTTTTTAAAAGCAGTTAAAGAAAAACTACGTGGATTTTTGGGCTTAAATGTTGAGCTGCGCGAAGGCGATATCGCACTAACTGGGCATTTGTACCGCTTAAGTGATTGGCAAGAAATTTCTGAATTGGCTGAGATCCACGCGACCTCATATGTAATTAACGCACAAATCGATTCTGACGTTAAAGAGGCGGCTAAGAACTGGATAGCTGAACGCCTAGCTGAAGCTGGCTTAGCACAACCGCTTTTAGTGTTTACTCCTAAAGTTCAAGCCGTAATATCAGATGAGCAAAAAAATCTTGCAACTTTATGGGATCAAGCACTTTCGCCACTCGGAGTAGCACAGCTTTACGAAAAATCTCAGTTAGCAATTGAACCGCTGGTACGCGTAAACATTGTTGTTGCAGAAATTAATAAAAATTTACAATCAAAGCTGGGTATTGAGTGGCCGAAGGTTTTGTCTGCGAACTTAGCGCCTAGTTTTTCTGGCCCGACAAAACTTGAGGTTTTTTTAAAAGCTCTCGAAGAAAAAGGGTTGGGTCAAGTACTTGCCTCGCCCAACCTTCTTGCTCGAAGCGGCGGAGAAGCAGAGTTTCTTGCCGGCGGCGAAATTCCGATAAAAATTATCACGCCGCGGGTAAAAGAAGTACAATGGAAGCGTCACGGAATTTATTTAAAAATTAAACCAAAGGCTGATCGCTCAGGGCGCTTGAGTATAGAGCTTTCTACCGAAGTTTCACTACTTGACGCAGCTAGCGTGGGTAACGACATTCCAAGTTTAAAAACTAGTCGCATGACTACTCACTTTGATCTTTCACAGGCAAAAACGATTATTTTAAGCGGTCTGATTCGCAGCGACTGGGGAAAAAACTATGAAGGCTTACCGCAACTAGCACGCCTACCACTATTAGGAGCACTTTTTCGTTCTGAAAATTTTTATAATAGACGCACTGAGCTTGTTATTTTTGTAACACCTGAAATTGTTAATGATCAAGAGCCCTCTCCTAAAAATATCTTACCAAAAAATTGGAGGCCCAGTGACGACAGCTCATTTGATTCATACTGAAATTGTTGAGCGCCTGCGCGCTGAAAACATCATTGATATAACAACTTTGCCGTCAGACAGAGATCGCGAAGATATGAACACACAAGTACGGCGCCTAATTGACAGTCACTATTTCGCTACAGATGCACAAATTAAAAATCGCGTTGAAGCCGAGTTTTTTGCGGCAGGGCCGTTAGCTCCACTAATTACTGATAGCGAAATCACTGAAATTATCGTTAATGGCTCGCAAACTATCTGGTATGAAAAAGCGGGACTGTTATATAAGCACCCCGACCATTTTTTTTCACCCATAAGCTATCAAAATTTTCTACAACGTTTGACTACCGACGCTCGTATTCAAGTTAATTTAGATCGACCATTTACAGATGGTTATTGGCGGCAATTTCGCGTTCACCTCATTATCCCTCCCCTTGCTCAAGGCGGGGCCCATCTCTCTTTACGCCGCCACCCTGATAACCCATGGACCCTACCACGGTTAGAAGAGGTGAGATGGGCTTCGCCTGAAGCTCTAAAATTTTTAAAAAAAATGGTTTGTGAACACATGAGCTTTATGATTGTCGGCGCCACTAGCTCTGGCAAAACTTCAGTGCTAAGTGCATGCTTGCAGTCGGTTGACGCTACTGAGCGCGTAATTATTATCGAAGACACGAGCGAAATTAACGCTCCAAACGAAGTTTCTGCGAAATTACTATCAAGACATGACACCAACGGCGTTTTACAAGATGTTGATCAAACTGAACTACTACGCCAGGCACTACGCATGCGTCCTGATCGACTGGTCATGGGAGAAGTACGCGGGGCCTAGGCTAAAGATCTACTAATGGCTTTTTCTACGGATCACAAAGGCGGCATTGGCACAATTCACGCAGAAAACCCACGCCAGGCACTTTATCGGTTAGAAATGTTGATTCAAATGGGCGCTCCGCAATGGTCACTATCTGCCGTTCGGCATTTGATTTATTTTGGGCTACAAGCAATAGTTTGTGTCAAACGCGAAAATGGTATTCGCGCTTTACAAAGTATTCACAAAATCACTTCTCTTGAAGAAACTGGCTTTTGTTTAGAACAACTGTTTTAATTTTTTTACGCTACCACATCTAAGTGCTGACCAACTACAAGTGAATCATCGGCGCTGTCAATGTCAATGTCGACTGGCTCTTCGATTTGCATATCACTTGATTCGTCCATCCCTAGATCTACCTCTTTTTCGATTCTTTTATTTTTATTCATAAAAAAATTATCGGCCATGCGCTGTACGATTTCAGCTTTAGGGTCTTTAACTGTACTTCGCAAGCTCATTTGGTCTTGGTGGGCGAAATTAGCCTTAGCGGCAGTATCTTGCAACATTCTTCGCTCAACTGATGACATCCCTACCTCGCGGCCGAAACTAGGAGTACCTGAGCGAGCCGCGCCACTACCCTTCATGTCAACGCTCGTTATGCGTGCCTTAGGTGGCAGAATCCCACTTATTTTTTCCATCCGGCACCTCCTGTGCTGAAACTTGAGAGAAGTCATTTCTCTAAAAACTAATTCGGTTAAAATATTTTTAAATAGATGGGCGAACGTCTAATAATGATACGATTTAGACTTTGGTCTTCGCTCTAACTTGCCTGTTTTTGAAATTTAATAATATGGTCTAGTTCTCTAAGTTTACACTAATATGTGTAAATTACAGGTATTATTGAAAAAAAAAGCCCAATCTCAAATTAAAGATTGGGCTTTTTAGTAATCTTAAATACTTAAATCAGTACTTAAATCAGTATTAAAACGACTCGTTATCTTCACCATAAGTGCATGCGCCACTTTTAGAGTGAAGTTTCAACTTTACAGCTTCAAGGTCATTTACCAAAAGACCCTTTAGTGTTGCATGTACTAGTGCGGTTTTATGTTTTACACTTAGTGATGCTGAGCCGGCTTTGCGATAATAAATCTCAGCGCAATCATCTAATGCAGCAGCATCAATTGACTTTATGATCCCGCTACTTGATTTATAAAATTTAGTGGCAAAAGAAGACAGTGGGAACACTATCATCGCCATTACTAATAAAAATGCTTTCATGTTCGTAACTCCTTATCTTCTTCAGTTATAAAAATAAACAAATGCTGCGGCCCATTGTGCTGTGGTATCTGTTCCATCATCTGTGGACAGATGCTCAAGTTTCAAAGTGATTTGTGGCTCTGGTCGGTATGCCACACCCAGACCTGTTCTTACAGTAGCATCTGTGTCCGTTACTTTATCTTTGAAGCTGTCATACATATAGTATGGTATAAGGGTGCCTTTATCCTCTAATTCTAGATCATAAGATAAAATGGCGTAGGTGCCTTCTTTATCAGTTAATTTAATAGTTTCATCACTACTTGCAGCACCAGACTCAAACCATAGGCCTAATGAATTCCATTTTAGATTCAAATCGTAGCTAGTGGCAGTTTCATCTGCCTCAGCTGCGGCATTTGGCTTGTGATAAACTGCCTGGCGAGCTGATACACGACCTGTAACTTCACCAAGATTGAAGCTATAGCCTAAAGAATATGTTTTGTGATTTTTATTTTCGGCAGGCACGCCAGCCACACCAGGTTCTTGACCATCTTCAACCGCGTAGTCAAAACCGCCACCAATTTCGCCAAATACTCGTATCCCCTCGCTTGAACCACTAATTATTTTTTTAACCATTTGTGGGCGTGAGATATTATAGACGATACTTGGGTAATGGTTTTCTTGATATAAAGTGTCGTTTAACATAACACCTGCGCGAACATTTAGATGTCTATTATGCGAGTACTGACCATAAGCTCTTTCTGCAGTGATATTACCGATACCGTCTTCAGTAGCCGGAGCATGTTCAAACTCTAGCTCAGCGAAAAGGCTAAATTTGCCGATCTCATGGCCTACCATGATATTAAAGTGATGCATATCGTACTTAGCATCTTTACCCTCAGCATCGAAATGCTCTACGTTGAAGTACCCCGAAAAACTTGGTTCTGCGTGGGCCCATGTGAACGAGACCAACGCGAATAGTGCCGTTATTAACCTTAATTTATACATTTTAAGTTAACCTCCCCTTAAGATATTCTAGTGATGTTTGCTGTTAGCTTTCGTTTAACAGCCTTAACTAAAAAATATATATAGTCACGAAAATAGTATCAAAATAAAACGACTAGTTGACATTATGCGGCGCGACCAAAGCCTGTATTTATAATTATTCTTTATGATCATGTGGCATTTGCCGAAAGGATCTTTGCAACTCACATGGAGGCACTTTTTTGGGGAAAAGTATAAAGGCGAAACTAATAATTTCATTTGGTATCGTTTCATTATTTTTAGTTGGTGTAGGCGTTATGAGTTACTGGACATCAGCTAACGTTGCTAAAAAATATAATCAAGTTTCGCAACTAAATGCACTAAGCAGCTCGCTGATCGATGCATTTCGCCAAGCGGGAGTTGATTTATCAAGAACGGCGCTCTCGTTTGGGCTTTCAGATTTGACTAAAGAAGCTAAAGTTGAAAACAAAAATAAAATTGCAGAAATCGTAGAAAAATTTGAAATGTTTGATAATCTTTATATTGCTGATGTTGTTAGCCAAGAAGAAAAAGATCTTCACGAAAATCTTATAAAAACATGGAAAACTACTGTAGCTGCAGCCAATAAACTCTCTGATCTTTCTGAGACAGCAAGCGCACAAGGAACGTTCACAAAATTAATGAACGACACGTTTGGCCCGGCAAGCAAATCTTATGAAGAAGCATCTTCAAAACAAAAAGACTACATTTCGGCAAAAGCAGAAATTTTAGTTTTACAAGCGAAGAAAATGGCAGCAACAGGCAACCACATATCACTTGCTACCGTGACTGCCGGTTTTATTGTTGCTTTAATACTCGGGATAGTTATTTCACTAGAACTTTCAAAAAAATTGTCACTAGTCTCTTATAATTTAGTCAAATGCGCGTCAGAGGTTGAGCGCATTTCATTATCAGTAGATAAATCAAGTCAAGAACTAACAATGGCCTCAACTGAGCAGTCATCTTCGCTGACAGAAACATCAGGGGCCGTTGAAGAAATTGGCAGCATGATTAGCTTAACACAAAAACATGCGGCCCGCTCGAGCACCATAGCAGAACAAAGTTTAGATAAAGCCACGCGGGGTAAAACAGCAGTGTTAGAAATGATGAATGTATTTAACAAAATCAATAAACGAAGTGATGACTTCACTTCTTTGCTAAACTCTAACCGACAAGACTTTGCAAAAATAGTTAAGCTAATTAAAGAAATAAGTAGCAAAACAGATGTAATTAATGACATCGTATTTCAAACGCGACTACTTTCATTTAATGCTTCTGTCGAAGCTGCGCGCGCTGGTGAGGCGGGCAAAGGCTTCTCTGTTGTCGCCGAAGAGGTCGGTAAACTTGCGCAAATAAGCGGCAGTGCAGCAAAAGAAATTAGCACACTACTTGATTCAAGCGTTCAGCAAGTAGATAAAATTGCAGAAACTATTCAAGATAAGGTAAAAAATCTAGTCGACGCTGCTCGGGTAGATTTTGATTCTGGAATTACCATTGCTGAGCGCTGCGTTCATTCTCTAGAAGAAATTGTTGAACAGTCTTCAGTTGTTAATAAGACCGCAAGCGAGATTTCTGAGGCCGCAAGCGAGCAATCACATCAGGTGCAAGAGATCGCTAGCGCGATAGGTCGGGTCAGTCATCAGGCTAAACTAAATAGCCAAATTGCAACGCATAACTCAAAATCATCTACTGAATTAAGCGCACAAGTATTGTTTTTAAAAAATGCAATAGACCATCTGCAATATACAATACAAGGCGACAATATAAGTGAGTCAAATTATAGTGACGACACTCTGAGTAAATTTGAAGACGATGAGGAGTATAAGCCGTTAGTAGACGCGGCATAATTTTATGAAATTTAATTATAAGAACGCTCTTTTAGTTGATGATTCGATAACGTTACGCACGCTGCTGATTACACATCTGAAAAATTTGGGTATGGTTAAATATACAGAGGCCGCCAATGGTGAAGAGGCCACCAAAGTTTTTTTTAATCAGCACGCCGAGCCATTTGATGTAATATTCACTGATTGGAAAATGCCAATACTAAATGGTGTTGATTTTATAATTAATATTCGCAAATCGCAAAATATAGAAACTCAACCTAAAATCTTCGTAGTAACTTCTGAGGGTGAAAAAGATAGTGTGTTAAAAGCACTAGATGCTGGCGCAGATGGTTATATTTTGAAACCATTTACGGCTGAAAGTATTAAGAAAGCGTTGCAAAATATTGCAACGCTAAAGTGAACGATTAAAGAGGCACAATGGGCGCGTTTAAATTAGAAGAAACAGATAACGTAAACATAATTAGGTGTCCTGCCAAAATCGAGCTAACTCGTGAGCTTGAAAGCGCAATGCAAGACGCGAAAGACCGCAATGCCGCAATTCACATATTAGACTTTTCTGCAGTATCTACGTTCAACGAAAAGGCCTACCGCCCACTAGTAATGTTTAATCAGTTTTTAAAAGCATCCGGCAAGCGCCTTTTTGGCATGAATGCTTCTGATGAAATACAAAGGCAACTAAAAAAAGACGGGCTTTCAGCGGTATTTCCGTTCATAAAATCAAAAGAAGAAGCTTTGACTATCGTAAATCCTAGAAAATCTATAATTGATGTTGAGTTTCTGAACGCTTTTATAAACGCAACGCAAAAAGTTTTATTGGTGCAGGCAAATACTTCATTAACCTGCGGCAAGCCCTATCCAAAGACACCTAACATCAATATGGCCGTAGATCTTATAGGGCATTTTGATTTGAAGTATTCAGGGCATACGCTATCGGTCGCTCTAGGTTTTAATAACAAGGTGTTTTTAAAAATTTATGAAAATATGGTCAGCGAAAAACACACTGAAATAACGGCCGAACTGCAAGATGCTGCAGGCGAAATTTTAAACATTATATTCGGACAAGCAAAAATTACTTTAAACGACCGCCAAGGTCACTCACTTGATAAGGCAATACCTTCTGTTTTAACCGGCGACAAAATAACCACTTTTTTAAATAGAAAGAGTCGGGCCTTTATCTTACCATTTGAAAGTGCTGACGGCGAATTTTACCTTGAGATTGGAATTATAGCTGAATAATATTAAGGCTTTTTCTGCTTAAAGGCGCGCAGTTAGAATGTTACAGAGTTATTAAATGAAAAGCAAAGATTACTATAATGCTATTTTAGCGTCTATGCCTGAGTGCCTTTTTATATTAGATAAAAATAAACAAATTAAAATGGCGAACGCCACAGCACTCAATTTATTAGGTTACACCAAGCCTGAATTACAACTTTTAAAAATTGACGAAATTATAGATCTTAATGAAAGCGCTTCATTATTTGAAATTAGTCCTAAAATTGAATTACAGCTTGGCACTGATAAAAACCTAATGTATAAAATATTACCGACGAAA
>MEPT01000083.1:32808-33062 GCA_001769925.1 Bdellovibrionales bacterium RBG_16_40_8
ACTGCCGTAGACGCGCGCAATTCAATTTTAATTGAAGAATTTAAAAAAAATAAAGACTTCTTATTAAAAAACCAATATAAACTTGAAGATCTCGTCACCGATAAAACGCAAGAATTAATTCGAACTCGTGAAACACTTATCGCATCAGAAAAAATGGCTATTGTTGGTGAGATGACTGGGCAAATTGCCCACGAGTTAAATACTCCGCTTTCTGCAATAGTGTTATCAGTAGACAGCATTATAGAAAATATTGA
>MEPT01000083.1:33081-34730 GCA_001769925.1 Bdellovibrionales bacterium RBG_16_40_8
ATCGATATTATAAAGTCACAAGTATTACTAATAAAAAATGTAGCGCAAAAAATGGCCAAGATTATTTCGTCAATGCGCAAACTCTCAGGTGATGAAAAAACTGAGCCTCATGAAAAAATAAACGTGGTTGAACTTATAAAAGATGCGCTACTTCTTTGTGAAGGCAGAATGGCTAAATGCAGCATACATTTCGAATTGATTACTGAATTTCAAGAAAAGGCCTATATAACATGTTCTCAGACACAAATTAATCAAGTTATCATTAATGTATTAAACAATGCTATCGATGCTGTAAAAGATAAAGAACTTAAACATATTATAATAAGGCTAGAGAAAAAAAATAACTTAGTACAAATTATAATTGAAGACAGCGGCGGCGGCATACCACCAAATATAGCTAAACGAATTTTTGAACCTAAATTTACAACAAAGTCATTAGCTCAAGGCACAGGATTAGGGTTAGCCATTTCTAAAAAAATAATTGAGCAAAACCACGGCGGCACGCTGACATTAGATAACTCTAAAAAAGGGTCAACAATTTTTGTAATCACTTTACCTATTGGCGAAAACTAGGCCGCAGAGCATTTTTTATGCACTTGCTCAAGCTTATCTTTTAATGATTCTAGTGTAAATGGCTTAATGATGTAGTTATCTACGCCGGCAGCGACGGCCTCTGTAATTTGCAACATCTCACCTTCAGCAGTTAGCAGTATAAACGGCAAATTTTTAAAACGTGCGTCTGAGCGAATGCGCTTAAGAAGCTCAATGCCCGTACAATTAGGCATATTCCAGTCAGAAATAACTAACCCAATACCAGGCTGAGTGTTTAATTTGTCCCAAGCTTTTTG
The DNA here is from genome assembly GCA_001769925.1 of Bdellovibrionales bacterium RBG_16_40_8. GTDB lineage: Bacteria > Bdellovibrionota > Bdellovibrionia > Bdellovibrionales > UBA1609 > RBG-16-40-8. The sequence goes on from MEPT01000083.1 coordinate 33,930, forward strand.
TCCGTCACTTGCTTCATCAAATTTACTCAAACCCAAATTAATTAAATTTTGCTTCACAAGCTTACGCATAACCATCATGTCATCTACTATTAAAATTGTAGTATCAGCACTAAACATCTATCCCTGCCTTTTATTAAGTATCGGCATTAAGCACCCACAACATTACGCGGCGAAAGTCCCCTTACACGATGTTAGCATAATTTCTGTAATTTCTTCTAGTGGTACAACCTGTTGTATAGCGCCAAGCTCAAAAGCTTTTCGCGGCATGCCATATACAACACATGTATCTTCGCTCTGTCCAATCGTAATCCCACCATTTTTACTTATAGACAAAAGTCCTTTTGCTCCATCGTCACCCATACCAGTTAATATTATCCCCACAGCATTTCTACCCAAAACTTTCGCTGCAGAATAAAATAAAACATCAACTGACGGTTTATGATGATTAACTGAAGAGCCTGCAGATATTCTGGTAAAAATCTTGCCTTTATTATCTTTATAAATCTCCATTTGTGCACCACCCGGGGCAACCAGTATCTGATTAGGCAAAACCTGCATATTATCTTCTGCCTCGCGTATATCTAACCCTAGTTGACTACAGAAATTTCTCACAAGTGCTTTCGAAAAAAGACGCATGATATGTTGTGTAATAAGTATTGGCGGAAAAACCTGCGGCAGTGATTTTAAAATTATACGTAAAGCTTCAGGCCCCCCCACTGAAGAACCTATAAAAACAACTTTGTTCTCGTCGAAGGGCTGGCTCCAAGACCTACGCGCAGACTCAAATTTTTGCACAGATGC
>MEPT01000083.1:34740-37168 GCA_001769925.1 Bdellovibrionales bacterium RBG_16_40_8
ACATCTATTTTAGCTGCAGATTTTATTTTTTCTATTATAGATGATTTATTAAATTTGAGATCATGTTTAGACGGCTTTTGAATATAGTCAACTGCGCCGAGTGTTAGCGCACTTAGCACCTGATCGCCCTCTGCTATACTTAGCGAACTTATCATAACTGTCGGCAAATAATATTTGGGTAAAATACTTTGCAAGACATCAATACCACTTTTACCAGGCATATTAATATCTAAAGTTAGAACATCAGGCTTTAAGCGAATTATTGCGCTGTCGATTTCTTCTGGATTTGTTAGCGAGTCGACTACTTCAAGATCTGACGAGCTGCTAAATAATTGAGTTAAAACCTTACAAATTACTCTAGAGTCATCTACAATAAGCACTTTAATCTTATCCTGCGACGAATATTTTAGCGATCCGGTTTCTCCGTTGAAAAACCACGAGCAACGATGTTTATACTCAAGTTGCGACAATGGCTTAATTTTTTTTGCTGAAAAAATACCCTTAAGTATTAATCCTTCGTCTTCATGGCAAATTACTTTTAAACTCATTGAATTTTTATAAAAATATAGAATTTCGTTAACTTTTTTCTCGAGCGACTCTCTGGTGGCGATTAATAGCCAACTTTTTTGGTGTACCGTATCTTGCAAAAGAATAAACGTTTCATTAGTGAGATCACCGTAAATTTTTGCATCATTATCGATTAAAAATATTTCGTTTAATTTCAGCATGAATTATGCCACCTTCTTTTCTTTTTTGGCAAAAAACTCATATGACATATAATAAAAGCTAGTAACTGGACATACGATCACCGCAGATAAGTCTATAGCAAAAACTGAACGATCTAAATATTCGTCTAGTATAATTTGCATACGCTCACTGTGGTAAAAAAATTGCCACTTTATTTGATCCATGTGTGCAAGAATCATGTAGCTAACTTCACTAAAATGCTTAAGATCTCTGTTAAGTGTAATAAATTTCTCTTTAGTAGTTAAGTAAAGTGAATCTGGGCTAAAAAGTTGATTCTCTGAAACCAGTGAAATACTTTTGTTGAGTTTTATCTGTAATTTTTGTTGTATATTCGTCAAAAGCTGGTCTTCTCGATCATATACAAGAATTGTGGCTGGCTCGTTAGTTTTAGTCTGGCTTAGCGCTGACAAAACTGAATCAATATGCGCATAGTCAAAATATAGTACGCGCAGTTTCTCTTCAATATTTTTAACTGTAAAATGTGATTCAAATTCTTTATCAAGTCTTAAATCTGCTGCAAAATTAGCTTTTGTTAACCCATAGGCATATTTCAGCTTAAAGCGAATTTCGTCGGCTCGTTCGTTTAAATTATTTAATGAAGGCTTTTCGATATAATCTTTGGCGCCAAGCTCTAATGCTTTATAAGCTATATCCATATTATCGCGTGATACTGAAGTCACCATTACAACGGGTATGTGGCTTGAATTCATGTATGCCTGCAAATACTCTATGCCGTTCATTTCTGGCATGTGAATATCTAAGGTCATAACATCAGCCTTTAATCCTGATTTTAATTTCTCGGCAGCTTCTTTACCGTTAATTGCGGTGCCTACCACTTTAAAACCATTTTCAGGTTTTAATATATTAGCCAAAAGCGAAAGAATAACACCATAGTCATCAACACAAAAAACTCTAATAGGTTCGGCTGGCTTTGGCGACCGAAATGGCAAAGGTCTTTGTATTTGTGTCGCTGCCCCTACGTCTGAACTAAACCCATAAATTGATGGCCCTATTCTTTTAATAACATGCTCAGATGAAGAAAGTGATTCCGAAAGCCCAACGAAAAAAAATCCGAACTCTTCAAGATGATGACACAGCTCTGATACTAATTTATTAATTGTGTCTTGACTAAAATAAATAAAAACATTTCGACAAAAAATAATATCAAATTTATTATTAAAAGAACCTTTGCTTAACCTCATTAGATTAAGTGGCAAAAATCGACATTTTTTTTTGATATTATTTTTTATTCTGGCATACTTGGCTATCTCGCCTGTTCCCCTCGCCCAATTTTCAGATAGAAAATTAAGTGGCATTTCTTTAATTTCATCCCATCGATAAACACCGTTGGTGGCAAACTTAATAGAATCATTATTAATATCAGTACCAAGAATATCAAATGTCATATTTGGTTCGCGACGCTTAAGAAAATGCTCCAAGTACATGGCAAGCGAGTAAACTTCTTGCCCGCGACTGCAGCCCGCCGACCAAATTCGTAAACAGCTACGACCTTGTTTTTTTACTGATTCAATTAGACGCGGCAGAGCCTCTGCCCCTAAAAATTCAAAATGCCTAAATTCGCGAAAGAAAAAACTATGGTGAACAGTAAGAAGAAGTACTAATCTTTCAATTTCAGTAGCACGATTTTTATTAAAAAATTGAACATACGCATTTTCATCTG
>MEPT01000083.1:37177-42782 GCA_001769925.1 Bdellovibrionales bacterium RBG_16_40_8
AAGATCTAGCATGCGCTTAGTTAGACGAGATTCAATCATGCTGTATTGTTTTTCTCCAAAAATATTACCCGTCTCTTCAGCTATTACTGAAATAACCTCATTGAGAATGGCATCTCCGGCGCGTAATTTAATATTAAAGTTCATAAATCCTTAAATCTGGGGTCATCTGCATCTGGGGTAACATCAGAACCAGAAACAGCTTTTAAATGCGATACCTTAGGCTCTGCGACACTACCTTTTTTAGCTATATTACTTTTTAATTTGTGAGTGGTGCTGCTTTTATTTTTTAAAAAATTTTTAATTTTTATAATCTTAGAAGATTTTGCGTTATAATCTTTATTTAAGCCGCCGCCTAAAACGATTTTAACTAAATCTACAATCAAGAAGCTGAATGATTTAGACTCGTCCTTAAGAGTTGTTACATACCCCGAAATTCGCTCTATACTTTTAGCATTGGCATGTGTGTCTTTATCAAGTGCATTCATTGCCTTGGTTATCTCATTAACCCCTTTAGATTGTTCACTTGAGGCTACAGATATCTCACCAACTCTGCTGCTAAGTTCACTTACGTTACTAACTATTTCAGTAAGAATGTCACCGCACATTTTCGCTTTGATAACACCAAATTGAATTTTAACGCCACCCTCAGATACCAACTGTTCAACCATTTGTTTGGTTTCTTTAACTATTGCTTCAACCTTGCTGATGCTTTCAGCAAGCATTTCAGAAATTTCTTTCGCCGCATTACCACTCATCTGCGCCAGATTACCAACTTCTTCTGCCACAACAGCAAAGCCCTTACCATGTTCACCAGCGCGAGCCGCTTCAACAGAAGCATTAAATGATAAAAGTTTTGTCTGAAAAACTATTTCGTTTATAACTTTTGTTTTACTACCTATCGCCGCTATTACCTTAGCGATTTCACCAATTCTGGCATTACTTTCAGAAATTTTATTCAATATATTATCGTTGCTACTATTAATATCATTTATAACGCCTATCATTTCGCTCACTGCCACTTGACCCTTATTAGAAATTGCAGTTGAACTTTCAGCTACCTTAAGTGATTCTTTGGCGTTTTCAGCATTTTTCTTGATCATAGCGTTTATTTCTTCGATTGCCGTAGAAGTTTCTTGCCATGCAGTAGCCTGTTTTGTCGATGACTCTGTTAAATTATCAGTCACATCAGATATGCCCGTCGCTGTATCAGAAAATCTTTCAGATTCATTTTGTAGCCCATTGGTCAACATTGTTATTCTTCTAATTGCCTTGCGCGCGATTATGTAGCCTAGCACAAAACTTGTAAGCAATGCCGCAAGGGCAACACAGGCAATAATCCCTGATGTTGCTTGATTATCTAAACTTGGTGATAGAGCTAAATAAGCCATTACTACCGTTGCGCTAAAACCAATTACTCCAATTAGCAAAAGTGTTAGTGAAATTTTACGCTGAAAAGACCATTTATTTTGAGTTTGCATAATTTTTCCTTTTTTATGCTGCTTTTTGTGCAAGATTTTTGGTTAAAACTGTGTCCTTCAAATCTAGGGCCCGAGAAATATCTAATGCTAGCACTAGTTTTTCGCCTCGATTAATTACGCCTACAAGGTATTCTTTTTTCTTACCATCATAATTTAATGGCGGGGGTTTTAGTTCACCATCTTTAACTGAGAAAACGCTTTCAACTTCGTCAACGACCGCTCCCACACAAAAACCAGGATACTCAAAAATAATCACACACGTTTCAGTAGTTTTATTAGGCTTAAGCCCAAACTTCATACGAAGATCAATTACAGAAATTACTTGCCCACGTAAATTAATAATACCAAGAAAATAACTTGGCGCTTGCGGCACAGGTGTAATTTCTGGCACTCCTAAAACCTCTTTAACTTCTAAAAGTGGCGAGGCATAGTGCTCTTTTTCTAGCCGAAAACAAATAAATCGATTGTCTAAAGAACTCATGCAGATAACCTCTGATTCGTTGTTGAAAGAACATTTCGACGTACAGAATGCTTCTGCACGATTTGTGGTAGATTTAAAATGAGCGCTGGTCGACCGTCACCCAAAATGGCGCTACCTGTATAACCATCAAGATAGGCCAACTCACGTCCGAGTTTTTTAATTACGATCTGTTGAACGGCTGAAATATCATTAACTATAACACCGAAAGGCATTTCATCTACACGTATGACTAGCAAAATATCATCTTTTTGTTCAGGCATGCTTTTTAAGCCAAGAAGTGCTGTCAGCCTAAAAGTTGGCAGATTTTCATTTCTTAAATAATAAATCTCGCCTGAATTGACAGAATAATGAAGATTATTTTTATCAATTTGTACTGATTCATGAATATGCGACATCGGTATTGCGTATCGTTGACCAGCAAGCTTAATTGTCGTGGCCTCAATTATTGCTAAAGTTAGCGGCAGCTGTATTTTAAAAGTAGTGCCTTTGCCCAGTTCTGTCATAACATCAATCGAGCCTTGAAGGCGCTCAATATTTGTTTTAACTACATCAAGTCCTACTCCTCGCCCAGAAACATCTGTTACCTCGTCTTTCGTTGAAAATCCTGGATGAAAAATTAAATTCAATGCAGCTTTGTCTGATATTACCTGTTGCTCTCGCATTATACCTTTTTCAATGGCTTTTTTACGAAGCTTCTGCGCATCAATGCCCTTACCATCATCTTTTACTTCAATGACTATATTATCAGCGCGGTGGTATGCCTGTAAAAAAACTTTGCCGACTTCGGGTTTACCAGCCGCTTCTCGCTCTTCAGTAGAATCAATACCATGGTCTACGGCATTACGAATTAAATGCACAAGCGGATCGCCTATTAATTCTAAAACAGTTTTTTCAAGCTCAGTTTCTTCGCCTTTAACGTGAAGTTGTACCTTTTTATTTAATGTATATGATGTGTCGCGGACGATTCTCTGCATTTTTAAAAAAGTTTGTTTCATAGGCACCATGCGCAAGCTCATAGAAATATCCTGCAATTCTCTGGTAACCTTGCCTAACTGTTGTGAAGTTCGCTGCACCATATGTAAATTACCTAAAAAAGCCTGCTCTGCTAACACCGTCTGTAAAATTACTATTTCACCAACATAATTTATTAGCTTATCAAGTCGCGCCAAACTTACGCGTATGTTTTCATCTACCTCTGGGGTAAAAGCTTTATTTTCTGTCTGCGGTTGTGCGACAAACGCTTCAGCTACTATAGTTTGTTCTGGCTCAGTTTGTTCTGGCTCAGATTCTTGCGTCTCTACCTCTGCTGCAATTTCTTCTGCAACATCTACAGTTACTGCCGCCACTACTGCCTCAGTAGTGGTAGAAACATCTTGGCCCGTCAATGCAGCATCAAGTTCGCTGCTAAGTTGTGAATAATCTACTGAGGCTGAAAGATCAATTTTTAATTTATCGAGAGAAAGTTGAATTTGATCTTTGCAGGCAAGAAGTAAGGTCACGACTTTACCTGTAACTGACGCTTTTTTATCTTTTATTTTTAATAATAGTGACTCAAGTTTGTGGGTAAAACTGCCAAGATCCATAAACCCGACGGCATTAGCGCTGCCTTTTAAATTATGAGCTAGACGAAAAAGTGTATTAATCACGTCTGGATTATCTGGTTCGCTTTCAATTTGCAAAAAGCACTGCTCAGCATCTTGAAGTAACTGCTGAGATTCACCCAAAAAATCTCGCTTAAGCTCTATGTCCATTTCATCCATGGCGAACTTGTCGACAAATTTGGTAGATTAATTAACAGTTTAAATTAAAATTGACCTAAAATAATTTAACTCTCTAACGCATATTCTAGACTAGACCATCGGTAAACACGTTTAACGTTTCAAAAAAGAACTATGTTAAAAAATTAAGGATGACCCTGGATCGCTCTTTTAAGTGCTGCATAAATATCTTGGTCTAGAAGATCAACATCAAAACTATCCATAGCGGTTAATGCATCTTGCGCCGAAATCCCGGCATACTTTTCAGTTTTTAACGCTCGCTTAACAAAACAATCTGCTACTGCCAGAACTTTACCAAACGGGCTAATATCTTTTAGCTCTAAATTTCTCGGATATCCTTGCCCGCGGGCTCTCTCATGATGCTCATAAATAGCTAAAATAACGTCACTTGGCACTTTGCCCAAAGACTCAAGAATTTCTTTACCGCGAACAGGGTGTGATTCAATTAGCTTTCTCTCTTCTTGTGTTAACTCAATTCGACTTTTTTTCAGTATCGCCTTATCAATTTCTTTTTCGCCAATATCATGAAACATGCCTGCTAGACTAAGTTTAAAAAGAGTGCTGTGTGAGATCCACCCTAGTTGTCGAGCGATCATAACAGAATATAAGCTTACACCCAACGAGTGCGCATAAACATCATCAGAGTGCTTACCGAGTAAATCTAGTATATTAACAAGGTCATAACTATCTGCTATTGAAGATAAAGCTAAATTAGAAAACTGTGTTGCATCATCAAAAGCTTTTTGATCAACACCAATTACAAAACACTTTTCTAGAATAACCTCTCCGGCGTATTTTATAAAATTAGCTTTTTTCTCTGCTGAAACTTCAGCAGCCCCAGTTATTTTTTTACCGACAATCATATTAAAATTTACCAATAGTGAAAAATCTTCGCGACGTATATGAAGGTGTTTAATACCTTTTTCTTTAAATTTCTGCATCTGATCTTGTAAAACCGCATACCCTTTGTTGCCAATTCTAATATATTTATCATCAGCAATTTGTATATACACATCAAACAAAAGCTTTTGCATAGAAATGAATTCATCAATAGAAACCTTGCAATACGCATTCTCTAATTTTTTTTTCTCGTTTTCTTTGGGTTTTGCATCATTATTAACTTCGTCTTTGGGTTTAATTATGCTGTTTATGGTCTCAAGCATTTCTTTAGATTCAAATGGCTTTGACAAAAAGGCGTCGGCGCCATACTCGATTGCTGATTGCGTTTTAAACAAATGACTAAAGCCAGTCATAATTATTACAGGCACTGGCTGATTTTTTTTTACCCAACTTAATAGTTCAACTCCATCCATAAATGGCATCTGCACATCAGTGATCAGCAGATCTATGCCAGCACTTGGTATTATATCTCTAGCAACTCTGCCATTTGCTGCGCCAATAACTTCAAAATTTTTGCTTTTTAAGTAACCCACAAGGGCTTCGCGAAATTCATTATCATCTTCAGCAACAAGAATTTTTAGTTTTTTACTCATTTAATTACCTGCCAACTAACTTACAATGCTCTCATGCACTAGCTTCAATGTCAAAATAGGCTCACCTTTATGGCTCTCTATGCAGTGCTTAAATTTTGTTGCCATAGTTAGTACGTTAGACTAGTTAGTACTTTCGACCAGTAATCGAAAGATCAATTTATGAATGATTTTTTTATTTTTATACCATTGTTATTTATTGTTGCGTTTCTCTACGCATCTGTGGGGCATGGCGGCGCGAGTGGTTACCTTGCACTTATGGTGTTATTCGGCTTCAGCCCAACTATTATGAAGCCAACAGCGCTCACTTTAAATATTTTTGTTTCGTTGATATCTTTTTTGTATTATTACCGCGCTGGTTTTTTTAATTTTAAACTA
>MEPT01000083.1:42840-43392 GCA_001769925.1 Bdellovibrionales bacterium RBG_16_40_8
TGCATCTTTATATAAAAAAATTTTAGGCGTGATTCTTGTCTTTGCAACACTGCGCTTGCTTGGGTTTTTCAAATATAAGACAGAAAAAATTCGCAATCCCAATTTATTAATTTGTCTTTTTATTGGGGCTAGTATTGGTTTTATTTCTGGGTTGATAGGCATAGGCGGCGGTATTATTCTAAGCCCAGTCATTTTATTATTTCATTGGGCGCACATGAAAGAAACCGCAGCGATATCTGCATTGTTTATTTTTGTAAATTCGCTTGCTGGCCTACTCGGTCAATTTAAATCCGAATTTGCGTTAGAAACCAATATGCTTATGATGGTTCTCGTCGCAGCCTTAGGCGGCTGGCTTGGCTCTTATTTTGGAGTTTACAAACTTAATTCTTTGGCATTGCGCAGACTTCTTGCTGTCGTATTATTTATTGCGTCTATCAAATTGCTAGTTGGGTAACTACTTGGCTGATCGTATGATTAAATGGTCTGTGTGCAAGGGGAAACTGCGTTAGATAGCAGCGACGAGAGTGGCGGCAGGGGCGGCGGCTACGGCGT
>MEPT01000083.1:43435-44287 GCA_001769925.1 Bdellovibrionales bacterium RBG_16_40_8
GGGGCATCGGCCATGAGGTCGGTGGCTTTGGCCGTTTTCGGAAAAGCAATAACCTCGCGGATTGCATCTGTGCCACACAAAATCATCACTAAGCGATCAAGTCCCCAGGCGATACCGCCGTGAGGTGGGGTGCCGTACGTAAGTGCCTCAATAAAAAAACCAAATTTTAGTTTAATTTCTTCTTCAGACATACCTAACACATCAAACATAGCTCGCTGAACATCCCCTCGGTGAATACGAATGCTACCGCCAGCTATCTCGTGGCCATTGCATACAAAATCATAAGCCTTAGCTTTGAGCTTAGAATAATCACCACCACGATCTATAAGAACCTGCAAATCTTCATCTTTAGGTGCCGTAAATGGGTGATGGCATGCCGCCCAGCGCTTTTCTTCGGGAGAATATTCAAGTAGCGGAAAATCTACCACCCACAAGAATCGATCACGAGTTGTATCGATGGCGTTAAGTTCAGCAGCTAGATGAAGTCTTAGCGTAGAAAGTGCAGCACATGTAACAGCAAAATCATCTGAGACAATAAACGCTGTACCGTTTTTACTCTGTCCACCACAAGCTTTGTAGATATCACGTAGTTCATCTTCTGAAAAAAACTTTGCAACAGGTGAAGTAACATGGTCTTTATCATCGATCTTGATATAAACTAAACCCTTCGCTCCCATCTGTTTTGCTTTTTCAGTCAGCTTGTCAAATTGACCACGAGAATAACCCCCAGTATTAGGAGCAAAAAAACCCTTTATGCTACCACCCCGAGAAGCCACATCTGAGAAAACCTTAAAGCTTGAGCTTTTTAATTTATCTGTAAGGTCATAAAGCTCCCACAAAATGCGTAAATCT
>MEPT01000083.1:44308-44528 GCA_001769925.1 Bdellovibrionales bacterium RBG_16_40_8
AATCGGTACGTCGCCGATATCAACGTTTTTCATTTTCTGCCAAACTTGCTTCATAACTTTTTCGGCAATACGCATCACATCGTCTCGGTCAACAAAACTCATCTCTAAATCTATTTGTGAAAATTCGGGCTGACGGTCTGCTCGTAAATCCTCATCGCGAAAGCACCGCGCTATTTGAAAATATTTATCTAACCCTGAAATCATCAGTAATTGCTTAAGT
>MEPT01000083.1:44539-46769 GCA_001769925.1 Bdellovibrionales bacterium RBG_16_40_8
TTGCGGGAGAGCATAGAAAGTACCAGGATTAACTCGTGACGGAACTAGATAATCGCGTGCTCCCTCGGGTGTTGACTTGTAAAGTATAGGGGTTTCAATTTCTGTGAAACCCTCAGCGTCTAATGTCTCGCGCACTAACATCATAACTTCATGGCGCTTTACCAAATGCGATTGTAGTTTAGGAGAGCGTAAATCTAAATAACGATATTTCAAACGCAGTGTTTCTGACACTTTTTCATCAGCTGGATCAAACGGGAGTGTTCTCGCCTCAGAAAGAATACTCATTTCTTTAACTTCAATTTCTATTTCACCAGTTGGCATTTTATTGTTATGCATGCCCTCAGGACGAGCACGCACCAGACCACGAGCCGCAATGACATATTCACCGCGAATATCTTTTGCTGATTGGCATCCAGAATCCTGTGGATTAATTACCAATTGCACGAGGCCGTATCGATCGCGCAAATCTATAAATACTAGACCGCCATGGTCACGACGGGTATTGACCCATCCCATCAAAACTACTTCTTGCCCTTTGTGCGTAAGTCTAAGATCCCCGCAATAATTGCTGCGCTTGAGTTGAGATATGAATTTCATGTTTTCCTCACAAACAGATAATTTCGCACGTTGCCGCGTTGAGATCAAGAGTGACAGTGCCTTTTAAAATATATAGATTTCTCTTATGCCGAAGGTCATCGTTAAAAAACAATCTCAAGTTACAGCCCAAGATGCTTATAATAAGGTGAAGGTCATATTAGAAGCTGATAAAGACCTAAGAAAACTAGATCCTAGCTATAAATGCACTTTTAATGACTCAGCATTTACTGGGGCTGCTGCCGGGAAGCTCTTTAAGGCTGATATGACGGTCAAAAATCAGAGTAACGGGTGCGAAGTAGAAATTGTTATCGATCTACCGTTTGCGCTCACCTTAGCCAAAGGTCTTGTACAGAAAACTTTGCAAAAAAAACTAGACGACTCTCTTACGTAAGGCCAACTTATGGCTAAGCAAAAGAAAAAAACTAAACCCGCTAACTTAAAAGTCAGAAAAAAGTCTCTAACCCCCGAAATTATCGAAAAAGAGCACCTACCCTCGGCTATTACTGACCCTGTAGGTCGCTATATGGCTGAAATACGCAAATATCCCCTTCTTACTAAAGAAGAAGAGCGCGCACTTGCCCTACATTTTCATAAAACAGGAGATCTCGATGCGGCACAAAAACTTGTCACCGCAAATTTACGTTTCGTCGTAAAAATCGCAATGGAGTACTCTAAATTTGGCGCCAAAATGATTGATCTTATCCAAGAAGGCAATATGGGTCTTATGCGGGCGGTGAAGGAGTTTAATCCACATAAGGGAGTACGCCTTATCACCTATGCCGTTTGGTGGATTCGCGGTCATATTCAAGAATTTCTTATGCGCCACTACTCTATGGTCAGAATTGGCACCACGCATTCTCAACGCAAACTCTTCTATGAGCTGCAGCGCAGTCGCGCGCAACTTGAGCGCATGGGTATAGAGGCAGGTATCATGCAAATCAGCGGACGGCTGGGCTTGCCCGAACAAGAAGTTCGTGAAATGGGTGAACGTGTTTTACAAAGAGACATAAGTCTAGACAAACCATCTGATTTCAATGAGCGCACCAACCTACTAGATACTACGCATGATGAGTCGGCAACTGACGCAGAAGAAATGATTAGCCACCAAGAAGACCTAAATCAACTAAATGCAAACATTGAGCAGATTAGACCAGAACTAAATGAACGCGAACTATTAATTCTTGAAAATCGTTTACTCGCCGACGAGCCCCTAACCCTTCAAGAAATTGGCGATAAATATAATATCACCCGTGAAGCTGTAAGACAGCTTGAAGCAAGATTGATTCAGAAAATAAAAAAAAATATGACTTAAACTGCCTCTAGCTCTTGACCTTCAAAATGTTGCGACAATTTTGCACGAAGTCTTGTTATAGCTTGTGCATGCAGTTGTGATACGCGACTTTCGGTAACACGTAAAATTTTACCTATTTCTTTTAGATTTAGATCTTCATAATAATATAGAGAAAGCACAAGGCGCTGGCGTTCTGGCAAATCTTCAATTGCTTTTGTAACAATACCTTTAACCGATTTCAGCTTAAGTTGATTGAGCGGATTATTGATCTTACAGGTTTCAAGTAAATTAATAATAGACATTTTGTCTACGTTAGAAAATGTGCTGGTTTCATCAATAGAG
>MEPT01000083.1:46856-50457 GCA_001769925.1 Bdellovibrionales bacterium RBG_16_40_8
ACAGAGCGCCCCAGCTGTGCCTCGAGTTCAACGATAGTACGATCGAGCATTTTTGCTTTATCGCGCACTGAACGCGGCACCCAGTCTTGAGCACGTAGCTCGTCTAAGATAGCGCCACGAATACGAAACTCTGCATAAGTTTTGAATTTGTTATCACGACTAGGATCATACTTTTCAATCGCGTCCATAAGACCAATCACACCGCTAGAAATCAGATCATCAAGCTCAATATGAGATGGCAGTCGCACAGCAATTTTCTGTGCAATAAACTTTATAAGCGGAGCATACTCCATAATAAGAGTGTCTTTTTGTTTAGACGAAACTTTTGATGGCTCTTCTTTATATCTTTGCAAAAGCGCACTAGCGTTTGCTCCACCTGAACCCTTACGCATGCTAACTCCCCCTATATTTCTCTCGCTCGTATCTTAAAGTCTAACAAAGTCATATTAAGACCCATAGTCCTATTTTATAAAGTTGCCCCAACTAATTGCTCCCAAAAAAATTGCATACCGCCCTTTGATGTCGCTATCGATGTGTAACCACTAAACTTTTCTGTGAGCGCCCGAATTGCATAGCTCGACGGAGAACCAGGGCTCATCTGCAGCACTAACTGTTGCGATTTTGTTGCTGCCCTTAAGTTAGCATCAAGCGGCACAAAGCCTTTATAATCTAAACTAATGCAGAGAAATTTTTGCGCGACATCACTCAAGCGACGATAGATATTCATTGCCTCACGTTCGTCGAGTGCCATATTGACTACAACAGAAAATCTATTTTCACCAAGACGAATATTTAATATTTTAATTAGCGCATACGCATCGGTAAGACTTGCTGGCTCTGGGGTAACCACTACAAGAGTTTCTTGAGCTGCCGAATTTAGATAAAGAACATTGTCGTCAATACCTGAGGCTGTATCAATCAACATATAATCAAATCCCCCCTCTAATTCACTCACCTCATCAAGAAGTAATTTTTTATGGTAGGTATCAATACGTTGAAGCCCGTATACGCCGCTGCCACCCGGAATTAAGAACACATTTGGATAAATCTCTACCAAAATTTCTTTAAGAGTTTTCTCTTCTGCTAGAACATGTTCAACTGTATAGTGACAACGAACACCAAACATTACATCGATATTTGCCATACCCAAGTCACCATCAAGAATCAGCACTCGATGTCCCTCTTGGCTAAGTTTCAATGCCATATTAGAAATCAGAGTTGACTTACCAACCCCACCTTTACCTGAGGTCACACTGATTGTGCGGGTTCGCTTTCTTCTTGGTATTACCATCTTGGCTGTAGCACTCATAGGATACCTCTTTCTTTTTTAATCTTCGATAAGTTGAATATTAAGTCTACAACGCGCTCTTTAGTGGCAAACTCAAAGTCCTCAGGAATAGCGCTGCCAATCCCAAACGAATGTAACGGAACATTGAATTGCTTTTGAAAATTATAAATTATTCCGTGCTGAACGGCCTCGTCTAGACGCGTGAATATAACATCTTTAAATCCAACGGTCTTAAATCGTTCAGCAACCTCAAATGCATCTTGATCGCGAACCATAATTGATTGAACATAATGCATATCCATCTCAGAAGCTCTAGGTGGAAGTACCGAGCGTAGCTTATCAACATCTTGAGGATTTTTGAGATTCATGCCCGGCGTATCAAATAGCACATGGTCTACTTGCGTGAATAATTCATTTGCGTTTACCCAGTCCTGTGAATTTGCAATAACACCGCAAGGTACATTTAAAATTTGTGCGTAAATTTTAAGTTGATCTGTAGCGCCAACCTTGATTTGATCACCAGATAAAATAATTATTCGTTTTTTTTCTTTAAGCGCTAGCTGGCACGCAATTTTGACTATAGTTGATGTTTTACCCTGCCCTGTCGGTCCTAAAAATATATGAAATTTATTTTTCAGTGGTTTATCAACTACCTGTAGACGGTCAAGCATATATTTTATTACCCAACCATCGACAAAGGCTCGCTTTTTTTTATGCTCGTTTGGCAAAGCTATATTTGCAGCACGCATAATTTCAACAATATTTTTATGACTAACTCCAGCATCAAGTAACTTCTGAAATGCGAAGCTTAACTCATATGGCAAACCTTCATCTGCTCCTGGATGTGACGATACGAAATTTTGCGGTACCGATTGAAATTTATTAAGTAGCCCACGCAAATGTCTGATCTCATCTTGCAGTTTAATAATATTTTCGTCATTACGTGTATTATTTTTTGATATTTCGCCAGAATCTGCAATATCAATATAACGAGCTGGGGTTATACCTTTCCAGGAGCGTTTCTCTACAGGTTCAACCTCTTCTATAGCCTCGACTGGTATGGGCATAGGCTTAGTCTGTGCCTTCTCGATATATTCTTTTTGCATTTTCGCTGAAGACTCTACATACCTCTGACGAGAACGCGAATTTAGTTTTTTTTCTGCAAACTTCTTTTGATTAAGTTTTGCATCTGAAATAGCGGCAGTAACTTCTACACTTGATTCACCCATCAAGCCGAAATTTCTAGCATTATCTTTTGCTGAAAGAATAATCGCCTCAGGCCCGAGATGATATTTTACCATCTCAATTGCTTCTTTTATAGTTTTGGCCTCGAATTTTCTAACTTGCATTAGCCACCTCTACCTGACCAACCGATGATATATTTGCATCGGGGGTTAATTCGTTATGAGATAAAACAATTAGTTGTGGAATAAAACGTGCCGTTATTTTATAGATGTGTCTTCTTGCTGTTGGGCTTGTAAGAAGAATTGGCTGACTGGCAATCTCAGGGTGACCCTCTATAGTTCGTGCTATGTGACTTATCATGTCTTGCGCGGCACGAGGATCCATTACCAATTGTACGCCTTGCTCTGTTTGCAAAAGAGAATTTGAAATGGTCTCTTCAAGACGTCGGCCCAAAGTAATTACCTGCACATGCCCCTCATCAGTCATATATTTACGAGTAATTGCTCTTGCTAAACATTTACGTACATGTTCGGTGAGAACTTCTGCGTCTTTTGATCGCGTCCCCTCATCAGCAAGAGCCTCAAAAATTGAACGCAAATCTCGAATAGATACCTGCTCGCGGAGTAAATTTTGTAATACTTTTACAACTGCGCCTAACGTTAAAATATTCGGTATTAACTCATCTACCACTTTTGGGTATTGTTTTTTTAGATTTTCTATAAGAGAATCTGCCTCTTGACGCCCCAACAGCTCGCTAGCATGCGCGCGAATAATTTCTGTAATATGCGTAGCCATAACAGTTGGCAAATCAACAACAGTGTAGCCGGCCATTTCGGCAGTTTCTTTTACAGACTTCGCTACCCACAGAGCATCAAGCCCAAAAGCCGGTTCTTTAGTCGGGATACCATCAACTTTTGTCGTTATATTACCAGGGTCCATGGCTAATAAACAATCTGAGCGCAATATACCGCCTGCCACCTTATTACCTTTAATCATTATGCGATATTCATTAGGATTTAGCTGTAGATTATCGCGAATATGAATACTTGGCACCACGATGCCCATATCAAGTGCAAACTGTTTACGTATGCTTACTATTCTCTCAAGTAGATCGCCCGACTGGTTTGA
>MEPT01000083.1:50463-54884 GCA_001769925.1 Bdellovibrionales bacterium RBG_16_40_8
TACATTGATTAAGGCATACCCGACCTCAAGCTCAATTAAATCTAAAGGCAGCAGGTTTTCGACATTTTCTTTTTTGGGTTTGATCGCCTCTTCTTCTAGGCGTTTTTTCTCAAACAAAACCTTGTCTTCGTCATAACGATATATTAGCCAAGCAATTGTCCCTAAAAGTCCAGCAATAAAAAAGAACGGTAGCCCTGGCAGGCCAGGAACAACTCCTAAAATAAATAAAATGCCACCAGCTATGGCTACAGCCTTCCAGCGAAAAAATAACTGATGAGCCATATCTTGACCCATATTTTGTTCACCAGAATTTCTGGTTACTATAATACCTGCAGCGGTTGAAATAATCAAAGCCGGGATTTGCGCTACAAGACCGTCACCTATAGTAAGTGCCGTATAATATTTTGCTGCCAGGCTAATATCTAGGCCACGTTGAAATACCCCGATAAATAGTCCACCTAAAATATTGACAATAGTTATGATTACACCAGCTATGGCATCTCCGCGCACAAACTTACTGGCACCATCCATTGATCCGTAAAAGTCCGCCTCCATTTCAATTTCTTTTCTTCTTGCACGAGCTTCTTTTTCGGTTATTAAACCCGAGTTAAGGTCTGCATCGATAGACATCTGCTTACCAGGCATGGCGTCTAAGGTGAAGCGAGCGGCAACTTCGGCCACGCGGCCTGAGCCTTTGGTGATAACAATAAAATTAATTATTACAAGTATGACAAATACAACAAAACCAATAACGTAACTATCGCCTACGACGAATTGGCCGAAGGCAGATATAACCTGACCGACAGAACCTGGGCCCTCATGCCCATGTGATAAAATTAAGCGAACCGATGCTACGTTAAGAGATAAACGAAAAAGTGTTGTTATAAGAAGTAAACTAGGAAAAACACTAAACTCAAGTGGCTTTTGCGTATAAAGCGCCACAAGCAATATCAATATTGAAATAGTTATTGAAACTGTCAAAGACAGATCCATTATCACAGGTGGTAGCGGTATTAACATTACCGATAAAATACCGATTACCCCAATAGCTATAAAAAGATCGGTATTTTTTGTGACCCTTTCAAATCGCTTTAAAAATCGATAAATTTCTTCCATGATTTAAACAGTCCTTTTGTTTTTTAAGCGAAAAATATATGACAGTACTTCAGCAACCGCTGTATATAATTCTCTAGGTATCATTTGACCAATTTTTAGAGTTTTATAAATCGTGCGAGCTAGCGGCTTGTTCTCAACTATTGGCACATTAAATTCTCGCGCTTGCTTTTTTATTCTTTCGGCGATATCGCCGGCACCCTTTGCTATTACTTTGGGCGCAACCATTTTTTTAGAGTATTGCAATGCTACAGCAATGTGCGTCGGGTTTGTAATGATAACATCAGCTTTTTTTACATCATCAATCATTCGTCTGCTAGCTAGTTCTCTTTGCAATTTACGAACACGCGCCCGTATAAGCGGATCCCCTTCTCGAGATTTTATTTCTTCTTTAACTTCTTGTTTGGTCATGCGCATTTTTTTCTCAAGCTCCCAGCGCTGAAAGAAATAATCCATGCCGGCAAGCGCTAGCATAAATAGCCCAACCCAACCAAAAAGTTTTAGTAAAAGGCCGCTAGCATAAACAATAAGAGTACCTACGTCGTAATTTACCAGATGTGGCATTACTTTAAGCTCACGCGAAATAATCGCAAAAACTATAACTCCGACGAGAAACATTTTTACTAGAGCTTTGGCACCCTCAACTATTGCGCGAAAGGAGAATAATCTTTTAAACCCAGAAACTGGATCAATTTTTGTTAGGTTAAATTGTAATGCCTCTTCATTATTAAGAAGCCCTATTTGCACAATAGAAGAAAACACATTAACAAGCCATAACATTAGTGCTAGCGGGCCCACGATCAATGCAGACTTTATAGTAGCAAATTTAATGGCACTAAACCAACCTTCTTGACGGCCGCTTAATATAATAAAGTCGCTAAACGAACGACTAAACATTTCAAAAAGTTGCCCTAAAAAAAAGCGCCCAAGCGCCCATAGCAGAAGTAGTGTAGTAAAAACTACAAATACTGAAGAAAGCTCGCGGCTTTGCGCTACTTGCCCGCGCTTACGAAAATCTTCGCGTCTTTGTTGCGTCGGAGCCTCCGTCCGCTCGCTGTCATTTTCTTCAGCCATCGTTCCTTCCTAGAACAATATTCACTAATAAGATTTTAAAAACTTAAACATCTCCGCTGTTGCCAAATTCAGAAGATCACTCATCTGCCAAATTAATAGCGGCATAGAAATAAACAATACAAAAAATCCCGCCATGGCATTAATTGGCAAACTTGTAATTAAAATATTAATTTGCGGCACCGTTCGCCCTACAACTGCAATTGCTACATTCATAAATAAAATAGAAACCAGTATGGGAGCTGATAATTTTAAAGCGAACGCCATTAGTTTATGTGCCGTCTCACCTATGTCTTGAAATCCTAACAGGCTGACTGATGTTTTGCTAAGGGGTATTAGCTGAAATGAATCAAAAATGCCCGAGATAAGAAAGTGATGACCGTTGATCGCCAAGAAAAACAATGTAGCAAGCAATACATAAAATTGATCTAACGCAGTCGCACTCTCGCCCATTGTTGGATTAAACAGTTGGGCGGCCGATAGGCCTAAACTAACACTCATTATTTGACCTGCCATACTAATGGCAAAAAAGAATAATCTGGCAAGAAAACCAAAGCTTACCCCAATAAAAATTTCTTTAACGGCAAGTGTGATAATTGTCATAGATTCAATGTCTGCTGTTATTTTATTCCACCCAACTTGTGAAAATACTATAGACGTCATAATAAGGGCTAACAGGGCTTTGGTACTCGAAGAAACATTAACTGTACCCACGATTGGCATAGTTACAACAAAACCTAAAAGACGTAAAAAAACGAGAGTAAAAGCAAGAATTTCTGTCATGTTAAAGTTATACAATGACTCCATTATTCTCTCACCAGCGTTGCTATATTTTGGTAAAGATCAATAGTATAGTGGCTAATAACGTCTAACATCCAGGGACCAGCAATTAAAACTACAACACAAATAACTATCATTTTTGGTATAAATGTTAGTGTTGCCTCGTTAATCTGCGTCACCGCTTGAAGTACACTTATAATTAAACCAATTACTAAAGCACCCAAAAGCATAGGTGATGCAATCATAGCCGTCGTGCGAATCGCGTCTTGACCAAGCTTTAATATAATTTCTTCTGTCACGCCAACCTCATCCGAAACTTCTTACTAGTGAACCAACTATAAGTGCCCACCCATCAACCAGAACAAAAAGCATAATTTTAAATGGCAGTGAAATAATCACTGGTGGCAACATCATCATACCCATAGCCATTAAAACACTTGCTGCGATCATATCTATAACTAAAAATGGCAAATAAATAATAAAGCCTATTTGAAAAGCAGTTTTTAATTCTGAAATAATAAATGCAGGTATTAGAACTTGAGTAGACACATCTGCCCTTGTTTTAGGCTTTTCAATTTTTGCCAAATCAATAAACAAATTCAAATCAGTATCACGGGTTTGATTAAACATAAAAGTTCGCATCGGCGCTAACGCCTTTTCAACTGCTTCGTCTTGTTTAATTGTTCCGTTTAAAAATGGTTGAATAGCCTCATTGTTTACATTTGATAAAAAAGGCGACATTATAAAAAATGTGATAAAAAGCGCAAGCCCCACTAGTAATTGGTTTGGCGGCATATTTTGAGTGCCAAGTGCCTGTCGCACAAATGAGAGAACAATTATTATTCGCGTAAACCCGGTCATCATGATTAAAATTGCTGGGGCTAAGGTTAAAACCGTGAGAGCGAGCAGAATTTTTATGCTATTTACTAAATCTTGCGGGTCATTAACGGTTTTGAATCCTAAATTTACTGTAGGCAAAGCAACACCTTGCGCATGCGCATGTATACTACAAACCAGCACCACAATTAATAATATTAATAGGCGCGCATAGCGAATCATTAAATACTCCTCATGCCTTTTAATTTCTCTGAAACCTTATCTTTAATGTTGCCAATCACAAACTCATCATCTGTGTCATCATTTGCTTTTGCTGTTGCACTACGCGCGCGCTCATCTGCCTCTTTTAAATTAGTTTGAAAATTTTCTGGCCCGACCTCTGGTAGATCTTCATCAATTAACGACAATGCTTTTAGCATTGAAATATTTTGCTCAGTAATGCCAATCAAAATGCTTTCGCCTGCGACTCTGACTATAGCAAGGCTTTTTTTAGGCCCGAGAAAATGTTGTGTTAAAATTTTAATTTTATTATTATCTAACGTTCTTTTATATTTCTGCATATACCATCGTGAGAAATATATAATCCCCATAGATAAAACTGCAATAATCATAAGACTCAT
>MEPT01000083.1:54999-57030 GCA_001769925.1 Bdellovibrionales bacterium RBG_16_40_8
TTATTTTATTGCCATCTGCCTGAATGCGCACTGAATTTTTAATTTCATCAAAATTAACAATTTTTGTGTCAAATATAACTCGAGAACGAATTTGCCCTTGCGGCTCTAAAGTTGTAAAAATACTTTTGACGCCATCTTCGTCTACGCTTACCAAATTTTTGTCTGATGCCATTACGCCGTCTGGTATAATAATTTGCACAGCTTTATCTTGAACTTCGGTAACTATAGACTCTAGGTTAACAGGCTTTGTAAACTCATAAGTGGCAACAATATGCCCATCTTCTTTAGTTTTTTGAACGCCAAGCAGTGAGTTGCTTGCATGTGTCGGCAATGAAAGAAAAATAATCATAAGACAAAATATAGGGATAAATCTTAGTAATCTATTCATAATATACCTCAGTAAACTAGCTCAATTGCTCTACGCGTTCAGCTTGTGAAATAATATCAGTAAGCCGTACTCCAAATTTTTCGTTAACTACTACGGCCTCACCGCGCGCCACAAGTTTATTATTAACCAAAACTTCTAATGGCTCACCAGCCAATTTACTCAACTCAACAACACTGCCCTGGCCCAGATTTAGCAATTCTCTGACAATCATTCTGGCTCGACCCAATTCAACAGTAACTTTCAGCGGAATATCCATTATCATATCTAGGTTGCGGTCATCTTCAGTATGCCCCGCGCCGTGATCGGGCACCACGCCCATAAGTGGCTCTCTACCTGCACCTTCCTCGTCAACTTTTTTTGCTGTATTTTCATCAGCCATTATATCCCCCTATAATATTATATTACTTTGTTTTTCTTGTTACTTGCACAGCCACCGAGCCATGATGAAGCCCATAAAAACATTTAAATTTACGCACACCTTCAATTTGCAAATCAAACTCGCCCATTGCATCTTGATCGAGTGAAATAACGTCACCAACATTTAGTTTCATTAAGTCTTCAACATTAATTTCTGACTCGCCAAAATCAACCTTAAGTTCAACATCTGTTTCTAGCAATTGCTCCATGATTGTGGTTGTCCAAAGTTTTTTGTCTGTTTGATCTGATTCAATTTGAAATCCAGACTGAAGTTTTTGTTTTATCGGCTCGATTGTCGAATAAGGTATGACCAGTGTGATTACCCCATTAGCACTTTCTAGTTCGACATCAAAGGTAGAAGAGATAACAATATCTGTAGGCGGCACAATCCCCACAAATTGCGGATTAATTTCAGTTCTTACAAACGAACAGTCTATTTTTTCAACAGATAGCCATGCATCTTCTAAATCACTAATAGCCAAATCAACGACTTTACGAATAATTTGCAACTCTATTGCTGTAAAATCTTTACCTTCAATTTTTGTATACGGGCGATCTGCCCCGCCAAAGAAATTATCAACCAAGGCATAAGCCAATTTAGACTCTATTACTAGAAGAACAGACCCACGAAGTGCGTTAAAGCGCAAAACACTCATACATGTTGGCATTGGTTGAGTATTAATAAATTCACCGAACTTAAGAAAATCGGTGCTTGCATGATTGAGCGTTGCGATTTTTCTTAGTGCCGAAGACAGTGATACACGAAATGAGCGCATAAATCTTTCATAAATTACATCTAACTGGGGTAGCCTTCCGCGAATTATTCGATCTTGGCTCGTTAAATCATAGGCAACAACTATGCGGTCATCTCTAACTTTACCACCGCCACCACCAGATATACCACCGCCAGAAGCATCTGAAGATGCTAGTTCGCCTTCAGAAACTGCGGCTAACAGCGCATCAACTTCATTTTGTGAAAGGACTTGACTCATTCACCACTCCCGTTAGTTATAAATAAATTCTGTGAAATACACTCTGTTAATTTGCCCCTTTGTGAGAAACAAATTAACTTGGTCGCGTATTTCTTCACGCAATGAATCTTTACCTTCTTTTGTTGATACCTGTGCATACGTCTTTGACGATAAAATTATGATTATATAGTCACGAATTTTTGGCTTGAGCTTATCTATTTCGACTTGTACCTCATCATTATTTACTTCAAACTC
>MEPT01000083.1:57105-61318 GCA_001769925.1 Bdellovibrionales bacterium RBG_16_40_8
AAATTTCGGTGATGCTTTTTCGTTTTTTTCTGCCTCTACTGCACCCTCAATGACGTGATCGAGCTTAGGCTGAGTAACTTCTTTTTTCTTGTTGAAAAAAATCATTGCCCCAACTCCGGCAACCACAAGCATGTTAATCACTGCAAGCGCAATAAACATTGTTGGCTTGCTACCACTTGAAGTTGGCGGCGGCGTTGCTGCCGGCGCTGGTTGTACTGCTTTTTGCTCTGCCACTTTACCCCCCCTAAAATAAGAGTCTCAACCTGACCTTATGTCAGCTTTCTAAACAAACGACTCCCTCAATGTGAGAAATAGCAACTGCAGTGCCAACTAGACTTTGTATTGGATAATACTTCAGTCGAGCGCAAAACAACTGATTTTTTTGAATTTTTTTAAACTATAAATTTATAGCTATAATTTTTATGACAAAAAAACTAGTTGTGATACCGCTATTTTTTGACAGGCCGAAAGGTCGGCACTCACAATCAAGACCTATAAAATCTACCAATGCGTTTTTTTATCTGCCTTTGAATATCTGGATTGCCGGCAACTATTGTTTTATCAAATGGACTGTACGAGTCTGAGTCATAGGATGTAACTACTCCGCCGGCTTCAGTAACAATTAGAGCTCCAGCTGCAGTATCCCATGGAGATAAATTTTTTTCCCAATATCCATCGAAAATTCCCTCTGCCACCATGCAAAGGTCACAAGCTGCCGAACCGGCTCGCCGAATGCCGCGCACCTCATTTACTAAAGAAGCAAATATCTCAAGCTGTTCTGTTGATTTATCGTATGCAGAAAATCCTGTAGCTAAAAGAGATTCAGTAAGTTTTTGCCGATTGCTTACATATATTTTTTGATCATTAACATAAGCTCCTCTGCCCTTAATCGCAGAATAGGTTTTATTAAGCATCGGTACATCGCATGCGGCAACAACCAACTCTCCATCATACTCAAGACCAATGCTCACACAATAAATAGGAAATTTATGTACGTAATTGGTCGTTCCGTCTAAAGGGTCAATTATCCAAAGACCATTTTTGCGCTCACTAATATCTGGCCCTTGGCCCGGATTTTTATAATCGCTCTCTTCACCAAGCACACGCATTGCCGGAAATTCAGCTAATAAATACTCAGTTATTACTCGTTCGCTTTCAAGGTCAGCTTCGCTGACCAAACCAGCTTGGTTCTTCTCAGATACCTGCGAAAGGCGACCAAAATATTCGAGTAAAACATAGCGACCTTTAATTGCCGCTTTCAGTGCGACTTGAGCCGCCTTGTCAAGGTTAAGCATAAGCCAGCCTTGACCCGACTAGACCATTTGTCAAGACTTGCAATTATTTGACCCAGTGGGGGCATTGACGCTAACATTATTAAATAGGTAACTTCGATCTATGGAGGATTATATATGAGCAAATCCGCGTCAACCTCAAAAGCCGACACAGCGGTAAAGTTAGTTTTGGTATTTTTTATTTCTTTACTTTCATTTTCAGTAGGAACATATGTCGGCAAACAGGTAAGTGACAGTGACGCAAGACGCGCTGCCCTTGAAGCAGATTACAATAATAATGAGACTCAAGCTGCAAATACTACTATTGAAGATGAAGCTACTACTCCGATATCTGACGAAGAAATATCAACCCTTGCAGAAGAATTCGTGAAAAAAGAGCGCACGGTGGCTAGTGATGCAAGCCTTGCTTCTGAAACTTCGACCTTACACAAAGAAAAAAAATCTGCTGGCACTGAAGAAGGGTACACCCATCGTGAAAAAGCCAAAGTAGAATCTGACGTAGAGCACGCAATAAAGCCTGCAGTAGAGCACGCAATAAAACCTGCAGTAGAGCCTGCAGTAAAGCCTGCGCCTGAAGCGAGCAAAGCCTCGGTACGTGTTGCACACAATATGTCTCCTGCTGCAGACGTTAATAAAACCGAAACGCCATCGACAGCCCTACCCTCAGTAGCTACTACTGCAATTGGCAAATACACCGTCCAAGTAGCGTCTTATGCCTCTGAAGCAGAGGCCAAAGATCAAGCTACAAAATTAACAGAAAAAGGTTACAGTGCGTTTTACATCCCGGCGACCGTTAACGGTAAAACTTGGTACCGAGTCAGCGTGGGTCTTTTTTCAGATTCTAAGACTGCTACAAATTACCGAACAGAGCTGCTTGCTACTCAAGCAGTCACTACCGCTATTGTGCAAAAAATCGTAAAATAATATTACGCTTCACTCTTATGCGTTTATTATTAATTTTACTTTTCTTATTAGAAATTGGCTGCGTAAGCACACCTGTTATTCGCACCACGATACCGCCATTAAAGGGTTTGCCGGTTCTTCAAGGGTACACCAATAACTCTTCAACACAAATCACAGTTTTAGTCCCAAAGGGTAAAATAATTTCTTATTTTGTCCGCGCTAATCAAGGCGAACATATATTAGAGCTTAAAAATATTTCTATTCAGCATTATTCTCGAGACGATTCAGCTTGGGCAGTTGATCAAATAAAAATCTCAAATCTCACAGCTGGCAGATCGTACATACTTGAAATGCGTGACACGGTAGGCTCACTCGTAGACGCAAGAGAGTTTCATACTTTAAATTTAAATGCACAAAACATTCATTTCGCGGCGGCATCGTGCATGAATGATAGATTCTATAACGAGCAAAAAATTATGTGGGCTGAACTTCTCTCTAAAAAACCTGACATTATTTTTCTGCTCGGAGACAGTATGTACGCGACAAAAAATAGAGCTTTTTTTAGCGACATACTGCCATCAACTCTTTGGATGAGTTATGTGCAATCACGTTTAACGCTAGATCTATATCGTGCACCTACGCTCGTACCAACTCTGGCTATTTGGGATGACGGCGATTACGGCATGCATGACGGCAATCGTGAATACCGCTATCGAAAAGAATCTGCTGAAATTTTTCGAATTTTTTATGCCCAGGAACCTGATTTCGTAAATCTTATTGGCGGCCCTGGAATTTCTAATTTTTTTATTGGTTTTCGCATGGGGTTTGCACTTATGGATAATAGGTATTTTCGCACCCCAAATAACGAAAAGCTAGAAGATGAAACTCATTGGGGGACAGCTCAAGAGGAGTGGTTATTACAAAATATAAAGAATTTTGAAAAGCCTATATGGATACTTAACGGCGATCAAATTTTTGGTGGGTATCACAAATTTGAATCTTACGAAGGCAATCACCCAAATAGTTTTAAAGAAATTATACCGCGAATAGGTGCCTTGCCTGAACCCATACTTTTTTTAACAGGAGACCGCCATCTTACAGAAACTATGTTAATTAATGAGCCCTCTTTAAAAATAAAAGCTTTTGAAATAACAACAAGCCCTCTTCATGCTCGCACCTTTGCCCCTACACGCAATGAGCTACCCAACAAACGTATACTTGAAGAAAAAAGACAAAAACTAAATTATATAATTGTTGATAGTTCAGTTAAGAATGGCAATCTTCAGGCAACTGTCACTGCTTTTAGCCAAAACAATGAAATTCTTTATCACCGTTTCTTTTCTATAGAAAAGAAAACCAAGAATCTTAAAACTTTTTGAATCGTTAATTACCAGCTGGCTTTGGTAACACCAGGAATTTTGCCCATTAACGCAAGCTCACGAAATTTTATACGACTAAGACCAAATTTTTTTAAGTTGCCTCGCGGGCGACCGGTTATTTCACAACGATTAACCACTCTTATTGGCGAGCCATCTCTAGGCATTTTCTGTAATTTTAAAAATGCCGCTTGGCGCTCATCATCTGACAACCTTTGATCTAGTGATTTTGCACGAAGTTCTTTACGCGCTTTATAGTGTTTTGTAGATAGTGCGCGACGACGATTGTTCTTATTAATTGACGACAACTTAGCCATTCAATAAACCTCTTTGTGTAAGGTGTATTTTTCTAGGAATTATGCCTGAAAATCAAGATGTTAGAATTTTTTATACGGCGCGCTGCTATAGTTGCTTCGCAGGTAAGGCATATGAGGTACTCAAGGCAACCTCCACAAGTATGGTTTTTAATTGAGACCCAAGGTCTAACTGTTTAATTTGTTTAAGAAAACACTCTCTAAAAGCAGGTGATTTAGGCTTAATTTCACTAATTTTTACATCAGTAACCAATCCCTTTCTATTGAGCTTAAAGTTAGCACTAATTAACACATTTTCGCCGGTTTTGAGCAAACGCAAGCAACGCTC
>MEPT01000083.1:61385-65689 GCA_001769925.1 Bdellovibrionales bacterium RBG_16_40_8
AAGTGAACTTCTACAGCCAAAATAATTTGTTTTTTATTTTGTTGAGGTGAGCGAGTCAGCTTTGCCTGAGCGCATCCAGCTGCAAAAAAAAAAGAAAAACATAAGAGCAATAAATGAAACAAATGATTTTGATAACATAGTTGAGTATTGCACCATAATAGGATACCAATTTTTTATAATTATGGAAATTGAATCCCTACTTAGCGAATTAAACGCTCCACAACGTGAGGCCGTAAAAACACTCACCGGGCCACTTCTTATCTTAGCCGGAGCCGGTTCAGGAAAGACCCGTGTACTCACCTTTCGTGTGGCAAATTTAGTTCTTCAAGGCGAAGCCACGCCCGGGCAAATACTTGCAGTTACATTCACTAACAAGGCCGCTCGTGAAATGGCCAGACGTACTGAGTCTCTACTTATGGGCATGGGCATACCACTGCATGAACCTCTATGGATTTCAACTTTTCACTCTTCTTGCGCCCGGCTGTTACGTGAAGATATTCATCGACTCGGCTATCAACCTTTTTTTGTAATATACGACGACAGCGATCAATTAAGCGTTCTAAAGCACGTTTGCAAAAATTTAAATTTAAATGACAAAGTCTACCCTGCGAAATCTTTTAGACATCATATTTCTCAGGCCAAAATGCTCGGGCTATCACCTGATAAAGTTGCAACACAAAGTTTTTTTCGTATGGACGAAACTACTTTAGAAGTTTACCGATTATACGAAGAAGAGCTTCGTCGCGCTAACGCTCTTGATTTTGACGATCTACTTTTAAAAACCTACGAGCTACTAAAAAACTTTCCTGATGTATTAAAAGCCTATAGAGAAAAATTTCGCTTTATACTTGTCGATGAATATCAAGATACAAACCACGTTCAGTATTTGCTAATTAAACTTCTTGCCGAAGAACATCGTAACATCTGCGTGGTTGGTGACGAGGATCAGTCTATTTATAGCTGGCGCGGGGCCGACATAAAAAATATTCTAGATTTTGAAAAAGATTTTCCAGAAGCATGTGTAATTAAACTTGAAGAGAATTATCGATCCAGTAAAAATATCGTTGAGGCAGCCTCTCACGTCATTAGTAATAATACACAACGTAAAAATAAAACGCTATTCACTCAAAGCGAAGCAGGGTCAAAAATATCTTTGCAGGCAGAAAATAATGAGTATGATGAGGCACGTTTTGTGGTGCGAAAAATTGGCGAATTACGACGCAATTCTCATTCGTTAAGTGACATAGCAATATTTTATCGAACCAATGCCCAATCGCGCGTGCTCGAAGAACAGTTGCGAAGTAACTCTATACCTTATCGTCTTATAGGTTCAGTTAAATTTTATGAGCGTAAAGAGATCAAAGACATTATTTGCTATATGCGTTTAATCTTAAACACCAACGACGATGTGGCATTTTACCGTGTAGTAAACACTCCTACTCGAGGTATCGGCAAATCTACAATCGAAGAAGTTTTAAAAATGACGTCAACACATAAAATATCGGCTTTTGAAGCGGCAGGGCAAGTTGCTATGCAAAGACTTGTGCACTCGGGCGCGTGCAATAAACTACAAAACTTTCGCTATCTGATCGAAACAATGAAAGATGAGCTAAAAAGCGCTTCGACTTCAGAAATTTATTTGCGTATTTTAGATAAAACACAATATGCGCAAAGACTAAAAGAAGAAAAAACGCCAGAATCAGAGGCTCGCCTCGAAAACCTCGAAGAATTTCAAAATGCTATCTTGCAGTTTGAAGAAGAGCGCGAAGAAGAGGCAACTTTACAGGCCTTTCTAGAAGAGATGGCACTTATTTCAGATACCGACAATCTCAACGAAAACACGGCAGCAGTTACTCTGATGACGCTTCATCTCTCAAAGGGCCTTGAATATAACAATGTATTTATAGTCGGGCTTGAGGAAGGTCTTTTTCCGTCAGGTAGAAGTTTAGCTGGTGATGACCCTAATCTCTTAGAGGAAGAAAGACGCATTTGCTACGTCGGTATGACTCGCGCTCGTCATAATTTATTTATGAGCTACGCAAAATCTCGTTGCGTTTACGGTCAAGAAGAGTATCGACCGCCTAGTCGTTTTGTGGATGAAATACCCGAAAAATATATAAATGCTAATGCCAGCATTAAGCGGCCAGCGTTTTTAGACCGATATGCTGAAAAATATAGTAAAAAAGAATCAGTTTTTCCAAACTATGAAGATGATAATTTTACTGATGAGAGCTTTTCTCAAAAACCTTCTGACAACTACAAAAGAGGTGAGCGAGTTCGGCACCCGATATTTGGCACAGGTTCGATATTTCAAGTTGAAGGCTCAGGCGAGCAGCAAAAAGTAAGCGTACTTTTTGCCGATAAATCTCTTAAAAAATTTATGGCAAAAGCCGCTCGTCTTGAGAGAGTTTGACTAACTAAATAGATAAACTAATTAGATAAAATTTGTGCAAGCTCAATCATGTTTCTATTAACATGTTTTTTCTGTTTTAGGCATTGAGGCAGCTCTAAGAAAACCAGATCTTCTCCCTTTATGCCGACCATAACGTCACAAACTCCGTTAATTAGTTGGTCAACTGCGGCAACACTCATGCGCGAAGCTATAAGACGATCGACTGCAGAGGGCTTACCACCTCGCTGAATATGACCAAGAATACATACTTTCGCCAGAAAGCCTGAGTGTTTACGAATAGATTCAGCTAAATCATAAGCTCGGCCAGGCTTGACCCCTTCGGCGGTGACAAGAATGGATGAATTTTTACCACGTGAAATACCTCGTTTGATATGTTCAATCGTACGTTCAATTTGAAATGGATGCTCAGGTATAAAAATATCTTCGGCACCGCCTGCAAGCCCTGCCGCCACAGCAATAAATCCAGAATCTCGGCCCATAACTTCAATTATAAAAAGCCTATCATGACTTGCGGCTGTATCGCGAATACGATCAATAGCATCAAGTGCAGTGTTAACAGCAGTGTCAAAACCGATAGTGAGCTCAGTGCCAAAAATATCATTGTCGATCGTCCCAGGCACTCCGACAATAGGCATTTGATGTTCTTGCCACAAAAGATTAGCTCCAGTAAATGACCCATCGCCACCAATGCAAATAAGACCATCTATGCCACGTTCGCGAATATTGTTAATTGCCTGCTTACGCACTTCTGGCTTTACAAACTCTGGGCAGCGACCAGCCTTTAAAATACTGCCCCCGCGTTGAATTATATTAGCTACTGAACGTAAATCCATATCTAGAAAATCTTTTTCTAAAAAACCTGCGTAGCCTTGCACAATACCTACAACTTTTAAATTGCGTAAAATACCTGTTCGCACCACAGCGCGAATGGCTGCATTCATACCAGGAGCATCGCCGCCACTGGCGTAAACGCCTATAGTTTTTATTTTTGACCCATCAAATTTTGCCATCTTCATCTCCGTCATTTTCTACATCAGGTTCTGCTGTGGGTATAGCATATTTCTCAGATGCCCAGTCGCCAAGATCAATGATTTGACACCGCTCACCGCAAAACGGCCGATAGACGTTTGTTGACGAATATTCAGCACTCTTGCCACAACTTGGACACTTCACTAATTTTTTATTAACTAATTTTTTTTTTGCTGATTTTATCACTATAACTACGCAATAATCATTATTGAATGCGCGAAATATAGCCCTGACTGAACATATTTGAACCATAGTAAAGTGTTACTTGCGCCGTGCTGTCTGTAGTTTTACCGCTAAATACAACTTTCAAGTATTGGTTCTTTGGATCTTGAGATAACAACATTTCAGTGCCAATGGCAGAATTTTGGTTAATATTGCGCCAATTCACATAAAAGGTTAGCCCTTGAAAAGATGTGCTACCGATATAAAATGTTCCAGAGGTTTTTGAATTAGGTAACTTATAGTCATTAAATACAATTTGCACCCTAGGGGCCGCATCATTCATGTAGGGGCACATTAAAGTGGTCCCAAGGTCAAAATAAAAATAGTTAGGGCTTTGTCTGGGGCCGCATACGCCGAGTCCTTTAACCACATCACCCCAGGCGCTACCGTTTAGTATATTCAAACCACCAGAAAAGACTACAGTGTTTTCGCTAATGAGATTTTGATTATTAAAACTA
Source organism: Bdellovibrionales bacterium RBG_16_40_8 (assembly GCA_001769925.1). Taxonomy (GTDB): domain Bacteria; phylum Bdellovibrionota; class Bdellovibrionia; order Bdellovibrionales; family UBA1609; genus RBG-16-40-8. The sequence continues at coordinate 65,508 of MEPT01000083.1, forward strand.
TTATTGCCATTATTTGAATAACAATTGCCATATGTGTCGCAATAATAGCCATTATTACTGCTACTTTTGTCACTTTTGCCACAACCCATAATGGCGGCCGTACCAAATACGACAATTAGTAAGGTGGTAAATATAGAAGTTCTCATAAAGCTTTTCCTCCTAACCTGTAAATTATTCACAAT
>MEPT01000083.1:65709-67712 GCA_001769925.1 Bdellovibrionales bacterium RBG_16_40_8
AGCGGAATAATCTCGTAATATTAGGCTTATTTTGCGGCTTTAGAGACAAAATTGGTCACCAGGGCAAGACCTAAAATACTAATACTTAGCCACGAGGATACACTTAAACCCATAATCTCTGGCCCGCGAAAATCATCGCGAAAATGCTCCATTATCAGTCGACCAATAGCATGCAAACAAAGCCAAATCAAAAATATGGGTTTTGGCCTTTTTGATTTTTCAAGATGAAGTAAAAGAAAAAAAACACCAAGCTCCCAAAAGGTAGCATAAAGTTGTGTCGGGTGCCGATGCCCAGACGGTAGGCCAATATAAGAAAATTCTACTGCCCAGGGCAGCTGACACTCACGACCAAAGCAACAGCCATTAAAAAAACAAGCCAGGCGACCGAGCCCATACCCAAGGGCAAATGCTGGGGCCATAAAATTCGCCCATTGCCAAAATGGCTCTTTTTTGTATCGAAGAAATAAAATTGACCCCAGAAGGGCGCCAATAAATCCACCATAAATTACAAAGCCACCATGCCATAACTTAAAAATATCCCATGGGCTCTGACGGTAATAATTAAAGTCTTCATAAAATACGTGAAATAAACGCGCCCCCATAAGACCGCAGACCATAATAACGAGGCAAATGTCTAGTGCTCGAGAGACTGCAAATTCAGGCCTATTTTTTGCGCGCCAATAAACAAACAATATACAAAGGCAATATGTGAGACTGATAACCAGTAAATAAGTTGGTATAACTATATTTTGAGTTATATAAATGTAGGGATAAATAATTTCCCCCTAGAGACACTTTTTTCTAAGTTGCAGATTGTTCTTTTGGCACGGGTTTTTTGCGAAACATCAATAATGTGAGTACAGCGACCCCGATCACAATTGCTGAATCTGCCACATTGAAAGCCGGCCACGTGTATTTATGCTGAATGTGAAAATCGAGAAAATCAATAACGTAGCCAAAGCGCAGACGATCAATATAATTACCCATTGCTCCGCCGCTAATAATTGAAAGCGCATAAATTTCTATTTTTTCGGTTTCTGGTAGCCCATACAAAAAAGTCACAATTATAAAAATAGCAATTGGTGGTATTGATAGAAAGAATACTTGCCGAAAGGTTTCATGCGCATTGCCAAAAATTCCGAAGGCGGCACCTGTATTACGTACATATGTAAAATTAAAAAAACCACTGATCACCCGTACTGACTCATTCAGATCAAAGGTCGTATGAATGATCATTTTTGTGTACTGATCAAGAGCGACGACTGCCATAGTAACAGCAATGAGAATCATGTATTTACGTCCGAGCATTGTTTTAGCTTAATGCCTCCACACATTTTGGGCAAACCTTAGGAAATTTGTTACTCGTATTTAGCTTAGAGCTATAATGCCAGCAACGCACACATTTCTCGCCAGTGGCTCTTTGCGCAATCACATCAGAACCCTCACCGAATATGACTTTGGATACAATTAGTAATTCACGCAGAAAGTCTAGTTGCTCGCTTTCATCTATGCCAAATAGCCCATTAGTAATAATCTCGACCCACTGTTTCTTTTTCGGTAAAATCACTTCAGCATCAAGGCTTGAACCAATAACTTTATTACGACGAAGTTCTTCGAGCTGTTTAGCTACCACGTCTTTAATTTCAAAAAGGCAGTTAAAACTATTTTCAAGCTTTGGCTCGTTCCATTCAGGTCTTTCTTTCGGAAAATCTTCAAGAAAAATACTTTCTTTTTTCTCACCAGGAATATGCTTATAAGTCTCTTCGGCCAGAAAACTTAAAATTGGTGCTAACATTAGCGATAAATTATTCAGAAGTTCATAAAATACCGTTTGCGAAGAACGACGTTTAACCCCATGTTTTTTACCAGTATAGAGCCTATCTTTGAGCACATCTAGATAAAATGCCGATAGGTCTACAGTAAAGAGCACATTAAGTGCATGGTAAACAGCAAAAAAATTATAATTATCGAAGGCATCACTTACCTGACGAATAGTTCTGTTA
>MEPT01000083.1:67718-68606 GCA_001769925.1 Bdellovibrionales bacterium RBG_16_40_8
AGCGCCCAGCGATCAAGCTGCGGCATCTCTGAAAAAGGCACCGCATCTCGTACAGGATCAAAATCTCCGATATTGCCTAAGAGAAAGCGCATAGTATTACGAATACGCCGATAGGTCTCACTCACACGCTGAAACATTTCTTCGCTTACAGTGACATCGTCGCCATAGTCTTCGTGTGCTACCCAAAGGCGCAATATTTCTGCACCATATTTTTTTATGACATCAGCTGGGTCTATTACATTACCCTTACTTTTGCTCATTTTATGTCCCTGGGCATCGTTAACAAAACCGTGCGTGATTAATGCTTTAAATGGTGGTTTTTCATAGGCGGCCACTGATGAAATAAGACTTGTCTGAAACCACCCACGATGTTGATCTGAACCTTCTAAATATATATCTGCCGGTTCTTTTTCTTTTAGTCCCAGGCGATCAATATGAACACTAGTGTGACATACGCCAGAGTCAAACCATACATCTAAAATATCTTCGCTGCGAGTAAATTCGGCATGACCACATTTTTCACATTTTTCTCCTTTAGTGAAAGTTTCTATGTCTAGGTCAAAATATGCCTCAATACCTTTTTTAGTCTCCTGCATTTTATCAGCCACGCGATTCATTACCGAAGACTTTGCTAAGGCTTCACCACACGATTTACAGAAAAAAACTGGTATCGGTACTCCCCAGATGCGTTGACGACTAAGACACCAATCTGGTGTATTACTGACCATAGCCAACAACCTCGCCTTACCCCATTGCGGAAAATATTGAATGTCATTTGCAACTGCCTTAAGTGCCTTTTCTCTTAAGCCGAAATTATCCTCCATACGAATAAACCACTGTGGAGTAGCACGAAAAATAAGTGGAGTTTTTGAGCGCGGATTATGCGGA
>MEPT01000083.1:68647-69998 GCA_001769925.1 Bdellovibrionales bacterium RBG_16_40_8
TTGATTTTTTTAAATCTTCAACAATGCGCGGATTTGCATTCCAGATACTCTCGCCAGCATATTGCGAAATATCTTTAGTAAACCGACCAGCTTGGTCGACTGGTGAATAAATGGGCAGATCGTACTTTACCCCCATATGATAGTCGTCAATCCCGTGACCAGGAGCTGTATGCACACACCCAGTCCCCGCATCAATACTAACATGATCACCAAGTACGATAATAGAATCACGATTCATAAACGGGTGCCGCGCATTTATTTTTTCAAGCTCACGGCCCTTCCAAGTTTTAAACGGCTTACCTAACGTAAATCCGGTATCTTTCTCAACAGCCTCACGCAGCTCTGTAGCAATGATAAGTGTTTCTTGCTCTAAATCGTAAGCGCCATAGGTAAGATTTTCGTTGAGCGAAATGGCAAAGTTAGCCGGAAGCGTCCATGGAGTAGTTGTCCAGATAACAAACGCTGTGGGTTTTTTAAGCCCAAGCTTATGTTTTTCAATTTCTTTAGGCTCAATAAAAAACTTAACGTAAATCGATGGACTTTTGTGGTCATGGTACTCAATTTCAGCAGCAGCAAGTGCAGTCTGTAGTGCCGGACACCAATAAACAGGTTTATTGCCACGAAAAAGTACGCCGTTTTCATTTATTTTGGCAAGCACCCGTACTTCACTAGCTTCATACTCTGGCTGCATAGTTAGGTAAGGGTGATCCCAGTCAGCTAATACTCCTAGGCGAACAAACTGCTCTCGCTGTCGATTGATCCATTTTTCAGCCTCTTTTCGACAAAGCTCGCGAATTTCTTTTTTTGTAAGTGAGTTTTTTTTGTCTCCGAGAGCACTAGTAACTTTGAGCTCGATAGGTAGACCATGACAATCCCAACCAGGTATAAACTCAGCTTGATAGCCCTGCATGTTTTTATATTTAATAACAATATCTTTTAAAACTTTGTTAAGCACATGGCCTATATGAATATTACCATTGGCGTAAGGCGGGCCATCAGGCATAACAAATTTTTTGCCAGATTTTGTTGCCGCCATTTTTGTATATATATTTGATTTTTGCCACCGCTCAATAGCCTGCGGCTCTGTCTGCGGCAAATTACCCTTCATCGGAAAATCTGTTTTCGGCAGCCAAACTGTTTCTCTATATAACGAATCATCGGCTGTCTGCGCCACCGAGCTACTCCTAAAGTTAAATTCTAAAGTTAAATTCTAAAGTTAAATGTAAGTTTGCAGTATATAGGAGTTCATATTTTCTCTTAAGTGAAAAAACAAATCTCCCCTACTGAAATCACCAATGACGCACCGTTTAGCTTAGCCCAAAAGCCTCCATACTCTCAATAAAATATGAAT